>NZ_JBNJOF010000027.1:0-51940 GCF_050113875.1 Vibrio sp. TRT 1302 | reverse complement strand
CAACTTGCTAAAACCGTAGGCTGGATAACGCTCAACCGCTTTTTGCAGTTCAACAATCACTTCATGATCGTTATTCGTTTTAGGCTGGTATCGATAAACAGAATCACTAATGCCAACTGCGCGACAAGCAAGACGTAAACTGGCATTGTGCCGTTGTCTGGCATACTCAACCAGTTCGCGTCTTATCGCTGGCTTTACAGCTTTTTTTCTACGATGTCTTTGAGAATTCGATGCTCTAAGCTCAACTCAGCAAACATGGCTTTCAAGCGACGATTCTCCTCTTCTAAGTCTTTAAGGCGTTTGACTTCAGAGGCTTCCATCCCACCGTATTTTGCTTTCCAGTTGTAGTAGGTGGCATCTGAAATGCCGTATTCACGGCACACTTCATTGACCTTACGACCAACTTCCACTTCTTTTAAGATTTTGACAATTTGTGTTTCTGAGTAACGTGCTTTTTTCATCGCGAGTTCTCCTTCTATGCTCAGTCTAAGCCGAAGATCTCTAAAATGGTATGCCACTAGTTTAAGGGAGGTTTACAAATACTTCCAAACTTTCCAAGCACATCCTTAAAATATGTTCCATGGCCATAGCGGAAAACAACAACTAAACAGGCGGCTAAAAATCTAAAGAAAGTAAGTGATTCAACGCGCATTATTTTTCCTTTTAATACGACAAAAATAGTCAGACAATGGAGCCCAATACTCACTTATCAGTTCAATACAACTGTCTCTATACTTCATACATCTCTTCTCAATAACATTCCATGAAAAGTATGCAAAGACTAACGTAGTAGCTGTTGACGCAAAGAAAAGATCCCACCCCGTAGGGGAAAAGAAATATACAAGGATCTGTTGAATCGGGAATGCATATATATATGCACCGTATGACAGATCCCCAAGCCGATTATATCTAAGGACCCAACCTTTAATTAGGTAGGCAAAACAAATCGTCCAGTACGTTAAAAAAAATGGAGAAATTACCTTATAAATTTTATAATCTGAAATAATAAAGCACAGGATAACACTAATAAAAAGAACAGGCCAAGATACAATCACCCAATCTTTCAAAAGATAGAATATTACACCCGTATAAAACATCACTAACAATTTTAAATAAACTGGATGAAGTAGTTCAACATCAAAAAAACCATATGCATTATTAACATTAAGAGAAAAAAGAAATAGAGCCACAATATATAGCACTAACTGTTTATACTGTCTTGCCACAATATAAACTATCAGTATTGATGCATATGCGTATATTTCCCAAGGTAACGTCCACAAAGAACCATTGACAGCATGCTTATATGGAATGTTGTCAAAAACAGCAGGTAAAGAATATTGAATTACATTATCAAATAGCCAGATATTTCGACTAACAAATGAAAGTGTATCACTGTGAAGTAAGTAATCTTGCAAGTTAAGTTTTGTTGCGATACTTCCTACAATAAAAGCAGAAAAAAGAACCGCAACAATTAGGCCGGGAAATATTCTCAAAGCACGAGCGACTAGAAAATATACTACACTATCTCTATCGAGCAAACTTTTGGTAACTAACATCCCACTAGTGATGAAAAAAATATTAACGGCTAAGCCTGAGACAGGCATACCAATAAAACTAGCTAGAGGGTCAGCCCCATTTTTAGGTCCGTTTGCTAGAATAAAGCTATGGCTAAAAATCACAGCTAGCGCAGCTAACATTCGGATGAGATTAAAATTATTATCCCGAGTATTTAGATGTTCTGATAACTTAGTCATGATTGCCTCTTCACTGCATCTGAAAACGCTTCATTCAGAGCACTCGCTCTGCGAAGGCGCTCTGCCTGGTCTGCCGGAGTTCTAAAAAGAGATGTTGTTTTCTCTACAAACTTAAACTGCGTACCAGAGGCATAGCGCGTCCAAAGATTCCAATCTTCCAACTGATCCATGTCCTCTTCAAAACCACCATGCTGTTCGTATAGAGCTCTCTCAAATAGGATTGACTGAATTGGGATATAGTTATGATCCAAAAGAGTTAAGTAATCAAATTCCTGATAAAACAATGGCAAAGTTTCAAATACAGATTCTTTATAACGCTGTGCTTCCTTATCCACTTTTGTGTGAACATCCCAAGCTAGTGAATACACAGCTGAGGCATCAGGGGTACTTATTAGTTCATTAACCAGCACCTCTACATGATCAGGAAAAATCAGATCATCGTCATCCAAAAATAAGCAATACTGCCCTTGCGCTCTAGCCAAACCCTGGTTACCAGTATACGATCGACCCTTCTTTTCAAAACCATAAAACTCAACATTATAGTCTGAGCTATAGGATTGCTTGGCTTTAGAAACAAGGGAGCTATGAGTATCGCCACCATCTTCAACGATTATATGCTGAATATTTGAGTAAGTTTGGTTAATGACAGAAGCCATGCATTCTTTTAGCCAAAACTCTCGTCCCTGATAGGTACGTGTAATAATTGTCACTAAAGGTTGCTCGTGTGTGTTTATCGGAGTACTTACCTCATAAAAAGCACCATCTCTAATCAGTTCGTAATCAAAATATCTGAACGGAAAGTTAACTCGCGAATTTTTATTTGCTGTAGACACAAAATAACTCGCATTCTTGAATATCAACTTTAGATTATTTAGCACCAGTTTACGGCTGCCCTCGAAGCCCCCGCCTCTCACTAGTAAAGCAAACTGTAGTGCCAGCCCTACTAACTTATCAATGGTGTTACCATATCTTAAACGCAGATATGCATTTGCAAGTGTGCTACCTGAGAACTGTATAGGTTTAACTTGGTTCACCTCATCATAAGTATAATGGTATACAAATGCAGAAGGCACATATTTCAATGAATATCCATATGATCGGAAACGATAAGATAATTCAACATCTTCACCATACATGAATATTCGTTCTTCATACCCACCGACCTCTACATATGCGGAACGCCTAATTAAAATACAGGCATGTGAAGACCAATTAGTTTCAAATGTAACAGGATCATAATATTTAGGGTGTTCATAAGGTAGCTGTTTAAGCTCCCATGATGCTATTTTCTCATCATCAGAGAGTGCATTTACGACTACCGTTTCAATTGACTCGGGTGCAAACTCTAAATCAATATTAGTTACTAAGAAAAGCTCATTAGTAGATTGACTGACCGCATAATCATGACCAGCACCAAAACCCAAATTTTCTCTTTGATACACAGAGAAACCTGCAAACTGACCTCCTAGCTTTTCCTTTGCATCTAACAATTGCTCAAAGGTATTATTTGTAGAGCCATTATCTACAAAGTGCAGATTAAGTTTATGTACTGGATAATTTTGTGATAGTAGGCTTCCTAAGAATTTATCAAGCCACTGCCCATTATTATATGTAACAATCGTTAGGTCTATTTCTGGCAATGCTTCGTGCGGAGTTTTATGAGTTATAGAGCGAACATGCTGTTCGGAGCACAAGATATCAGCCCTTTTCAAAGACATGCTCTGTATCGCTGACAAGTTTTGCCCAGAATAAGGAATTGTTGCGATAAATCGTTTAGAATTTAAATAACCATAGTAGAACTTTCTCAATACTGGCTCGAATGGACTTTCTTTGAGCTTTAACTTTAATGCAGGAAGATAAGCTTTCGGTGTAGAAAGTAAGCGTATTGGCCTTGTAACCTTCCATGAAAAACTATTGAGTACACTATTTAGATCATCTAGTATTGCTTGATTTTCTGTTGTAAGTCTATCTATCTCTTTTCTAAAATCATATTCATCTCTATCGAGTTTGTTTTTTTGATTTCTAATCAATTTACTTGATATTAATAGTTGCTCTTTATGAAAATAATCAATTTCTTTTTCAAGATAAACTGAAAACTCTAAATTATACTTTTCTATGATAGATACAGCATCAACCAAGCTAGCATCAGCTCTAAGGTCGTTATAAAAGTCATATATAAATTGAGAGACAGGGCTTAAGTCATTGCACTCATCAAATACGTTGTGACGTAAGCTAATGTCCAGATATTCCTGACAAAAATAGTCAAACTTCGGCTTGTCAATATCAAGCGACAAGTTTGATGCAATATTTACCAACGTCGATACTGGATCAGAGATAATTTCATTGTAATCCACGATGTAACTTTTAGCGCCACTATTTAAACAAGATAAAGATCGAGTCACATAATATAGCCAAAGATAGTATGCATGATGCTCTAGTATGGCATCTCGCTTTTGAAGAGATCCAGCAACTTCTACTGGGTTGCGCAAACAGACTAAATATTTAACTTCAACAGATGATAACTTCTGAAAAACTAAGTTCCAAAAATCCAATAACACACATGTTCTGGGATCTTTAAACCCCCAAACGTCATGCTTTTCTAGCTTTAAGCTAATTAGTTCATATGCTTCAGATATTAAATCATTTAACTGGTTGCTATTAATATCAGAAATTTTGAAAGGTCGAGTAGTGTACCAATAGCTACCAAAGGTATTTAGTAACCTTTCATTAAAATCCAATATGTCGGCATCTTCCCAAAAGCCTTTTACATTATCATTAGCTTGGGGAATCATAGATTCACTTAGTTCAACACCAAGGCTCTCTAAACCTTTAGTAATCAGGCTAGTTCCGCTCCGGTGCATACCAAGGACTACTACAATTTGTTTTTCCATTATATTTCTCATTAATAGCATAAGAAAGCTTTAAATTTCTATTATTTGGCAGTTTATACAAGTTACTTTTTATTTCCTGAATAATAAAAACGTGAAGTATTAACGTGTCCCATTTAATATTTTTTTAATGCTTAATAATGATAAAGCTTGGCTGTCCTTTTTCGATAATTTCGGATTTTCTTTTAATGGCCATTCAATATCTAATATTTCGTCATCCCATGCAATTGATACTTCAGCCGCTGGGTTGTAATAATCCGTACATTTATAAACAAACTCAGCTTCTTTACTGGTTACATAAAAACCATGAGCAAAACCCTCAGGAACCCATAGCTGCCGCTTGTTTTCTGCAGATAAATACACCCCGACCCATTCACCAAAAGTAGCTGAGTCTTTGCGAATATCTACAGCGACGTCAAACACCTCACCAGAAACAACACGCACTAACTTGCCTTGTGTTTTTTCAGTTTGGTAATGCAGTCCTCGTAAGATGCCTTGTTTCGATTTTGAATGGTTATCTTGTACAAACTGAGTTGGTTTACCCGTTACCAGTTCTTCAAACTTCTCTTGCTGCCAAGTTTCCATAAAGAAACCACGCTCATCACCAAACACAGTTGGTTCAATGATCTTTACATCTGGGATATTAGTATCGATAACTTTCATAATACTTACTTATAAGCTGCAATATTTTGTAAGGCTTGTTGCCAGTCACTTGGCTGAATACCAAACTGCTGTGAGATTTTGCTGCAATTCATACGTGAATTGGCAGGACGCTTTGCTGGTGTTGGGTATGCAGATGTAGGGATAGCTGAAACCGTTGGTTGTTTTTCTAAAACACCTTGGTTTTCTGCTGCTGAAAAAATAGCTTTAGCAAAATCAAACCAGCTTGCGTAAGGCATGCCAGAGAAATGATATATACCCCAGTCAACTTCAGCACCAGAATTAACTTTTTCTGCCATCTTAATCAGTGCAGCTGCGATATCACTAGCATAAGTTGGACCACCAAACTGGTCATCAACAATGTTTAGTTCATCTCTACTTTCAGCTAAACGCAGCATGGTTTTAACAAAGTTATTACCTTGTTCACCAAAAACCCAAGCGGTACGGAGAATTAGATGTTTATCACACGCTTGTGCAACAGCTTGTTCACCTGCTAACTTACTCTCGCCATAAACACCTTGTGGTCCAGTAAGATCACTCTCGTTATAAGCCTGAGAACCCTCACCATCAAACACATAATCAGTGGAGATATGTAGCATCACTGCATCACATTGCTGTGCTGCTTCTGCTAGGTATTTAGGCCCGTCACGATTTATAGCATAAGAGGCTTCTATTTCTTGCTCTGCTTTATCAACCGCAGTATGTGCTGCTGCATTGATAATAAAGTCAGGCTTAAACTTAGTGACGCTCTGCATTACAGCTTGCTGTTGGGTAATATCAAGATCTTGATAATCTACCGCTAACAATTCTGCTTTTCCTGTTAACTGCTTTACAAGACTTCTACCGACTTGACCATTACAACCGGTAATCATAATTTTCATAGGATTACTTTCCTTGTATTAGTGACATTAGATACTTGCCATAATCATTTTTCAGCATTGGCTTTCCTAATTGTTCAATTTGAGCATCACTTAACCAGCCTTGACGCCATGCAATTTCTTCTAGGCAAGCCACTTTTAAGCCCTGCACATGTTCAATAGTTTGTACGAATGAAGAAGCTTCATGCAGGCTTTCATGAGTACCGGTATCTAACCAAGCAAAACCACGACCAAGAAGCTCTACATTTAAAGAGCCATCTTGTAGGTACATATCATTAATCGAAGTGATCTCTAATTCACCACGTTCTGACGGTTTTACCTGTTTAGCAAGCTCAACGACTCGATTATCATAGAAATATAGACCCGTAACAGCGTAATTCGATTTAGGTTCAATCGGTTTTTCTTCAATAGAAACCGCTTTCATGTTGTTATCAAATTCAACCACACCAAAGCGCTCTGGATCTTTAACTTGGTAACCAAATACAGTTGCTAAACCTTTATCTGTATACTCACATGCACTCTTAAGCTGTTCACTAAATGATTGACCGTAGAAAATATTATCCCCTAGCACCAAGCATACTGAATCATCACCAATAAATTCTTCACCGATAATAAATGCTTGTGCTAAACCATCTGGGCTTGGTTGGATCGCATATTCAAGGTTGATACCAAAATCGCTACCATCACCTAATAAACGCTTAAAGCCTGCATTATCTTCTGGTGTAGTGATAATTAAAATATCTTTAATACCAGCGAGCATCAGAGTTGATATCGGGTAAAACACCATCGGCTTGTCGTAAATCGGCAATAACTGCTTAGATACGCCACGAGTTAATGGGTAAAGACGAGTGCCTGAACCACCTGCAAGAACAATCCCTTTCATTATTTTTCTTCCTCTGCAACGACACCTAAGCGTTCACGCTGATAACTGCCATCTTGAACATTTTTACACCATGCTAAATTATCTAAATACCACTGCACGGTTTTACGTAAACCTGTTTCAAATGTCTCTTCGGGAGTCCAGCCAAGCTCTCGCTGCATCTTTGAAGAATCAATCGCATAGCGACGATCATGACCTGGACGGTCTTGCACATAGGTAATCTGTTCAGAGTAAGCGCTCTCTTTAGGCACTAATGCATCTAAAATTGCACAAATCGTTTCAACAACTTCAATATTTTTCTTTTCGTTATGACCACCTATGTTATAGGTTTCACCTACTTTGCCTTCCGTAACGACCCTGTAAAGAGCACGTGCATGATCTTCTACAAATAGCCAATCTCGAATTTGATCACCTTTACCATAAATGGGTAAATCCTTACCTTCTAAGGCATTAAGAATAACAAGAGGAATCAATTTTTCAGGGAAGTGGTAAGGGCCATAGTTATTTGAACAGTTAGTTACAATTGTCGGCAGACCGTAGGTACGCAGCCATGCTCGCACAAGGTGATCGCTTGATGCTTTTGATGCTGAGTATGGGCTTGATGGCTCATACGAGGTGGTTTCCAAGAACATTGGAAGTTCAGAACCTTCTGTAACTTCATCAGGGTGAGGAAGATCACCGTATACTTCATCAGTCGAGATATGATGAAAGCGGAATGCTTGTTGCTCTTCTTCGCTTAACGTATTCCAATATGCTCGTGTTGCTTCAAGTAATGTATAAGTACCGACGACATTTGTTTCAATAAACGCAGCAGGCCCTGTAATAGAGCGATCTACATGAGACTCTGCCGCGAGGTGCATCACAGCATCTGGCTTATGCTCAGCAAAAATACGAGCCATTGCAGCGGCATCACAAATATCAGCATGTTCAAACGCATAACGAGAATTATCAGCAACTGAAATTAATGATTCTAAATTGCCCGCATAAGTTAACTTATCAATATTCACGACTTCATCATTGGTATTTTCAATGATATGACGCACAACTGCAGAACCTATAAATCCTGCACCGCCTGTTACTAATAATTTCATAAAACCTCAGCTTGATATATTAATATTGCATCAAAAAATTAATCACTTATTTTCAGAGAGTTAATTAAGCTTGTAATAACATCATATGGAATTTCTTTAATCTCACCTTTAGGTTTAAGAGACTCATATAGCTCACTTTCCGATTCAGACTGTAAAACAGCTGTCCATGACTCTCTATAAGCGTTTCTAATAGCGAGAATCTCATCCTCATTCAAAACAGAACATCGATAAACCGAAAGATCTGATTTATAAAAATAATTATTATAAAACTTCCGAAATGATGTTTTATACTCCTCATCATTTAAAGCAGATGAATTGAGAGCTTTAATAACATCAATCAAACCACCTGGAATTGATGGGTTCGTTTGTTCATAAGGAATTTCATTCCATTCATCTTCTACATACTCACCAACTACAATATTAATCACTGCAAAGAATAAATTATTTCCTTTAAGTTTCCTTGTATATGGGATAACTTTTACATCACTAACCGACTCACTAGTAGATAGTGTTTTAATTAAAGACAAGTAATTCAACTCTAATACATTCTGCTCTTCTAAAAAACTAGAAATCCCTTTTATATACCTACGATGAGTTCCACAAACGAATTCTTTATACATTGAATCGACCCATTGAGCCTGTTCTCTTAAGCAAATAATGGGGAAAATGCTGGATAGCGATAACAAATGGCAGATATAGTGCCATCGTCCTGGATTGCTCTTTAATAAAGCAGATAATGTTTCACAACTAATCAAAACTTTATCGTAAGATGATGATTCTAATGAGACTTTTATCAAAAAATCATAAGGTTCACTAATCACTCCCCTATGTCCTGCTGTTCTCACATCTCGACCATCTTCTTTAAATATTCCAAAGTCAGGATAATAAACCCCTTTACTAAGCAATACATCTCTATTTAAGCTAAAGAAGTTTTGTAGTGCGGTTGAACCTGTTTTTGTACTTCCCATATGAAGATAAACTTGTTTATTGCTAATACCGTCTATTGGCTTAAATTCATCCATATATTCAGAAAGTATGTTGTACATACCTACTGCTAATGATCTATCGTTCAAATTGGAAACCACACAATCCATTACCGATGGCGTTATTTTTTCTCTAAAATTAACATTACAGATGGACTCAACTTCACCATTTTCTAACAAAAATAGGAATAGCTTATAGTTTTGGAAAATATCTTGATGACAAAACTCATTACAATTTTTTTGTTCTATTAGTTTGTTATTCAAACCATGCTTTTCAAACACAGTTGCAATTGATGACACAAACTTTTCCAACACTTCTCTATCAGAACCCGTCTGAATCCTATAGAACATAGCAAAAATACAGCGATTCAAATATCTATCGATATTTAGGATTTCCAATTCTTTGGAAGCTGAAGAAAAAAGTTCAAGCATAAAATCAACATGCTTTGAATATATATCAATATCCGACAACTTTAATGGAGAACTAGTTATGCTAGAATTATCTAACCTTCTCCTATAATCATACATTGTTACATTTGTAAGTCTGACAGACTCTGCATTCAATAACATTTCCGACAAGAAAGGGGCATCTTCAAACTTTTCAAACCTAAAACTAAATTTATATTTATCAAAAAATTCTTTTTTTATAAGAAACTGATTGCTTGAAACATGGTGAATTAAGGGTAGATAACTTTCAAGCGTGACTGTTTTATCACTTTCAATTAAACTTTCACTTTCATGGAATGATAAAGACTCATTATCATCAACAAAAGTCCACAGTCTCATGCGTCCACGGATAAGATCACTGTTTAATCTTATTTCTTTCGATAACCTAGCTAATACTCGTTTGTCAGAGTAACGATCATCTGAGTCCATTATTGTAATATAGTCACCACTTGCTCTTGAGAAACCTACATTTAGAGCATTTCCAAGACCTTTATTCTTAGGAAGATCAATTACAACAAGTCTTGGATCTTTGAATCTCTTAACTTTTTCTAGCGTATTATCTTTAGAACCATCATTAACAATGATAAGCTCTATATTTTTATATGTTTGTTTCAATACTGAGTTAATAGCCTCTTCAATATAACCTTCTGTATTATATGCTGGCATAACAATTGAAATTATTTTTTTTACTTTCTTCTTAAACATTTTAATCATATCCACGACACACTAAACTTCAGAGAAACTTATATTTAAAACTTCTACCATTTTATCTTCTAACTGAACTACTATCTTATTAGGGTTGCATGTCGATATGCATCCATGATATCTACTCATCCCTGAAAGTTTATATTCCGGATAATCTTTTTCATATATTTTACTTGGGGTAGGTCCTGTAATATGATTACTAACACCTAAAGTCATTGAATAAATAGAATCAAAAGATCGACTTTTTTTATCTATAAGAACACAATTAAAATTCAACTTTTCACCTTCTATTTTTATATAGTCAAAGTGAATAATAAAATCATCATGGAGTATGTATTCATCTACTTTTAGGCCAAATGTTGAAAATTTGACATTTAAATTATATTCAGGAAAAATATCACTAGGGATACCTTCCTTACGAACTTTACCGCCATCAATCCAGACAAGACGATCAGATAGTTTGGACACTTCAGACTCAGAATGTGAAACCATAACAACTGTGACATCTGAATAAATTTTTTCTTGCAGTGTTTTGTTAGCTTTATTTTTAAAGCTAACATCACCAACTCCGAGAACTTCATCAATTAACAACACATCAGGCGATATATACATAGCAATAGAAAAGGCTAATCGTGCTCTCATACCAGATGAATAGGTTTTTGCTGGTTTTTCAAAAAAAACTTGTAGTTCAGAAAAGGTCTTTATTTCTTCTAATTGAGTGTAGATATACTTTTTACTATATCCCATCAACATTCCACTGATAATTGCATTCTGACGACCTGATAAGTTAGGGTCAAAGCCTGCTGCCAGTGCCATTAAAGAGACACTTCGAGTGTGGTGAATAACTTTACCATTATCAGGCTTAATAATGCCTGCTAAAAGTCGTAGTAACGTTGATTTACCTGCACCGTTACGCCCAATAACACCTAACACTTCACCCTTATATACATCAAAACTTATATCTTTTAAGGCTTTGTACTCTGTTGATTTAAAGAAAGATTTACGCTCTTTATAACTCACAGCAACATTTTTTAATTCAATGATTTTTTCTGGCTGATGTAATTGTAAATGTTCTTTGTTCATAACTTCATTTTTCATGATATTTACTCCAATACCACCCGAGGCAATACATATTCCAGACGCTTATATAACCATGCAGCTACGACAATCAATACAAAGCTAAAAATAAAGACATAACCTAAAAGCCCCCAGTTTGGGGCTATACCATCCACTAAGACATCACGAAATGCTGCTAAAATCACTGCCATCGGATTTAAAAAGAAAAGGTCCTGAGCACCAGCAGGAATATCATGATGACTAAAGAAGATACCTGAACAAAACATCAAAAACTGTAATGCTGTCGGAATAACAAAAGTCATATCTCTAATAAAAGGAACAACCAGTGCGGCTAATAATGAAATTGCTGAAATTAACATTAATTGTATAAAGATAATCGGTATTGTATAAAACCAATTTAATTCTGGCTCAATTCCATAAACCCATAAAAAAACAAGTAATAATAGAAACACAACTCCTTGCTTCACTGTATTTTGTACTAAGCATGTTAATGGAAAAAACACTTTTGCCACATATAACTGGTTCATTAACTCTTTACCAGCTAAAATACTTCCCATCGTATGGCTAACTGTTTTTGAAAACCATAGCCATGGGATAAGTCCCGTTAATAAAAAAGCGACATAATTATCACTTCCTCTAGCTAATAAAAAGGCAAAAACCAAATAATAAACGACCATATGCAGTAATGGTTCTATAATCCACCATGCGTAACTTAAGTAGTTTACCGAAGCTTCTGAACGAAGGTTTAAACTAGCTTTAACCCAGATCAGCTCTAATGTTCTTTTTATGTCAATAGAATGCATATAATATTTTTAAACGAAGAGTATAACTTCGTTTTTCCTACCTTTAACTTTTAGATGATTTTACAGCCCCATTCAGGGAATTGCTCTCGAATCAGTACATTTAGTGCTTTTTCAGATTCAGTATATACACGACTACCAACACTGCCTTCTTTATCAGAAATAGCACTTATCATGCCCGCACCAACCGTCACATTGTTGATACGGTCAATCACAATAAATGCGCCTGTTTGCGGTAATTGCTGATATTCATCCATAGCTACATTATCAGTAAGCTTGATGCTAGTTAGCGCTATCTCATTAAGCTCTAAACTTTCAGCCTTTTCAGCATGTTTTTTAAGTGTGTTTACATCCACTTTATGGGTAATGCTTGCAACCTTGCCTGAGCAGCTCTTAGTCGCGAATTTAAACAGGTACTCTTTGTGCGTCAGCATTGGCTGTTCCCCCATCCAAACTAGATGAGCTTCACACTCGTTGGTGACTTTAGGCTCGTGTCCCGTGTGTACAATCATGTCACCGCGAGAGATATCAATTTCATCTTCAAGTGTGATGGTAATGGCTTGACCTGGCTGCGCGATTTCTAGCTCACCGTCATGTGTGAATACTGACTTCACTTTAGATGATTTGCCTGACGGCAGTGCTGTTATGTCATCACCCACCTGAATTAGGCCAGAAGCTAGCGTGCCGCAGAAACCACGAAAATCTAGGTTTGGTCGGTTAACATACTGCACAGGGAAGCGCATATGTTCTAGGTTCTTGTCTTTATCGACTTTAACCGTTTCAAGCAGCTTCATTAATGTCGCGCCCGGGTACCAATCCATTTTTTCACTTGGTGTTACCACGTTATCACCTTTCAGTGCAGAGATAGGAACAAAGCGGATATCATCAATATTGAAGTTCTTTGCTATTTCGCGGTAATTCGCTTTGATCTGCTGGTATACCTCTTGGCTATAGTCCATTAAATCCATTTTGTTGATCGCAACAATAATGTGCTTAATACCCAGTAGAGAGCAAATATAGCTATGGCGACGAGTTTGAGTTTGAATACCACGACGCGCATCTACCATTACAATAGCCAAGTCACAGGTTGAAGCACCCGTCACCATATTACGCGTGTACTGCTCATGCCCAGGAGTGTCAGCAATAATGAACTTACGCTTATCAGTAGAGAAGTAGCGGTAAGCCACATCAATGGTAATACCTTGCTCACGTTCAGATTGAAGGCCATCAACAAGAAGCGCTAAGTCGAATGCTTCATCGGTGGTATTAAACTTTTGGGAGTCTTTCTCGATCGCGGCCATTTGATCTTCATAGATCAGCTTTGAATCGTAAAGTAGGCGACCAATGAGTGTTGATTTACCATCATCCACATTACCACACGTTAGAAAACGCAATAGATCCTTGTTTTCATGTACTTTTAGATATGCTTCGATATCTTTAGCAATAAGCTCCGAAGAATGTGACATGTCCTATTCCTACTTCTTATAAAATTTATTTAAAGCCTGAACGAAGTTTTCCACTTCAGACTTTGGTAATTGGTTAATACCTGCAGCGGCTTTTCGGCCTCCACCTGTTGCAAATTGACTACACACTTCATCGGCACCCATTCTATTTTCTAAAGGTGCTCTTACACTGACGGTATAATCTTCTCCGTTCGCATTCAGGGTTAACACTGCATGTGCTTTACTCGGTGATTGGTTGGCCAATTGGTTACCAAACACACCGCTAATCCTTCTAGCCCATGCTTCACTAGGTAATACATACACTTCTGTAGACAAGGTTGAAAAGCTTGCTTCCAGCGTTTCTAGATTGCTTGCATCACTTTCATAACCTTGCTGAAGCAAGTAATATGGCGAACTCGTATCTGCTAACAAATCAAATGGTGACTCATACTGCATCAGTTGAACAAACAGCTCTGCAGGTTCAATATGCAAATCAGACAAACTTGCACCATAACCATTGTAATTGATCAGTACACCAAGTTCTTTTAAAAACTCAGTTTGTTCAACTTGTAGATCACATTCTTGAGCCAGTGCTTCTGCTTGAGCATTTAAGTTATCGCCAAAAGCTCCTGTAATAGCCCAATGAACGTAACAACCACCGATATGTTTATTGATCAATAAACTTGTACAGATTTGAGCATCAATATTAACCAGAGCCGTAAAGTTATCGGCTTGAGGCACTTCCCCTGTACGATGGTGATCACAATAGAAAACGGGAATATCTCTGTCTAATAACTCATGCAAAGCATCTAGGTTCTTTTCCATCGAAATATCTAGAGCCGTTACGCCACTAACATTTTTTTCGGTAGCAACCTTTTTCAATAGTTTGATATCTCTCTTAACCCCAGTGATTAGGGTAGAACTTTTTGGCTCATACTTACGCAGTTGGATAAGAGACAAGATGCCATCTGCATCACCATTAAAAACATCGTAATGCATATTAAATATATTCTTTTTCAGTCAGTATATCGATAATCTGCTGTGCACACGCTTCAATCGTCGCGTCCGCAGTTTTGACATGTATCTCAGCAGAAGTTGGCGCTTCGTATTCAGAATCAATACCCGTAAAGTGTTTGATTTCACCCGCACGCGCTTTTTTATATAAACCTTTAGGATCACGCTGCTCACAAATCTCTAGCGGCGTATCGACAAACACCTCCAAAAACTGCTCGTCATCTAACAGCTCTCGGACTTGAGTTCGATCTGAGATAAACGGAGAAATAAATGCAGTCAGCACAATCGCACCGGAATCAACGAATAATTTGGCGACTTCACCAATGCGGCGGATGTTCTCGACTCGGTCTTCATCACTAAAGCCCAAATCTTTGTTGAGCCCGTGTCGTACATTATCACCATCAAGTAGGTAGCTATGTTTGCCAAGCTCAAGCAGTTTCTTTTCAACTGCATTGGCAACCGTTGACTTACCAGATCCACTTAACCCGGTAAACCAAAGCACTACAGGTTGCTGTTGCTTTAATTCAGAACGCTCTTGAGGGGATACAGTCGCATTGTGCCAAACAATATCATCACTCACTGACTCATTTTGCTTTTTATTGTATGGATTCATAATTCATTAAAAGGGAAATATTAGTGGAATAGCAATAAGTGCTACGACGATATAGCTCAGTGAGACTTTCCACCCCACTCGAATAAAATCTTTAAAGCTATACCCCCCTGCATTCATCACCATCAAATTTGTTTGGTAGCCGTACGGGCTGATAAAGCAGGCGCTGGCGGCATAAACCACACCCATGATAAAAGGCATTGTGCTGACTTGGTATGCATTCGCTAATGACAAACCTATTGGCAACATGATAGCCGCCGCTGCGGTGTTCGTAATGACTTCAGTCATAAGTACAGTTACCAGAAAAATCACTGCAAGAGCTATATAAGGGGATGCTTCCCCCAATAGCTGATAAAGTGTCAGGGTTATACTATCAGCTAACCCTGAGTCACTAAAAGCTTGGGCAATAGAAAGCGCACAAACTAAGATCAGCCACAGTTCAAAAGGAAAACGGCGGCGGATTGTCGTGCTATCGATAACCTTAATACCTAGCATTACTACAACGTAAGCTCCGATAGACTCAAGCAAGCTAACCGAAGTTAATGCCGAAATTGCTATGGCAGAAACGAAACCAACAATGGCACACAAGTTCTGCGCAGAAGTCAGGGTATTATTAAGCTCGATCCCGCTGAGTATAAAAAAGTTGCGTGTTAAGTTTTGTCTTTTGTTAAAATCTGGCCCTACTGCGAGAACCAACTTATCCCCTGACTGTATTGTTTGGTCACCCAGTTTACCAGATAAGCGCTGCCCCTCTCGGTTAATCGCGACTACTGCAGCATCAAAGCGAGAACGGAAGCCACTGCTTTTCAGTGTTTTTCCAATCAATACTGATTCTGGACTAACGATAACTTCTGTTAAATTACTACTTAGTAATTGGCTATTATCAGCAAAGATCTCTACACCATCTAGCAGCTTTAATTGTTTGATATTTTCAACGTCGCCAGTAAATACTAATTTATCTTTTGCTTCAATAATCGTCTCAGGCGTAACAGGAGTAATAAGCTGTTTACCTCTCACAATTTCCGCTAAGAATAAGCCATCTAGAGAGCGCAACTGATTCTCTTTAACCGTTCTACCCACTAACTTACTGGAGTCGTTCACCTCTGCATCAATGAAATAACCATGATTAGGCTCGGATCTTGCGGTATCACGCTTGAGGTGACGACAACTCAATGCAATCACACTACCAACACTCACTAAAAGAATTAAACCAACAGGTGCAAAATCAAAAAAAACTAGCTCGGGTAGCCCCATATCGACGAGTAGCGCATTAACCACCAAGTTAGTGGCAGTACCAATTAAAGTAATGGTCCCGCCTAATATAGCGAAGTAGGATAAGGGAATCAGCAAGCGGTTCGGCACATGCTCTTGATTTCTTTTCACTCCCCCCATTAATGCCGCGACAACAGCGGTATTATTAAGGAAAGCGGAACTGAAAGCCGTGGACACCGCCAAGTTAAATAGGGTTTTGGGGTAACTAGTATGGAAAATTTTGCTCGATAGCCAAGTCAACAAATGGCTTCTCTCTAATGCCAATGACGCTATCATCAAACCAACTAAAGTCAAAACAGCACTATTAATCACATTGGAAAGTAGTTCATTTTGTTCTACTTGACCAAACAGATACAGTATTATTGTTGCGGCAACAAAAAGCGACACTGCCCGATATTGAGTAAATATCAGGCAGAGAAGTAGTCCTATAATCGTAAATGCTGTAACTAACACGGAGCTATATCACAAAAGATAAAGACAAGACCACTTAGAAGTAGCCTTCACGCTTTTTCTTCTCCATAGAACCAGAGCTATCATGGTCGATTGCACGGCCTTGACGTTCTGAAGTAGTGGTTAGCAACATCTCTTGGATAATTTCAGGCAACGTTGTTGCTTCTGATTCCACAGCACCAGTCAGCGGGTAACAACCAAGCGTGCGGAAGCGAACCATTTTCTCTTCGACCACTTCACCCTCTTTAAGATCCATTCGCTCGTCATCAACCATAATAAGCATTCCATCACGCTCAACCACAGGACGCTTCTTCGCTAGGTAAAGGCTTGGGATCTCAATATTCTCTAGGTAAATGTACTGCCAGATATCAAGTTCTGTCCAATTAGATAGAGGAAAGACGCGAATACTTTCACCTTGGTTTACTTTTCCATTGTAAATATTCCAAAGCTCGGGGCGTTGATTTTTTGGATCCCAGCGATGGTGTTCATCTCGGAAAGAATAAACACGTTCTTTAGCACGAGATTTTTCTTCATCACGACGAGCACCACCAAATGCAGCATCAAAACCATGCTTATCTAGAGCCTGCTTTAGACCCTGTGTTTTCATGATATCAGTGTGCTTTGAACTGCCATGTACAAAAGGGCTAATGTTCATCGCTAAACCTTCTGGGTTTTGGTGAACAATCAACTTCATGCCAAGCTTCTCAGCCATGTAATCACGGAACTGGATCATTTCCTTGAACTTCCATGTTGTATCAACATGCATTAACGGGAATGGAGGAATACCTGGTGCGAAAGCTTTCTTTGCAAGATGTAACATAACCGAAGAGTCTTTACCTACAGAGTAAAGCATCACTGGGTTATCAAACTCAGCAGCGACTTCGCGCATGATATGAATAGACTCAGCTTCTAGCTGCTTAAGATGGGTCATACGCTCTTGCGTGATAGCCATAATACTGATTATCCTTACTCGTCAGTCTTAAAGGGGGCATTCCACAGAACACCTCGCAAGTAAAGCAATGCTGCTTCTACTATTATCAGACTCTATATTTAAACTTGCGCTATGCTACTACATTACAATGCTCAAATCGACTTGAACTCTGTAATCAACGTCAACTATCAGTCACGATTTTGTAAATGATAGATTCGAAATACGACTCAGCCGCATAGCATGGTATACTTCTCTTAGTTTCACTATCGATTGGAAAATAACTATGATCATCGTAACTGGCGGTGCTGGCATGATTGGCAGCAACATCATCAAAGCACTTAACGAGCAAGGCATTAATGACATCTTAGTTGTCGATAACTTAAAAAACGGTAAGAAGTTCCAAAATCTCGTCAACCTCGATATTGCTGATTACATGGATCGTGATGATTTCCTAACTCAAATCATGGCTGGTGATGACTTTGGTCCTATCGAAGCCATATTCCACGAAGGCGCATGCTCTGCGACAACTGAGTGGGATGGCAAGTACATGATGCTTAACAACTATGAGTACTCAAAAGAGTTACTTCATTACTGCCTTGAGCGTGAGATCCCTTTCCTTTACGCTTCTTCTGCGGCGACTTACGGTGAGACAGATACCTTCATCGAAGAGAAAGAGTATGAAGGCGCACTAAATGTTTATGGTTATTCAAAACAGCAATTTGATAATTACGTTCGCCGTGTCTGGCAAGACGCAGAAGAGGACGGAGAAAAACTATCTCAAGTAACTGGATTCCGTTACTTCAATGTTTACGGCCCTCGTGAACAACATAAAGGGTCAATGGCTTCTGTTGCATTCCATCTAAACAACCAAATGAATGCGGGAGAAAACCCGAAGTTGTTTGCAGGTAGCGAAAAGTTCAAACGTGACTTTGTCTATGTGGGTGATGTTGCCGCAGTTAACCTTTGGTTTATGCAGAATGGCGTATCAGGTATTTTCAACCTAGGCACAGGAAATGCTGAGTCTTTTGAAGAAGTTGCCAAAGCGGTAATCAAGTACCACGGCCAAGGCGCTGTAGAAACTATCCCGTTCCCTGAGCACTTGAAAGGTGCCTACCAAGAATATACTCAGGCCGACCTAACTAACCTGCGTGCAGCAGGCTGCAACCATCAGTTTAAAACTGTTGCAGAAGGTGTTGCTGAGTATATGTCGATTATCAATAAGTAACTCCACGACTTCAAATATCCAGAGTTCCTGCTTTGAACTCTGGATATTTGCAGATTAGAATACAGCGTTTATAAGAGTCTCGTGGGTTAACTGATGAATATTTTAATGGCACTGTCCCAGTTAGAAGTAACTGGAGCAGAAGTGTATGCGACAACTGTAGGCAATCAGCTAACCAAACGCGGTCATACTGTTCATTATGTGTCTGACACACTGACCAAGCCTTTCATTGGTCAGTTTTTTAAACTTCGTTTCAATAAACGCAGTATTCCGCGCCGCTTTTGGCACGTTGCTTATCTTGTCTATCTCATCAAAAAGCACCATATTCAACTGGTACATGCCCACTCGCGTGCATCAAGTTGGAGCTGCCACGTAGCCTGTAAAATCACTGGCACTCCCATGGTTACAACGGTGCATGGCCGCCAACCCGTGCACAGTTCACGTAAAGCTTTTCATGCCATGGGTGATAAAGCTCTTCCGGTGTGTGAAGCGATTGAGCAGCAACTAATTGAAGAACTGGATGTGCCCGCATCTCAGTTAACAGTAAGCCGAAATGGCATAGAGACTCAGGCATTTTCGCCTACTGAGCCCCCGAATAACAATAAACCCATTATCACGATTGTCGGTCGTTTAACTGGCCCTAAGGGAGATCTGTGCTTTAGGTTACTGGATGAATGTTTAGACCTTGAACAATACGATGTTCGAGTACTAACCGGGTCAGCCATGGAAACTAGATTTGAGAAGTTCGCAAACAAAGCATCATTCCCAGGCTATACCAACGATGTTGCTCAAGTTCTACGACAGTCAGACCTGGTAATAGGTGCAGGTCGAGTCGCCATGGAATCTCTACTGTGTGGCAGACCAACGCTTGCTGTTGGCGAGGCGATTTCTATCGGTGTTATCGATCAGAATAACTTATCGCACGCGATGGCGACAAACTTTGGTGATATCGGCCCAAATATTCTCGATATCGATTTTAGCGCTATTGCTCACGAGGTAGAAAAAGGTCTTAGTCAGTCGTCGTGTAATCCTGCAGTCACAGAAGCCATACGTAATAACTACGACCTCGAAAATATTGTTTCCCAAGTTGAATCAGTTTATCAAGATGTGGTGATCAGCAAACTGCAAAAAGAGATGCCTATCTTGATGTATCACCGCTTTATCGACAACGAGTCAAAAAAAGGAACTCGCGGTCCATACCTCGATATTAAGTTGTTTGAAAAGCACCTTCAACTGCTAAAACGCTTGGGCTTTGAGAGCCTTACTTTTGAAGATTTCGCAAACAAAGGGACTATCGAAAGACTAAATCCAAATAAGCGTTACTTTATGCTCACGGTGGATGATGGCTTCGTCGACAACTATGAACTGATGTTACCTCTTTTGAAAAAGTATGGTTTCAAAGCAGTTGTCTATGTGGTTACCGGCGAAACTTATAACCGCTGGGATGTTGAGGCAAGCGAGAACCCAGACAAGCCCTTCCCTCTTATGAGTAACGAGCAGATTAAAGCAATGGCTGAGTCTGGCTATATAGAAATTGGTGGACATACTCTTTCTCACCCATTCCTAAGTAAGCTGTCGTATAAAGAACAAAAGCATGAAATTGAACAGAACAAACTGGAATTAGAGTCAATCACTGGCAAACCGTTAACTTCATTTGCGTATCCATACGGTGACCTAAACGAAAACTCAAAGGAAATTGCTAGAGAGCTCGAGTTTGATTTCGCGGTTGCGACAAATAGTGGCCCTCTCGCTTTTCATCAGGACTTATACCAAATACGTCGTATTGCGATTTTTCCTAAAACTACTGTGTTTGGTTTATGGCGCAAAATACGTGGTAACTATCTTTTTACAAAAAATAAAAACTATGAATATTAACAAACAAGCTCAAGAAACGGATATAACTACTCTTGTTTTGTTGTCAGTAATTATGTTGACCCCAGCCTTATTACTCACTACCAATAATTTTAGTGTTGCATCTGTAGTCCTCCTCGTTATCTACTCAATATATAATTTAGTTCAGAAACCATGGGTGAGATTGAATAACTTTGACAAATTAGTTGTCGCTTGTATGTGTGCCTACTTTATAGGGGCAATACCTGTTGCAATGGTAGATGGCTCAACTGCTCGATATTTTCAAGGAGGTGTTAGATTATTGTTCTGTGTACCTATTTACCTATTTTTACGTACCTATAAAAAACCTCATCTTGACAAGTATATCCAGTCATTGACTATAGGAGTAATCATTGGTTGTTTTGGTTCTTTGATAATAGCAATTTACCAATATTTTATACTTGGAATGGAACGGGTTGATGGTTTTTTATTCAGCATTAATTTTGGTTACCTTGCCTGTGCGCTCACGTTTCTCGCTATCTGTCTCACGCAATTTGGCTGGTTGAGGATTTGGCTTAATGCTGCTGCATTTGCATCGGTAATTGCAACTTTACTCACTTTCACCCGAGGGGCGATTTTCGCCATCCCATTACTTTTTATCCTTATAGCTGTTCTTAATTTTAGAAAACTTAGCGGATTGAAGATAATCGTTGTAACCAGCTGTCTGTTTTTTGGTGCAAGCATTTCTTATCTAACATCACATAATATGCAAGAGAGAATTGATTTTACAATACAAGAGCTTACTGCCATCGCACATGGCAACGTAGATCAATCTATATCTTCTGGAGGACGACTTCAGCTATGGAAAGCTGCCAGTTATGCATTCGCTTCTGCTCCTTTAACAGGCCTTCCATACGAGCAACGAGAAGCTTTGAATCGTGAGCTTCATGCTAAAGGGATAGTTTCAGATTGGGTATTATCTGTTGGCAGAGGGCATGCTCATAGCCAATATTTCGAGATGATTGCAAGCAATGGTATCTGGGGGCTTTCTTCAATTGTTGCGATTTATCTGATTCCTTTAGTAATTTTTGGACGCCACTATCTCAAAACAGATAGCACTACCGCCTTCACCGCGACAGTATTTGTTGCAGGATTTATGATTTATGGCTTAACTGAAGCCCCATTACAAGCGAACCTTATAGGTACCTTCTATGGTTTTATACTAGCCTTATTTTTCTCCATTGTCAGAGTCGAAAAATATTCCAGTGCATCCAAAGAGGAAAAAGTTCAATGAGAATCCTCATTATTGGTCCCTCATGGGTGGGAGACATGGTCATGTCTCAAAGCCTTTTTATATCGCTAAAAAACCAGTACCCACAAGCAGAGATTGATGTATTAGCTCCAGCTTGGTGCAAGCCGATTCTTGAGCGTATGCCTCAAGTCTCTTGCGCAATCGAAATGCCAATTGGACATGGTAAGTTTGACTTGTTTGCAAGAAGAAAAATTGGCAAAGATCTGCAGAAAAACCATTACACCCACGCATTTGTATTGCCAAATTCGGCGAAATCCGCATTAATCCCACTGTTTGCGGATATTCCAAACAGAACCGGTTGGAAAGGTGAATTTCGCTATGGTTTGCTTACAGATTTAAGGCCAGACAAACATATCTTCCAGTATATGGTCGAGCGTTATGTGGCATTATCTTCTAGCAAACAAACCATGAAAGAAGAAGTCCACCTAGAAAACTGTCCAATACCAGCACTAGAAGTTGATTCTGAGAAGCAGTTGGACGCTAAAACGCGACTTAACCTAAAGTCTAGTCGACCTATCATAGGCTTATGTCCTGGGGCTGAATTTGGCCCAGCAAAGAGGTGGCCCGATCAGTATTATGCAGAAGTAGCGATGCACGCTATCACTAATGGTTATCAAGTATGGCTGTTTGGTTCAGCAAAAGATCAGCCAATCTGCGAACTTATCCGCTCGGCGTTAAATTCAGACGAGCAAAAGTATGCACGTAACCTCGCAGGTCAAACCTCACTAATTGAAGCAGTCGACCTATTAGCAGCCTGCCACACTGTGGTTACCAATGACTCTGGATTAATGCACGTATCTGCCGCCGTGGGCTGCAATATCGTAGCTATCTACGGCTCAAGTTCACCGAAGTATACTCCCCCATTAACAAAAAATCTTGCAATGGTACACACAGATATCGAGTGTCGCCCTTGCTTTAAGCGTGAGTGCCCCTACGGTCACCTTGATTGCTTGACCAAACTAACTCCAAACAAAGTTATTACTGCATTAGACACATTTATAGGATCAGACAAATGAATCATTTGTGGTTTGAGCGTGGAGCCTACGCCTCAAAATCTGCGAAGCAATATCTGGAAACTGAGTTCGACCCGAAGTCTATAAAAAACATTGCAATAATTAGGCATGCCGCGTTAGGCGATCAGGTGATTGCCAGGCCAATGCTTGTGGAAGCTAGAAAGTTTTTTCCAAATGCTAAGATAACCTTAGTAGGTGTATCAAACTACCAGTACGGAGCACCGTCTGACTTAGCCGATGAAACTATCTTTATGATAGGTCGCCATCGAAAACACGAACTCTCATGGAAAGAACGGGTTGGTCAGTTCCGTCAACTTAAAGAACAAGACATCATTTTTGATGTTGCTGGCACAAGTCGTTCTTACTGGATGACATTGCTGAGCAAAGCCAAGCTAAAGTTTGGCTTTCCTTACAAGTCATATCTATGCGGGTCACTTTACAATGTTGCAGTTTTTCGCTCAGATTATCAGCCAGAGTTGGAAGTCATGCTAGATATGCTAAAGATGCTAGGACACAACCCTACCAGACCTCTTGATTATGCGTATCCAAGCCACTTTGAACTTTACAATAAAGATGACGAAGAAAAACCTCGCATCCTTTATTTCAATGGCGCCTCAACTAAGTCTAAAATTCTATCCTCAGAGCAGATGAGAACGCTAATCGAGAAAGCAATAAAAACGTTCCCTGACTACGAACATGTTTTTCTTGAAGGTAAAAATGACTTTGAAAAAGGCGATTTTTTGAAACATTTAAGATCAGAGGGTAACTTTAAAATTCAACCATGTTTACCGTTGGATTCGCTGTTAGAATTGACGGCCAAAGCAAGACTGGTCGTATCACCAGATACTGGTGTAAGAAATGTTGCCATTTCTACCCATACGCCCACAGTGGGTATCTTCTACTCAACTGTACCATTTAGGTATACGCCCCAAGATGGCCGTCACTATATTGTAATGAACCCTTCAGGGAGCATTCCAAGTAACGACCAAATCATCTCAGAAATAACCAAAGCGCTAGCGGTAAAAACTTCAACAAAAGGTAAAGGAAGTTCAGAATGAATCAGCTACCAATTTTAATCTCCAATCGCTTCATTCGATTGACAGGCAACCTATTCAAAATTCTTTCATATCCTTTCCACTGGGTATTGCCTAACGTCAGATTTGAGATTCCTAGCTATTCCCCAGCAAAAGTCAAACGTGACGGCGAAGCTGCTATTCCAAGAGTGATATGGCAAACTAATTTCACCAACAAATGCACACTGCCTATGTATCTTAACTATCTGTTTAATAGGCTGATGTCACTCAACTGTGACTACAGATATGTAAGTACAGAAGAGCGAGATATTTACCTAAAGAAACATGCTTCGCTAGAGATTTATGACGCCTACTCTCGCCTTACCGATGGTGCAGCTCAAGCCGACATGTGGAGGCTGTTTGTTCTGTATACCGAAGGTGGAGTATATATGGATATTGATGCGACCTTAGTTTGGCCATTAGATAGAGTCCTTGGTGCTGAAAAAAAAGCCTTATATGTCAAGGTCAGTAAAAATACTGAAATTACTAATTACTTTATTGCTTCCAAGCCCAAGAACAAAGAATTAAAAGACTGTGTGTATCAAGTAGTTAAAAATATTAATAACTATGACCCAAAGAATGGTGTCTATAACACCACTGGACCTGCTGTACTTAATATGATTTTAAAAAAATACTCTGTTAATACTATTGACAGAAAGTTTGCTTGCATCCAAGGCTCATTTACCAATGAGTATTTTCAATATATGGATAAACCTCGTGGAAAATGGATACATCAAGATTCAAACAAACTTGTCAAGAAGTAATATTAGGGAATAAATAAAGTGCTCATTCGTTGGTTCTACACCCTGTTACTTGCTATTGTATCGCCGTTTCTTTTACTTAGTTTGTATAAGAAAAAAGATGGTAAGCCGAGCGTTGGTAAACGCTGGAAAGAGCACTTTGGTTTCACTCAGGGCTTACACTCCACCACAAATCCTATTTGGATTCACGCTGTTTCTGTTGGTGAAACTCTCGCAGTTACTCCCTTAATTATGCAGCTTAAATTGAAGTACCCTGAGGTCGATATCGTCCTTACAACAACAACTCCGACAGGTGCCGAACAAGCAGGTAAACTTGGTAGTTTAGTTACTCATCGCTATATGCCACTAGACTTCCCATTTGCAGTGCAGCGTTTCATTAGAACAATAAACCCTTGCAAACTGATTATAATGGAAACGGAATTATGGCCGAATACCTTACACATAGTTGCAAAAAACAATATCCCTATAAGTGTAATTAACGCTAGACTTTCTGAGCGTTCTTATAAACGGTATTCAAGAGTACAGCCATTATTTAATCTTTTAATACGTAATTTAAGTCAAGTTCTTTGCCAGTATGACGATGACGCAAAACGCTTTGTTAAACTAGGAGTTCCGTTAGACAAAGTGTTCATTACTGGCTCTATAAAGTTCGATGTCAATATCAATAATGAAACTCTAGAGCGAGGCAACAAGCTTCGAAATAAAATTGGCAGATCGCGCCCCGTATGGATTGCAGCAAGCACACATAAAGGAGAAGATGAACAAATCTTAAATACTCACAGAATACTTCTTGGTACATACCCAACAGCGCTTCTTATCCTTGTACCTAGACATCCTGAAAGGTTCAATTCTGTATTTGAGCTTTGTACTGATTTAGGTTTTGTTGCTCAACGCAGGACTCAACACAATCTAAACGAGCTCAATAACTCCGAAGTGTATTTAGGAGATACAATGGGTGAGATGCTAACATTAATCCAAGCAGCAGATGTATGTTTTATGGGAGGCAGTTTAATAGGTAGCAAGGCTGGTGGACATAACGTTTTAGAACCAGCCGCTTTAGGAAAACCAATAATCTCTGGGTCAAGCTATTTTAATTTCACAGAAATTGTGCAAAGACTCTTAACTAAAGATGCAATTATTATTGTCGATTCAGAGCAAGCACTAAGCAATATTCTAAAAGAACTATTTGGCAGTCCTGAACGAATGTCAAACCAAGGAAAGAATGGGGCTAAATGCGTCACTGACAACCAAGGTTCGTTATCCAAAACTCTAGGCCTAATCATTGATTAAACTAATTTCGCAAGTTCACAACTTATCCAGAACATTCTTCACCCAAGAGCTAATTAGGTAAGGCTTCAATAATCGTGGTTCAAGATCGACATAAGATCTAAGAAAAAATTTTTCTGGCACATGATAACTATCATGCAACACCATCATATTCTCACTAGAAAATATATCATAATTTCTTATATTCTGATTTGTAGTGATAATTTTCCTCTTGTAACCTATTGACTCATAAACCCTAAAAGACAAACCCGACTGATATCCTTGCAGTAAATCAAGAATAGATTTTGATTGTTCGATGTTTATTTTTAATTCTTCACCTAAGATTAGTCGTTCGGTAACTTTAATCCGTTTGTCTTTAATTGCTTGTCGCTTTCTTGGATGATCAATATAGAAATAAATATTAGGCAAAATATTTGGGTTTGCATCTAAGAACTTAACAACTTGTTTATAACGTTCTTTAGTATAACTCATTATAGAAAAAACATCATACTTTGCATTGTCAAATGCCACATCAGTCATCCAAACAGGATCAAGATAGTTATTAATTTTGATCAGATTGTAAGTATCACAGTCTTCATCATCATAGCTAAACACTATATCAAAAATATCTAAATTATTTGTATTTTCGGGTGATTTTGTCAAACTATCCCAAAATGTAGCAACCAAATTTTCACAGTACCTTTTAAATAACTTTAAGTGTTCGCGCTGAAAAAAATTGGGCTCTGTTAAGATTATTGCATCAAATTTTTTCCTCGCAATAAAAAAAGACTCAATCGTCCTCGAAACTTCAGCATTCGTAAGTCTATGCTTGTAATTATCCTTAGTTGCTAGCTGATATATTTTCGCCATAACTCGATGAAATGTACCAAAGTACTTGAAACTAGAAAAGTCACTGTGGTCAAGGTGCACAACTTCATGCCCTTGCCGTCTCATTTCTCTTACAATAGGCTCAGCTAACCCTGCCCAGTTTGGACAGATGAATAGGATGTTCTTCATATTGCTTCGCTTTCCTTGAGGTTGTTAGCTCTAATTACAAAGTCATTTAAATCAAAACTATTTACCCTTCCCTTGGCAATGACTACTTCTGATAGAGTTGAATTTGGATGCCAATTGGAAAAATTAACGTTATCTTCGCTATAAATTGCAATTTGTTGTTTACTTAGACCTGATGCAATATGCACTATAGAAGTATCTACAGAAACAACCATTTTAGACAGGTTTACTGCTGCAATGGCATCATAGATCGAGCGACTTTGGTCAAAATGAATGTAGTTGGGACAATCTATATTCATTTCATCTAGCATAACTTTCGTTTCTGGAGACGACAGAACAACTACTTTTCTATCAGGAAAAATTTTTCCTAAAGTTGTGATAACTTTGCGAATATTAGTCTCGTTGAGTTTTCGTTCACTTCCGCTACCAAAAGGATTGAATAAAATAAACTTATCAATCTCTCGGCTATCCAAGAATTTTTTGGCATGAGCTAAAGAGTCATCGACTAACGGTACCATATAGCTCTCTTGAGGCTTGTCAATTCTTAGCAGTGTGGACAAATAATCGAACTTGTGAGAAAAATGCTTTCCGGACGTTTGCTGTTCAATATTGACATTAATCAGCTTAACTTTGTCATCAATGCCTACATTAAACTTAGAGCGTAGGTGTTTTAGAAAGTATATATCTTTCATTTTCATCGCCCGGTTTAAAGTCCAAACGATATCTATATCTCCCACCTCTCGACACACTGTCCGCATTTCAGAATAAGAAGGGCGCTTACTCATGATGTAGACTTCATCAACCCCAAAGTGCTCCTTAAACAAGGTAGCCATGGATTCTGTTGTTAACACTTTAATTCGAATATCTGGACGATACTTACGTATCTTCTTGATTACAGCCGACGATACGATCGCATCGCCAAGCTTCGCATCATTACGTAAAAACAAAATACTTTGAGATTTATGGATATCATTCGGTACAGGCTTGTTGGCATCCAGTAGTAACAGCCCAAGCTCACGACGAACAATATCCCTAAATAACTGCAACTTACTGATGATAAATCTCATCAACTCCCACCTAAATAATAGTTATAGAGAGAATCAAACTCTCTTTCATTGAATTTTATATCACGCTTACCCACTTCCTTCACAAACGATCGCTTCAGTCGTTCCAAATTACCTTGCTTCCAGTCATCACCGGATTGCTGGTAACACTTATCAAAATCGATGATCCAAACCTGCTGTTGATCATCAATCAAGATGTTGTGAATATTGAGATCAGTGTGATTGACTTGAGCATCATGCATTTTTCTGATTTCTCGGCCAATTTTTTGGTACATCTCTACACTGAGCGGAGCTTCTTGCAAGATAGCCACTAAATCTCTCGCGTTGGCGACTTTTTCACTCAATAAGTCTGCACGATAAGTCAGGCCGGTGCGAATCGCGCATGCGGCAATCGGTCGTGGTACGTTGACACCCGCCTCTCTCAGCTGTTTTAAAAGCTGAAACTCCTGATAACTACGAGTATTTTGCCAGCCATTAAACCAGTAACTGTCTGCAACCAATTTGCCAAACAGTCCACCACGACGATAATGACGTAGTGCTGCAGCAACGGTCTCAGTCTGTACAAACCATGTTGTACCTCGACCAGTCGCGCTACCAATAACCTTGCCTTCCTTCTGCCAGTAGTCGGCATCGAAGGCCTTTTCTATCGGCTCTTTCAACAATTGTTCATCATACCAAAACGTATGGTTGTTATGAGTAGCAGTCTTCATTGTACTTGGCAACGTACCCTAAAAGTGGCGAAAATCGGTTCTATTTTACATTTATTCGTTAGCTCTGCATAATTCGATATCACGAACAATGAGTTACTCAACACCATGGCCTTATTTGATACCGCACCACACTCTTTATGCATATTGCGCTTGTCTGCAATTGGTGATGTCTGTAATACCATCGCTACCGTGCAGGCGATCCAACATCAGTGGCCAAATACCAAAATAACTTGGATAACGGGAGCACTAGAAGCAAAGTTGCTTGAGAGTATCGATGGGGTTGAGCTGATTGTTTTTGATAAGAAGCAAGGCTGGCGCGCCTATCAACAACTTTGGTCCAAACTAAAAGACCGCCAATTCGATGCTCTGCTACATATGCAGTATGCATTTCGAGCTAGCATCGCGACTTTAGGTATCAAAGCGAGATACAAACTAGGCTTTGACGCAAAACGTAGCCAAGATTTCCAAACCCTATTTACTAATATCAAAGTGCCCTCGCCAGACAAACCTCATGTCCTCGATGGTTTAATGGCGTTTGCTGAACAAATTGGTATCGATGACATAACGCCGAAATGGCGTTTAAGTTACTCAGACCAAGATAGCGCGTGGGCTAAGGGTCAACTCAATACAATAAAACGAAATCTTGTGTTGGTACCCGGAGCGAGCAAGTCATATAAAAACTGGCATGCGCTGGGCTACAGCGAGCTCATCAAGCATGCGCAAAGTAAAGGCTGGAACATCATCTTAGCTGGCAGTCCGGCAAAAGTTGAGACAGACTTGGCTGAACAAGTTGTTGAGCTATGCCAAAGTGAAGTGACCAACCTTGTTGGGCAAAGCTCTCTGATGCAAATGCTTGCTTTACTCGATCAGTGTGACTTGGTTATTGCTCCTGATACCGGGCCAGCCCACATGGCAAATGCGATGAACACACCAGTGATCGGCTTGTACGCACACCATAACCCTCAGCGCACTGGTCCCTATCAATACCTCGACTATGTGGTCAGCGTTTGGCAACAGGCGATCGAAGAACAAACGGGGCAAACTGCCGAACAACTGAGTTGGCGCTCACGAGTTAAAGACAAACAAGCCATGAACAGAATTACTTCTGATCAAGTCATCGCCATGTTCGACTTGGTCTGTGAAAAAGAGTCATTATTATGAATCAAGCCAGTCAAAACCGAGCGACGATAGCCGCCGTTATTATCACAAAAAATGAGCAGGACAGTCTGCGCGATTGCCTAGAGAGTTTACGTTGGGTGGATGAGATCATCATCGTTGACTCAGGGAGTACAGATAATACTGAAGCTATCGCCCGTGAGTATACCGAGCATTTTTATGTTAATGCCGAGTGGCCAGGATTTGGTAAGCAGAAGCAGTTGGCACAAAGTTATGCCACCAGTGATTGGATTTTAGCGGTTGATGCCGATGAGCGTATTGACGAAACTTTGAGCCAAAACATTCTTACTATGCTAGAAAATCCACCAGAAAATACCGTTTACAATCTTAACGAGCTCACTTGGGTATTTGGTCGTTTCCTCAAGCACTCTGGTTGGTATTATCGCCATGTGCGCCTCTACCCAAATAAACTGACAAAGTACAACGACAACCTTGTTCACGAATCTGTGATTATCCCACAAGGCTGTCAGGTAGCAGAGTTAGATGGCGATATTCTTCACTACTCTTATCAGAACCTAAACCATTACTTGGTTAAGTCAGCAGGCTACGCCAAAGCGTGGGCAGATCAACGCCAAGCGCGCGGTAAGAAGGCATCTCTATCGCAAGGGATTATTCATGCGCTAGGCTGCTTCATGAAGATGTACTTACTCAAACGCGGTTTTCTCGATGGTAAACAAGGCTTCCTTATCGCCGTGCTTTCTGCTCACTCTACCTTTGTTAAGTACGCAGACTTATGGGCACGTGATAACGACCCGCACTACAAAAAATAAGTCACCGTGATCGCATCAAAAAGGGCTCATTAGAGCCCTTTATCATTTCAGTATTTTCTTAACCCAAGGTTTCAGTTCTACTAAAACCTGAGCAATATCAACCCTCGACATATCTTCCTGACTCGCTTTATCATCCGCTTTGGGTGGGCAGAAGGCGATATGGTTGCCTTCTGAGTTGATTGGTTTCCAACGCAATGGCGTCGCAGAACGTTTACTTGGGAAAAAGCCGACAGTAGGCACGTCAATCGCAGCCGCAATATGCAGTGGTCCTGTAGAACCGGCAATAAACATATCTGCGCATGCGATTGAACAAGAGAAATCTACTAAGCCATCATTCTTGTCGTAAAGCACTGCGTGACGCCCACTCTCGGCCATCAGTTTTTGTAACTCCGCCGCTTTTTGCTCTTCCCCTGGGCCTGCAGTCAGCACCACCTCAAAATCGCCCTCTAAGCCAGATACTAGCTGGGTGTATTGCTGTAGTGATAAGTTATTTGCACTACCGCCACTTCCTGCATGAACATAGATCCATGGTTTATCCGCTTGCAGTGCCAACTGTTCAGTAAGTTTGGCCTTCTGTTGTAACAACTGCGCAGCGGTAAACTCAAGATACGGAGCACTAGGCTCAACAATCCTTACGCCATTATCGCTAAGGAAGGCACGAATAAGATCGAGGTTATATTCAAACTCAGGTTTAGCGGATTGAGAACGTTTCTGCTTGATGCGTTTATTGTAAAAAATCTGCGCCAGCTTAGTTGCTGGAGCGAGACGATAAGGGATCTTACCTTTCCAGACTAACTTAGCATTATAAGTGGTTGAGAATAGATTGATTGAGGCGTCGAACTGCTCGGCACGGATCTGCTTTATCAATTCGATTTGTTTGGCTTTGTCACTTTTCTCTGTTGGGTCAACCAACACACTATCAATCCAAGGACATAGCTCGGCCAATGCCACCGTGTAGTTAGGGACTAGCGCTGTGATGTGACAATCTGGTAGTGAGGCTTTCAACATAGCAAAGCTTGGCCAAGCTAGCATGAAGTCACCAATTTTATCGTTACGCACAACCAGTATCTTTTTCATCGTCCCATCCAATTGTCTAATTTGTCCCAATGATAGCGGCTTCAGTGGGTAATTGTGAGCCTTTTTGTTAAGATTGAAGCAGATGGAATGAATTGAGTATCTTAATCGTGAGCCAAAAACGCCTTTCCCGAGTAATTTATCCGGGCACTTTTGATCCTATTACTAATGGACATTTAGATCTTATAGAGCGCGCTGCTGATATGTTTGATGAAGTCATTATTGCCGTTGCAGCCAGCCCAAGCAAAAACACCATGTTCACTCTCGATGAACGAGTCCACTTTGCTCAAGAGGTCACAAAGCACCTAGATAATGTTACCTCAAAGGGCTTTTCTGGGCTGATGGTGGATTTTGCCAAACAAGAGCAAGCCAATGTCCTTATTCGCGGCCTTCGAACTACTGTCGACTTTGAATATGAGTTCGGCCTGACCAACATGTATCGTCGCCTCATGCCTGGTTTGGAAAGTGTGTTCCTAACGCCAGCTGAAGAGCACGCCTTTATCTCATCAACGATAGTTCGTGAAGTTGCTATTCATGGAGGAGACGTATCTAACTTCGTTCCTCAGATCGTTGCTAAGGCACTGAAGGAAAAAGCGAAGGTCTAACAAGTGAGAAGTGAGTTCCTAGCAACTTGACGCCAGGAACTCAAAACTAAAACTGACATTCTCCACAAAAAAACGTATTACGTTGGCCGATTTTAAGCTCTTCAAGTGGCTCTCCACAGCTTGGGCATGGCTCTCCCGCTTTACCGTAAACCTGAAGCTCCTGAGCAAAATATCCGGGCTTGCCATCCGCTTGAGCAAAATCCTTCAGCGTCGTACCGCCTTGCTTAATGGCGGTAGCCAGTACCTGTTTAATCTCATCGACAAGTAAAGCCCACTCTTTATTAGTCAGCTTGCCTGCTGGTCGGGTCGGGTGGATTCGCGCACTAAACAGAGACTCATTGGCATAGATATTACCCACACCGACAACCACTTTGTTATCCATAATGAATTGCTTCACCGCAACACGCTTACCTTTAGCTTTTTCAGCAATATAGTCGAAATTAAAGTCTTCAGTCAGTGGTTCCGGTCCCATAGTGCCCAGTGCAGTATGAGTACCATCTTCGGTCCATAGCCATGCCCCAAAACGCCTTGGATCGTTATAACGCAGTACCTTGCCGTTAGTCAGTTTGAGATCAACGTGATCGTGTTTAGCTGGATCAATTTCTGCGTCAAGTATCCGCAAAGAACCGGACATGCCTAAATGCACAATAGCGCAGCCAACATCGGTTTCAATAATCAAATATTTAGCCCGTCGCGAAATATTACGAATCACCTGCCCTTCCATCAGTTCTAGTTCTGACGGGATATCCCAACGCAACTTAGGCGTACGAACAGTAATTTTGGCCACCGTCTCACCAACTAGGTGAGGGGTGATTCCCATACGGCTAACTTCGACTTCTGGTAATTCAGGCATGTATCGTTCCTAGTTTCGAGTTTCTGGAGATGGTTCCTAGGGGAACACAGCAAATTAAGGCAATCAAAACTCGCTCGGGACAAGATACTCACTTTGTACCGAAATCGCTATCCACTTATCCTGCCAGTTTTTTAACAGCCAAAACTGAGGGAGTTGATAGTAAGTGATCCTTTGCGGCTCTTCCTGATCCAAATACCAAGCTTCTATAGATTGTGGTGAGGTTAATTGTGGCTTCAAACTGGCAAAATTTTCTGTTGATACCTCAGTTCCTACTAGCCCCTGCCAACGCTCAGCAAGTTCTTGTTCAGCAATTGAAGTAGCAATCGTGCTGCGCCAACGACCTTGGTTCTTTTCCAGTGACCAGTTTGAGAAATGCAATGCTTGCAACTCAGCATTGGGATTGAGCAAATATGGGTGCAGGCTTTCCATCACCGGCTCATCAATCAAATAGGTTTTGATCAATGTCGGCAAGTTCAGCAGGCCAATAAACGCAATAATGCCCAAGATAAGGATGTTGTTCCAACGCCTGCGGCGCGATGGGGAAACTCGCATGATTCAGTCTTTTCACTGCTATTAACTCGTTAAAAAATAGCAGAAAAAAGAGCAATAAAAAACCCAACCATATTTCTATGATTGGGTTTCTAATTCACGCTTCCCGAAGGAAGTTCAAAGAAGAATCAATTACTTGATTTTAGCTTCTTTGTACATAACGTGCTGGCGAACTACAGGATCAAATTTTTTGATCTCGAATTTGCCTGGCATGTTACGTTTGTTCTTATCAGTCGTGTAGAAGTGACCAGTACCTGCAGAAGATACTAGACGGATTTTCTCACGTACGCCTTTCTTTGCCATTGTCTATTTCCTCTTAAACGTTTACGCCGTTTGCACGGATATCAACAAGAACAGCATCGATGCCTTTCTTGTCGATGATACGCATACCTTTAGCAGATAGACGTAGTTTAACAAAACGTTTTTCGCTCTCTACCCAGAAACGATGAGTTTGTAGGTTCGGCAGAAAACGACGCTTAGTAGCATTGCGTGCGTGTGAACGGTTGTTACCCGTTACTGGACGCTTACCAGTTACTTGGCATACTCGTGACATGAATGTCTTCTCCAAAATCGTTTCAGCTCGATATCAACCTTGGTGGCCGAACCTCTCAGTTTCTAAAGTTAGAAGTTTGAGGTCTTATACCGCTATGGAAACCCATACAAGGCTATCAAAGGTCGCGCATTATACTAACTTGCGTAGCATTGCTCAAGACCCGAACAGATCCTTTTTACAGGTTTTCCTGATCTTTTTTAGGCAGAGCTGATTTATGTGCTAAAAAATGTCGGGCGATTGTAGCAGAAATCGACGAACTCACAACTAAAAATGTGATTTAAATCCAGCCACGTTCCGCGAAAGACACTATCTCACCGTCTCCGATAACAAAATGGTCAAGCACACGAATGTCCACCAGCGCCAACGCATCGCTGATTCGGCGGGTAATTCTTCTATCGCTTTGGCTAGGCTCAGCAATGCCTGATGGGTGATTGTGGGCGAGAATAAGTGCTGCTGAATTGAGTTCTAATGCGCGTTTTACCACCTCTCTCGGATAAACTGATGCACTATCGATCGTACCTTGAAATAATGACTCGCCATGTATCACTCGATGCTGATTGTCTAAAAACAATACGTAGAATTCTTCTCTCTGCTTATCTCTTAGTAGACCAGATAAGTAAAGTTTCGTCTGCTGTGGACTGGTTAAAGCATCACCTCGCTGCAAGGACTCAGACAAATAACGTTGAGTCATTTCCAACACGGCTTGCAGTTGAACATATTTGGCAACTCCTAAGCCTCTGTAGTGACAAAACTGCTCAAGTTCCGCAGAAAAAAGCCGACGTAATGAACCAAACTCGCTGATCAAGTGATCAGATAAAGCCAGTACATTCATTCCTTGCGTACCCGTTCGAAGAAAAATCGCTAATAACTCAGCATCGGTCAGTGCTTGTGGTCCGTGTGACAATAGCTTCTCACGTGGCATCGACGATTTCGGTATGGCTTTCATTGTGTTCCTATCATAGTGATCAACCAAGCAAGGCTAGTATCATTCAAAAGACGCTCTGAGCACGAAATGAAATACTCTAACCGCGACACTTCAAACGTTCTTTAGCAACACCCAAGTCAATTAAGTAGGAGATGCTTTGCTCCACATCCAAATTCAATAACTCAGATAGCGACTCTAGGCACGCAATTGTTAGCCATGTTATCTTACTGGCAGAAATTTTAAGGAAGATCATCATGCAAACACTCGCAGGCAAAAAGATCCTTTTAGGTATTAGTGGCGGTATTGCTGCTTATAAATGCGCCGAATTAACACGCCGACTGATTGAACGTGGCGCACAAGTTCAGGTTGTGATGACAAACGCAGCCAAAGAATTCATTACCCCACTAACCATGCAGGCCGTCTCTGGCAGACCAGTATCCGATAGCCTGTTAGATCCAGCAGCTGAAGCATCGATGGGCCATATTGAACTCGCTAAATGGGCTGACTTAGTACTACTTGCTCCAGCTACGGCAGATCTTATTGCCCGTATGAGTGCGGGTATGGGAAACGACTTACTAACCACCTTAGTATTGGCAACAGACTCTCCGATTGCAGTTTCACCGGCGATGAATCAGCAAATGTACCGAAATATCGCGACACAAGAGAACATCGCTACGCTAGAGCGACGCGGAATGCACATCTGGGGCCCTGCTGCGGGTGAACAAGCTTGTGGCGATGTAGGTCCTGGCCGCATGCTTGAACCAATGCAACTCGTCGGACTCTGTGAGCAATTCTTCGCTGAAAAACCATTGAAGGGCCAATCAGTAGTTATCACCGCAGGCCCAACACGTGAAGCAATCGACCCTGTCCGCTATATTTCCAATCACAGCTCAGGAAAAATGGGCTTTGCTCTAGCACAAGCGGCACACACGCTTGGTGCAAAGGTCACTCTAATTGCTGGCCCTGTTTCACTGACAACCCCTACAGGTGTTGAACGTATTGACGTCGATAGCGCGCAAAGCATGTATGACGCAGCCATGCAGCATGCAACAACAAACGATGTATTTATTGGCTGCGCTGCCGTAGCAGATTACCGACCAGCGACTGTTGCAGAGCAAAAAATTAAGAAAACCGATGATAGCGATCAAATGACTATCAGCATGGTTAAGAACCCGGACATCATCGCCTCCGTTGCCGCTCTGACTGAAAATAGACCCTTTACTGTTGGCTTCGCTGCTGAGACTCAAGATGTTGAGAGCTATGCTCGTGGGAAATTGGTCAAAAAGAATTTAGATCTCATTTGTGCCAATGATGTCTCGGTTGAAGGTCAAGGCTTTAATAGCAACAACAATGCAATCACCGTATACTGGAAAGATGGTAAGCAGTCACTTACTCTTGCATCAAAACAACAGATAGCACATCAAATAATGATGACAATCGCGGAAAAAATCGACGCTTAAAGCGCATTCATCTCTAGAGATGGAAATACCGCAGAACAAGGATATGTCATAGGTTGTCAGGTTTGAGCACGAAGAGGTTCAAACCCTTTTTTATTCAGAATGGTAACAAAATAAGGAAAGCTTCATGGCCGGAACACGAAAAACCAACCGCCGAGATGAAATTTTGCAAGCATTAGCCGAAATGCTGGAGTCCAATGAAGGTGCTTCACGCATTACAACCGCAAAACTCGCTAAACAAGTTGGCGTTTCAGAAGCTGCGCTATATCGTCACTTTCCAAGCAAAGCGCGAATGTTTGAAGGCTTAATCGAGTTTATCGAAGAGTCTTTAATGTCACGCATTAACCGAATTCTCGATGAAGAGAAAGACACTCTGACGCGAATTCGCCTAGTATTACAATTAATCTTGGCCTTTGCCGAACGTAACCCAGGTCTGAGCCGAATTTTGTCAGGCCACGCTCTGATGTTTGAAAATGAGCGCCTACGTGATCGAATCAACCAGCTGTTTGAACGCATTGAAACCTCACTTCGTCAAATTCTACGCGAGCGTATGCTGCGCGAAGGAAAAGCCTTTCCAGTGGATGAAAAAATATTGGCGGCCCAGCTATTGGGACAAGTTGAGGGAAGCTTGAACCGATTTGTTCGCAGTGACTTTAAATATCAGCCAACCGCTAATTTCGAGGAATACTGGGCGCTACTGAGCGCACAAATAAAGTAATAACTATGAGTAACAGAACCACCGTTGAAAAACCTAAGTTTTCTATTGCCTTAATGCACCCTAAATACTGGGGGGTTTGGTTTGGCTTTGGATTACTGGCCCTAATCGTTAATATCCTCCCCTATTCTGTGCTATTTCGCATAGGACGTGGTATTGGACAACTTGGCATGCGAGTCGGTAAGTCGCGTGTTCATATCGCCAAACGCAATCTGGAGCTCTCCTTCCCTGAACTATCAGAAGCAGAAATCGATAACATGGTGGTAGAGAACTTTAAAAACACCGGCATGGCTCTGATTGAAACGGGTATCACTTGGTTCTGGCCCACATGGCGCTTTAAACGCCTTCTTGTTGCTAAAGATATCGAAGAGCTAAAACGCCTAGATAAAGAAGGTAAAGGGGCTCTACTTTGCTGTGTTCATGCTCTCAACCTTGAAATTACCGCACGTGCTTTTGGTGTACTTGGTCTACAAGGCTATGGGGTTTACCGTCCACACAGTAATCCAGCCTATGAATTTATTCAGTACCGTGGTCGCAGCCATAACGGTAATCAATTGGTTTATCGACGTGACATTAAACAGATGATTCGCGTCTTGCGCGATGGGCACCGGTTATTCTATTTACCCGACCAAGACTATGGTCATAACAAATCGGTATTTGTTCCTTTCTTTGCCGTAGAAGAGGCGTGCACAACCACAGGAACGAGCATTCTTGCTTACACAAGTAAATGTGCCATCGTGCCTGGTTCAGGTTTCCGAAATTCTGACGGTAAATATGAGATCATCGCTGATCGTGATATTTCGGCTGATTACCCGGAAAAAAATGAAGTTGCTGCCGCAGCCTACATGAATAAATTTGTTGAAGAGATTATCATGCGCGCACCAGAACAGTGGATGTGGTTACACAAGCGCTATAAATCGCTGCCAGATCATGCCCTGACTAACTCACGTTATAAATAATAAAGGCGTCGCTGAATGAGCACCAACGAAAAAAACAGCATTGATAAACATCTACATAACCCGACTTTTGAGTGGTCTTTTCTCCACCCAAAACATTGGGGGACTTGGCTGGGTATCTTCTTCGCCGCACTCTTTGCTTTTATGCCGTACCGCTGGCGAGACAACCTAGCACGTAAACTCTCTGTATTTGCCGTACGAAAAAATGGCCGAGTGGTTCGACGTACTCGAGTTAACCTCGAGTATTGCTTCCCAGAAAAATCGGAGCAAGAGCGCCAAGCAATCCTTGAAGAAACGTTTGTAAAAGCCGCTCAGTATCTATTGGGCTACTCGGAGTTTTTGGTTCGTTCAACCAAACACAACCAAGACCGCGGTGTGATGATTGGTGAAGAGAATATCCTACCTCTGCTGGACGCCGGTGAGAATGTCATTATCCTTGCACCTCACGCATGGGCCGTTGACTACCCAGCGGTGATGCTTGCTGCAAAAGGCTACAAAGTCACAACGATTATGAAGCCGCAGCGAAACCCGATTGGTGATTGGCTAATGCAAGTTCAACGTATGCAGTATGGTGGTCGAATTTTTGCACGTGAAGCTGGGGTTAAACCATTTGTCCGTTCAATAAAGGATGGATATTTGGGTTACTGGCTACCCGATGAAGATTTTGGTCCTACCAACTCAGTATTTGTCCCTTTCTTTGGTACTGAAAAAGCAACACTTAAAGGATTTGGCAAAATGGCTCGCCTGTCAAAAGCCAAAGTCGTTCCTATTCTACCTGCTTACAACGATAAAACAGGTAAATACGAAGTCCATATCCTACCCGCTCTCGAAAACTTCCCGACTGGTGATGAAGAGACGGATGCGCGCGCCATGAATCAAGCGATTGAAGATTTGGTTCGCCCTCGCCCTGAGCAATATATGTGGAACTTATCACTGCTAAAGACACGACGTGATGGCGTCGGAATCTACGATAATTCATAAGCGAGCAAAAATAGCTAAGGGTTGACGAACAAACGTCAACCCTTTTTTATAAGCTAACAATGAGTGACACAATGTCCAACTAAAGCAACGTCGAGACAAAGACTCAAATCCCGTGGCTAAATTCCGTATTCAGCTCGGTACGCTTTCACTGCTTCAAGGTGCTCTGCATCGGTACCTTTCTCTTCTAGGAATGTCACTAGGTCAGTTAGGCTAACGATAGAGATAATTGCACAACCAAAGTCACGCTCCACTTCCTGAATCGCAGACAATTCACCTTTCCCTTTCTCTTGGCGGTCAATGGCCACAAGAACACCCGCAAGATCAGCGCCATTTGCCTGAATGATTTCCATCGACTCACGAATTGCAGTACCTGCCGTAATGACATCGTCAACTAACATGATACGGCCTTCTAGTGCACTACCCACTAGATTGCCACCTTCACCGTGATCTTTTGCTTCTTTACGGTTGAAACAATATGGCGTATCCACGTCATGGTGATCCGCTAGTGCTACCGCGGTTGTTGTTGCAATCGGGATACCTTTGTATGCTGGACCAAACAGTACGTCAAACTCAATACCAGAATCTGCCAACGCAGCTGCGTAGAAACGGCCTAAACGTGCTAAGTCACGACCTGTATTGAAAAGACCAGCGTTAAAGAAGTATGGGCTCTTACGACCGGACTTCAGAGTAAACTCACCAAACTTCAGTACTTCCTTTTCTAATGCAAACTCAATAAATTCACGCTGGTATGCTTTCATTACTTTCTCTCTAAATAAAAGGTCTAGTTTTCTAGACGGTTTATAAACAGTTCAAAACTTAGCCTCGGCCAAATTTTGATAAAAAAATAGCTTCCAAATGGAAGCTATTTAATAAAATCAATTTTCTAACGCCGCCTTCTGCGCCGCTACGATCTCGGTAATACCTTTGGTTGCCGACTCGAGTAACTTCATCAGCTCTGCATGGGTGAACGGTTCGCCCTCTGCGGTACCTTGAACTTCAATCATACGACCATCTTCGGTCATTACAACGTTCATATCCGTATCTGCTGCTGAATCTTCCGTGTACTCAAGGTCACAAAGAATATCCTCACCCAGTATGCCCACAGAAACAGCCGCTACATGGCCTTTCATTGGATTCGCTTTTAGCTTGCCCTTTTCAACCAAGTGTTGAAATGCATCTGCCATCGCTACACTTGCACCAGAAATAGACGCCGTACGTGTACCGCCATCAGCCTGAATAACGTCACAGTCAACAGTGACCATGATTTCACCCATCGCCTCTAGATCAACAACGGCACGCAAGCTACGTGCAATCAGACGTTGGATTTCCATCGTACGACCACCTTGCTTGCCACTCGTTGCTTCACGACGCATACGTGAGTGTGTTGAGCGTGGCAGCATGCCGTATTCAGCCGTTACCCAGCCTTTACCCTGACCTTTTAGCCAGCGTGGAACGTTCTCTTCAACGGTCGCATTACAAAGCACTTTTGTATTGCCGAATTCAACCAATACAGAACCTTCTGCATAAGCTGTGTAGTTACGAGTAATTTTGATTGGGCGAACTTGATCCGCCTTGCGATCGTTTGGACGCATGGGCATCTACCTTATATGAAGGGGGAGACGTTTTAGGTTGGGGCAGGATGATAGCATAGTTAGTCGCAAGCTCATAGTTTCGAGTAACGAGAAGCTCAACCAGCAAGCTATTCGCCTATCGCAGCTAGGATTTGTGCTACTATTGCCTCGCGTTATTTTCAAAGATGATTAAACAGGAAAATTCGATGATCTATAGTATGACAGCCTACGCACGCCAAGAAGTGAAAGGCGATTGGGGTACAGCCGTATGGGAAATCCGCAGTGTTAACCAACGCTACTTGGAAACCTACTTCCGCTTACCAGAACAGTTCCGTGGCTTAGAGCCAGTACTTCGTGAACGCTTCCGTAAACGTCTTGCTCGCGGCAAAGTAGAGTGTGCTTTACGCTTTGAAGCAAACCCTTCAGCAAAAGGCGAACTGAGCATCAATGAAAGCTTGGCAAAGCAAGTAATCGACGCCGCTAACCAAGTGATGAAAATGACCGGCGAAGATAGCCGTCTGAACCCTTTCCAGATTATGAACTGGCCAGGTGTGATGGAAACATCTGAACAAGATATGGATGCCGTAAACAAAGACCTACTTGCTGGATTTGATGGGGCTGTGGACGAGTTTATCGAGGCTCGTGGGCGCGAAGGCGAAAACATGAAAGACCTGATAGTTCAGCGCTTAGATGCTATCACAGAAGAAGTGGTCAAAGTACGCGCTCGCATGCCTGAGATCCTTGAATGGCAACGCGAACGCCTGCTGTCAAAATTTGAAGAAGCCAAAATCGAACTTGATGCCTCTCGCGTTGAACAAGAACTGATTTTACTTGCGCAAAAATCAGATGTCGCAGAAGAACTCGATCGCCTGGATTCTCACGTAAAAGAAGCAACAAACATCCTTAAGAAAGGGGGCGCTTGTGGTCGTCGTTTAGACTTTATGATGCAAGAGTTTAACCGTGAATCAAACACGCTAGCGTCGAAGTCTATCAGTACCGATATCACTGCTTCTGGTGTTGAACTTAAAGTGCTTATCGAACAGATGCGCGAACAGATCCAGAATATCGAATAGATTCCCCCCTCCTCCACACACTTCCACAAAGCCCTTATTGATAAGGGCTTTGTTATTTTTTCCATCCCTATACATCCATCAAATTCATCAACAGCCATGAACAAACGGGGAGTATCGTGGGTAGCACTTTGCTATTTACTCCCCACCGTAGTATAAATATCACAACATACTCCCCACTTCTGGAGGGTGATGTAATGATAACTTCGATTAGAGCTATAAATTCAAGGAGATAGAGATGGGGAATCTCACCGTCAACCAAGTTAAGGCGATAGTAAAAGATCAAAAAACGGGTCGTCATGCCGATGGTGATGGTTTCTATCTAATGATTCCTAGAATAGGTCGACCATACTGGATGCTAAGGTACACCCTTTTTAAGAAAAGAAAGGAGGTGACTATTGGCAAGGTCGATGAGATTTCTCTTGCAGATGCAAGGTTGAAAGCATCTGAGCTTCGAAAGCAAATAAGCGAAGGGATTAACCCAATTGCAGAAAGAAAACGGAGTAAGCAAGCCGATATACAAATAATCGATGATCTCTTCGAAGACTGGTACAAGGATTTGTCCAAAAGGCTCAAGCACCCCAATATACCTAAGCGTATCTACCAGAAAGAGATCTCTCCGCAAATTGGTCAATACACGTTGAAACGTGTCACACCTTTAGATATTCGTAACATCATCCAAATAGTCGCTGACAGTGGCCGTCCAACCACAGCTAACGACACGCTAATGTATTGTAAGCAGCTTTTTAAACACGGTATGAAGATAGGTGTTATTGAGTCTAACCCTGCACTAGCATTTTCTAACTATGATGCTGGTGGCATTGAAGAGAGCCGAGATCGGGTCTTAGAGCTTGAAGAGATTAAACATGTTTTTTCCGTTTTCAACCAAAACATTTATAGTTTCAATCGAGACAACTACCTAGCTTGTGCACTGCTTCTTTGTCTTGGCGTTCGTAAATCAGAGCTAACAGAAGCAAAGTGGGCTGAATTCGATCTAGATAATGCTTTATGGCACCTACCAGCGGAGCGAAGCAAATCTGGGACAGGTTTCACTATTCCGCTTCCGGAGCTGTGCGTAGAGTGGTTTAAAGAACTGCATATGCGAGCTTGTCGTTCAGAGTACGTCTTCCCAAACAGAAGGGAAAGCAAAGTACCGCACATGGGCAAAGACACACTGAACAGAGCTATTTCAAAGCTATTTGGTCGAGAGCCCGGTCGTAAGGTACAACCACCAAATAAAATGGGCGATATCAAACATTTTGCGGTTCACGATCTACGCCGCACCTGCCGTAGCCTACTCGCTTCGGTAAAAGTTCCTAGCCATATCGCAGAGCGCTGTTTAAATCATAAGCTGAAAGGAGTCGAGGGTATCTATGATCGGTATGACTATTTGGAAGAGCGCAAAGAAGCACTGGAAAAAGTCACCGATCTGGTTAAGAATCACATTGTCATTTAGACATACACATAAGCAAAAAAAGAGGATGCCAGTGGCATCCTCTTTGTAAATGTGCTGTTCATATACGATCTGACAATTTTGATTTGGTTGTATGACTTAATCGCCGCTCAAATTACACCGAAACAACTCAAAAGATTCTTGCTATGGCTAGCCCTAATTTTGCTACATGCACAATGAACTAGTTCTCCACAGCGGGTTGAAGAAGTAACGATTCATTGCAATCAAGGCAGAGTGCTAATATCCCTTTACGTGATTCAAGTAACTCTATGTTGTGGCTGTCACACTTTGCGCAACGTTTTACATTTAATCCTGTTTTATCTGGGATAGCACTGACACTCTGCTTATCAAGCATGAGTAGCTGATCAAAAAACTGCACTATAGTCTGAACAATGTCACCAACTGACTGGTAAAAGCCTAAGTTCAAGTGTACCAACAGTTTATCGTATACGACGTTTGACAAGTTTGATTTTTCTGTATTGTATGGCCGATCCCATTTATTTACTTCCCACCCTTGCTTCTGGTAGTAAGCGACTGATGATTCGATTTTAGAAGGGATTGTATTCGTTGCGTGTGATTTCCCTTGAGACTTTCCTGTCATATAAAAGTACGCAGCATCTTTTACGCTTTTTCTGATATGAGGGGCTAACTGAGCAACACTCATCTGAGTTAGCATTTTACGTATTACATCATATGTTTTTTGGGGAGGCTCTGCCAAATCAGCTTCTTGACAAAAATAGCTTAAAAAGACCATAGCTTCTGCTACTTCAATATGCTCCACTAGACTACATAGTTGTTCAATATCATTTTTTTGCACATCGATTTTACCATTCATAATCTGCTCAAAATCAGAAAGAATATGGCGGTAAATCACTGCATTAGTAAAAGGCTCAGAGGCGTTTAAGTCTATATTTGCTTGATAAACCTGACTACTCGTAATCATTCTCTCAGAAGGGTTCAAAACAACTTCAGTTGGCAAACGTTCTAAGACAGGAAAAATTATCCCCTTATCAAGCAAGTGCGAATAGATTGCTTTATCAAGAACCCCAGCAGGTGAAAGTATTGAATTGGCACTAGCTACTATTTGTGACGGCAAGAACTCACGGTTCCCTAACGGGATTAAACTCGCAAGATAAACTTTATCAAGTAAAGATAAAGCATCGTAAGGCAACTTAACCGATGGTGCTGGGTACATCTCTTTCAGTTTGCCTAAATTCTCTTTGTATCGCAGTTCAAGCGCTTCTCTTTCTTTACGCCTTGTTTCCTGCCTTCCAGATTCACAGTGATCACAAGGGCACATTGGGTCAGCTCTTGTTTCACTGGCCTGATGACTACATTTAGGACATACATACTCTCGTAATCTACCCGACTTAGATGTAGGCCTTTCTAACACATCATTTGAGCAAAGCTGGCATGCAATACCCGTTTGGAGCAATGGAAACTGGCTGACAAGTGCATTTGGCGCTAAATCACCAAGATCGTATAACTCTATTATTTCAGAGTTTTTGAGTTCATTGTTACGGTACATTTCATAGCATTCGCGGACTTGCTCTCCAGTCAAATGCGAAAATATAGGATTCGTTACGGTGTCTTTAAACATAGATATATCTATCAGGTTACACTTTCTATCCTACCAAGATAAAAAGTAAAAATTTCATACTCTTAAGCCATTCAAAGTGTCTTTGAAATAACTAAAACTAAAGAAAAGTTTCAATCAAAAATCTTCATATTGAGAACTATGCTTACTCGATGCAACGCAAGAGCTGCTTACTAATTTTTGAAAAATGATAGTATTGTCTCCAACCATGATCTTTTGGGCGATTCCTTCTGATTCAACTGTTGAGATGGCATAGACAGCTGCTGTTTTAAAGGAATGTCGCTTTCATCTTGCACCGAATCTATCATGGTAGTTTTAGGATATTTGATATTCTTCGCTTCCCCAACAACATCTTCAGACACTAGCTTATTTCGTTCATCCTGCACATCGTCTTGGACCGATGTTTCCGGTGTAACGGTAAGCTTACTAACAACTTCAACATTTGGGCTAGCAACAATGCTATGTGGCTTAAAATCAGGATTCACTTTGACATCAATAATTGCGATATCACATATATCTTTAATCTTGATGAAACAGTTTCCATTTTCCCTGCGGCTCAGCCACCCAAAACAAATCATTTGAGCATCTAGAAGTTGCCAATATTTATCAACCTCCAAAGCATTCCAAAAATGAGCTCGTATAGATTCATCGATAATGACTTGAACTTTTTCTGCGCCAACGTGAATGAACGTTAAAGAATCATCAATCCATCGGATCGAACCATAAAAGAAGTACGGTATTTTTGTATTTGAAATACTACTCGCTTGAAAAAACTGTTTAATCCTATCAACTGATATATAGCTCCGCCCCTTAAACTTTAAAGTAAGACCTTTCCCTTTGAGGAAGCGGGATGAGTAAAGGCAAAACTTCAGCAACTGAACTAAGTTCTTACGTGAACTGCTAATTTGCTCACTATCGATAACGTGCCTTTTGCTTGACCCCACGGCTTTTGACGAATTCTGACGAGGGCTTTTACTTTCGCCAGTTTTGACCTCTTTGGTTTCTATTTTTTCAAAAAGCGCTAATGATGATGAATCAATTTCAATTTCATCGGTCGAATTTTGAATTTTCTCTACGGCTTCAACATAGTGTTTTTCTTCAAGCTTTCTTCTTTTCGTCGCTCCTGCATGTGTTTTTTTTATTTCTTCACAATGCTTTTCATGTTTTCTGCCAGGCATTAACCCAAAGCATGCCTGTTTACCATCTATAGAGGATTTAGAAAACTTGGTCGGAGCATGACAGCCATAGCAGTACAACTCACCTTTCTGCTTATTTCTTTTTGATTCAGGAAGCGTTTCATACTCATAGTAGGCATAACACTTAACCACACCATTTTTTTGTTTGTGCCGAGAAAAATCCAAATCTCATAACTCCTTACACATCATGTATGAACGCTATAAGATTCATACAGCCAAATTTAAAAGGTTCATTCCAACAGTGAGACACTCACGGTCATTACGCTAAAGGCTCATCATATAACGCATAGATGTCTTCACCATTTTTCTGTCTTTGTATTAGCTTTTGAACGGTTTCATAAGTCCCATCCTCCAAAGCGTTTTGTTGCCATTCGAAAAATTGATGTACGTATTTTTCGATCGTTGGAGGCTTCACTTTAAACTTATCAGCGACTTGGTCGATCGGTGTGCCTTGATCCAATAATATTTTGGCCGATTGCCAACGACCAACACTGTTGGCCGTAGAAATTAGGTATTTGTTTCTAGAACGAAACTCGGCAATCCTTGACTTATGCTCCTGATATTGAACTGAATACTTATCTAGGAATTCGCTACAAGATTCACTTGAAATCAATACCTCATCAGTAAGCTCGATGTTCAATGCGTTCGCGATGGTTTTTGCGTAAGACTCTTGGCGATGGGTTGGGGGCTTTTTGTCGTTAGGAACAAAGCTTCTCAACATATCGATGATTGATTCTGCATTGTAACTATATAACTTAAGCTCTTGTGACTTCGCGTGCTCAGAGATAATCTCGTAAAGGTTGGTCGGGACTTCAAAGCGAATTCTTGCCTCGCCAACCACTATCTCCGCTATTGATACATCATTACTCATTCTGATTACTTACCATTATTTTTAACTAAATTTAAACATGAGAATTCATTAAAATAACTCACTGAGATTAATATAATTAATTACCATCTCACTCTCTAGGAACGCATCTTGGTTGGCAGTTGTCTGGCACCATGTTTCTTTGCCCACTTTTCAACATCGTCTCCTACCCATCGCAATGCTATAACACCAATCGTATCCGGACTTTCATCTATCTTAGAAAGCATTTTATCGCCAGCCCACAGTGCCAATATCACACCGTTATCACGATAAGGATTCAGCGTTTTCAAAGACGTCATTCGAATGGGTACTTTTTGATACTGAAGAACTTCACCTTTAGTGAGCTTTTTTAACGCCGCTTCTGTGATACATTGATTTAGAATCGTTCCACTTGCGTACTTCAAGGCAGGCACAACTAAGATAATTTCCGAATCACGCTCACTCGCCAAAATCGATGCGCTATATAGGGCAATATTTAAGGCTTCAACATCTGGCCCTTCCGCTGGTACATAAAATCTCTCAGTCATGTTTCGCTTCCTAGTTTTTGTACACACATCGACTAAACAGATTGTCCAGTCTGTTCATCCAAACCAAAATGCCTGCGGTTTTCGTCAGAAAAAAGTCTCACTATCGTACGAAGATCCACTCCTCGATGAAACTGCTCTATAGATCCACCCATAATTTCCAACTGTGTATGTATATCACTGTTGTTTCGGTATCCATGAGACTGCATGTAAAAGAAGCACTCTCTCATCCTATTCACGGTTGCTGCGTTCTTTCGCAATAATGCAGAAAAGGTAGGTTGATCAGCATATTGTAAATCTTGATAAAAACGCCCTATTTGCTCATTCAAACTGACTCGAAACTGAGAAAGTAGCCTTCGTGTTGCTTGCTGATATGAGTCCACTTTTTTCTTTTGGGGATCTCGTTTATGTAGAGTCTTCGCACATAACGTAAAAGCCGCATCTAGCTCAGTTTTGTATCTCAACTCTGGCGACCACCCCTTTGACAAGTTGGGGTAATTCTTAATCTCATAATCGTGGTAAGCATTTTTGACTGCTGTATTGAATATCAGCTCTAGTTCATCGGCTCTGCCAAGAAATCCGTACTCCTTCGCCTTGCGTACAATGCGTTCTTTTTTCATTTGAAGCACCGACAAATCTTCCGGTATATCAGAAAAACCGCGTCTCAATTCCTCTATAAATGTCTCCCGTTCTTTTATGTGATTATCAAGTGATTTTTGCTTACTGGCTTGTTCGGCTCGCGTAACTGCCGTGCGTTTTGCTCTGATCTCCTGTAACTGTTTTTCTACTTTAGTAAGAGATTTATTGATAAACGTAACCAACTGCAAAGATTGATATTGCTTCACGCTATCCGCAATCTTTGTTATGCGACTATATCGAGCTTGAAGAAAATTCTCCGATTGAAGTCGTTCGATATCAAGCAAGTGCTCCCTGATTGCGCTGCGAACAAAACGAATCTCTTTTGCCGCCTGCCTACGCGTTTTACTTGCCATGAATTTCGCGTAAGCGTTATCAAGATTCTTAATCGCCATTTGCTCATAAGCCATTAAACGCCGAGCACATCGTATATTACCGTTATAACTCGACATACTACGAACTTGCTGCATCTTATCGTCATGCTCACCTTCGCTTACAAACGTCGGCTCGGCGAGTGCCCATTGTCTTAGTTGTCTTATTTTTCCTGCGAGAGCACGACGTTCACTAAACCGTTTTTCATCCATGGCATCTTTAAAGCTCTTGGACGTTTTCACAGCAAATGGAAGCCTGTGTTTAGGATCTAGATTAAGCTCTTCCAAAAGAGCCCACTGACTGTGTTTATGAATATCAATGCGTTGCAGGGTTGAGTTATACGTAGGAACAGGATACATCACTTCGAATGTCAGATTACGATGCACTATCATTCTACGTATTGCTTCATCGGACAGTACAAAAGCATTGCATTCAACCTTTGATAGCACATCGGCAGATGCTTCTTCTCTAGATGCTGCGGAGCCATACAGGATCATATTTAACGTTACGGGATTGGCGTCTTCACAATTGGGACTGAATAACCAAATGAGATTATACCCTTCAGTTCTAAAGAATTTTTCTCGCTCGTAAACAACTTCAGGGCTCATCCACCAGCGGGTTAACTCAATGACAAAACGATTTCCGTCTATATCCACAAAGCTGATATCGGGTTTGCGTCTTTTATCAGTTTCAGGATCTTTAGAAAAAATAAACTTCTCGACATAAACGTGTTTGTAGCCAATCGCTTTTAAGTGTTCCGCAAGGAAGTGCTTTGTCTCGAAGTGCCACTTCCCTTCACCCTTGTAAATTTGACCTTTGCCAAAAAAAGTCTCCGAGTTTGAATAGAAAGAGCATCGCTGCATTTTTTCTATAGATGGAGCACGACTGGGTATATGCCGGAAATACGCTTCTGTGGTCGCATTACGAGCAATAAAATGTACAGGACACCCACAATTGCTACACTTTGCGTAAACACCACTTTCAGCAAGACTCTTGGCAATAAAGCTCTTCAAAATCGATTGAGAAACATCTGCATCGGAAGTATCAGAACTCATGAAATCTATGAGCTCACTCGCAAGTACTACTCGATCAAAATTCTCAACCTCCAACTCCCAAAGACTATGTTTCTCTATCGTATCCATCAGTATCTAACCACTAACTAAATCACAGCAACACATTGAAAGTTCCGTCTTTCTCTCGCAATTTTTTAACCACTCTAATACTAATGTGTTATCAGTTCCAATCCAAATGAAACCAGATGCGCAATTTATCGTTATAGATAGAAAAGCGTTTGTCTGTAATATACAAAGAGGAGCAACCCCTGTATGCAACCTATTCCATTCAAACAGCAAACGACAGCTTAGCTTCACTAGCGACATGGGAATGTTAGATCTACATACTCATACCTCCCCACAATCCAAAAATCTTCAGGCATATGTCATCAATGTGAAACCCCATCATTGATTCCGACAGGAGCCTAAAATGAATCCCAAAACTTCCGATTACCAAAAGCAGCAACGCTATCAGGAAAATGAAATCCTAGAGCATGCCGCTGAGATACTAGCTAACCGCTACGTGCGTGGCGATGCCCTAACCAATCCTGATGCCACCAAAGAGTATGTGCGCTGTAAGCTAGGCAGCTATGAACGTGAAGTGTTTGCCTTATTGCTACTGGATAACCAAAACCGACTGATTGAGTTTAAAGAGCTGTTTCAAGGAACGGTGGATGCAGCCAGCGTCTACCCGCGAGAAGTGGTGAAAGCGGTATTAGAAGTGAATGCCGCAGCGGTAATCTTTGCCCATAATCATCCATCCGGTGACTCAACGCCGTCTCAAGCCGATAGACGCATAACAGAAAGACTCAAGGACGCTTTAGCGCTGGTGGATGTTCGCGTTCTCGACCATATCGTGACAGGTGATACCTGCACCTCATTTGCTGAAAGGGGATGGCTATGATTGAGCAACATTATGATGAGCTTTCTATTGATGATGCATTACATGTGTCACTGGAAGCACTTTTGAATCGATACACTCTCCCAGAGAACGCTGAACGACTCGTGCTGAACTGCCGCCAAATGAGTTACTACCGACATCGACAAGGTTTGCATCCTATAGAGGTACAGTTTAAACGAGAGTCAGCCTCAAGCCCTTGGCTGGTGGTGTTCTTTGCCAGCTTCTCTTATCCCGATGACAACAGCACAACTGTTGAGCCTGAATTGTACTTTCACCTTGCTAATCGCTGGTGCTATCAACCTGATGTGGGGAGCACGGATTTATCCCACCCAGAGGTACAAGAACTGCTCTCGGTATGGATGAAAGCCTTTGCTCGTCACCTATCTCGAAACGTCTTTGATGATGTGCAACTGACGATGGTCGGCACATTCCAATAATTCTATCTGTCTCATTTCTTATTTGAATCCTGAAACAAGGAGGACTCACTATGTCCAAATTAACCTTCACAACATCCACACTACCTGTATCGAAGAAACTGCATAAGCTGCTAAGCGAGCGATTCACCGCTCATTTGCTGAGTAATGAAGCACTGACCACCAGCCGTTATCTGGTGTTTAACTTTCGTGATAAAAGTTACAGCGCGGAAGAAGGCGGCTTCCATCCGGTTGAGATGGCGATTTGCCAAACTTCAACAGGGGAATGGAGTATTGAGTACATCACTGACTTTGCTTATATGGGCAACTACTACCCAGAGCTAGAGCGCAACTTGGATTTTGATTTTCGAGTTGGACAGTTCTTTGTTGCTTATCGTGGCTGGCTACCAATGCAAGGTAGCCATGATGCCAAAGAGCTGTATCGACTATGGGAGAATAACTTTCTTGCCTATGTCGATACGGACGCTTACAACGAGATAGCCGTCACCCCGCAATAACTCAT
>NZ_JBNJOF010000026.1:0-54063 GCF_050113875.1 Vibrio sp. TRT 1302 | reverse complement strand
GGTGAATCAGCGCCAGCTGACCAACTGTTCAAGATGTTTGGTTTCACTACTGAAAACGTAGTAAACACAGCAAAAGAATTGCTAGCGTAAGCATACAGTTGCAACTAATAACAAAAACCGAGCCATTGGCTCGGTTTTTTTCTATCACGAGTGCTCGTGCCTATTCAAATTCTTTACCCCAGTTGTCTAGCTGCTTGTGACCACACTCTTTACATGTTACGTATCTGTCCATGTCGTAGTAGTGTCCACCATTGATGAAGCTATGAAGGAGAAGTTTGGCTTTGCCTAGTAAGGAAGGGTCATTATCGTAACGGCTTGGCTTCCTCACCAAAACTTCGCTATGAGGTGTCTCTTTTGAACATTGTTGGCAAAAGTGTTTCGCCGGGTAACCAGACATAATCATTTCCTTTGGTTGATGAAAGTTGAAGAAAAACAGCCAACAGGAATAATTCATCCATCTCCATGATATAAATTGTTGAGATATGGTGTCATGTGCATATATTGAAAAGCTCGGTGCATATCACTAACTTAATGCGCTTTTGATAGCTATCGGTTACTATTTGTGACACGAAAATCATGTAAGGCGAAGGAATCATGCTTAGAGTTGCGATCAATGGATTTGGACGTATCGGTCGTAATGTACTGCGAGCAGTATATGAAAGTGGCAAAAGCCAGCAGATTAAAGTCGTCGCAGTGAATGAGTTGGCACAGCCTGATGCTATGGCACACCTACTGCAGTACGATACGAGTCATGGTCGTTTTGGTAAAAAAGTAACCAATGACCAAGAGCATATCTATATTCACCATGACAGTGGAGAGTTTGACTCCATTCGCATCCTTCATCTAAGTGAGATTGAGCTATTACCTTGGCGTGATTTAGAGGTTGATCTGGTTTTGGACTGTACGGGCGTATTTGGTTCTCAAGCTGACGGTCAAGAGCATTTAAAAGCAGGGGCGAAGAAAGTTCTTTTCTCTCATCCTGGTGCTAATGATCTCGACAATACCATTATTTATGGGGTGAACCACCAAACTCTCAAAGCCGACGACAAGATAGTGTCGAACGGCTCTTGTACCACAAACTGTATTGTGCCGATTATCAAAGCGCTCGATGATGCGTTTGAGATAGAATCCGGCACCATTACCACCATTCATTCCTCAATGAACGATCAGCAAGTTATCGATGCTTACCATTCGGATCTGCGTCGCACGCGTGCTGCAAGTCAATCGATAATCCCAGTGGACACTAAGTTGCATAAAGGAATTGAAAGAATATTCCCGAAATTTTCTAACAAATTTGAGGCAATTTCAGTACGCGTACCGACAGTTAACGTTACTGCAATGGATTTAAGTGTCACAATTAATACAAATGTGAAAGTTAATGACGTAAATCAAACCATTGTTAACGCATCTCAGTGTACATTACAGGGCATTGTTGACTATACTGAAGCGCCGCTCGTTTCTATCGACTTTAATCATGATCCCCATAGCGCGATTGTCGATGGTACACAGACTCGAGTTAGTAACGGCCATCTAGTTAAGATGCTTGTTTGGTGTGACAACGAATGGGGCTTTGCGAACCGTATGCTGGATACTGCGCTCGCAATGCAAGCTGCAAAGTAAGCCGTAGTGCAGCGATGGAGAATTATTTATTTTTACCCTTGAAATAAATAAAATCGATCTCCATATCAAAACCAGTTTGAAGAATTATTGAGCTTGGCAGGGTTGCCGGGTGACTGAAAAACTTTACTTATTTAATATTTGAGAGGACACATCATGTCTGTAATCAAGATGACTGACCTGGATCTAGCAGGTAAACGTGTATTTATCCGTGCGGACCTAAACGTACCAGTAAAAGAAGGCAAAGTGACTTCTGATGCACGTATCCTAGCATCTCTACCAACTATCAAGCACTGTCTAGAAGCAGGCGCTAAAGTTATGGTTACTTCTCACCTAGGTCGTCCAACTGAAGGTGAATACGCAGAAGAGTTCTCTCTACAACCTGTAGTTAACTACCTAAACGACGCTCTAGATTGCGAAGTTAAACTAGCAAAAGATTACCTTGATGGCCTAGAGCTAAACACTGGTGAGCTTGTTGTTCTTGAAAACGTTCGTTTTAACAAAGGCGAGAAGAAGAACGAAGAAGAGCTATCTAAGAAATACGCTGCACTTTGTGACATCTTCGTAATGGACGCATTTGGTACTGCTCACCGTGCTCAAGCATCTACACACGGTGTAGGTATGAACGCTCCTGTAGCATGTGCTGGTCCTCTTCTAGCGGCTGAACTTGAAGCTCTAGGTAAAGCAATGGACAACCCAGAGCGTCCACTTGTTGCTATCGTAGGTGGTTCTAAAGTTTCTACTAAACTAACGGTTCTAGAATCTCTATCTAAAGTTGCTGACCAACTTGTTGTTGGTGGTGGTATTGCAAACACATTTATTGCAGCAGCTGGCCACAATGTTGGTAAGTCTCTATACGAAGCTGACCTAGTTGAAACCGCTCAAAAACTAATGAAAGAGTGTTCTATTCCAGTTGCAACTGATGTTGCGTGTGCGAAAGCATTTGATGAAAACGCAGAAGCTGAAATCAAGCACGTATCTGAAGTTTCTGATGACGACATGATTTTCGACCTTGGTCCTGATTCAACAGCTGCTCTAGCTGAAATCATCGCTAACGCAAAAACGATTCTATGGAATGGTCCTGTAGGCGTATTCGAGTTCAAGAACTTTGAAGCGGGTACTAAAGGTATCTCTGAAGCAATCGCTCAGTCTGCAGGTTTCTCTGTAGCTGGTGGTGGCGATACTCTAGCTGCTATCGACAAGTTCGGTATCAAGGCTGACGTTTCTTACATCTCTACTGGCGGCGGCGCATTCCTTGAATTCGTTGAAGGTAAAGTACTACCAGCTGTAGCGATGCTTGAAGAGCGTGCTAAGTAATTAAGTGAAAGCGGGGGAGTTAATCTCCCGCTTTCTTGTTTGCTGCACATCACACTTCTTTGCTAGAATAGCGCGAGTTGTGAGCAAACGTTTGCAAGAATTTAAACTTAACAAGTTTTATTTTTAAAACGACAGATAAATAGGATTAAATCCATGTCTAAGATCTTCGATTTCGTAAAACCAGGTGTAATCTCTGGCGATGACGTACAGAAAGTTTTTGAAGTTGCAAAAGAAAACAACTTCGCTCTACCAGCAGTAAACGTTGTTGGTACTGACTCTGTAAACGCAGTACTAGAAGCGGCAGCTAAAGTGAAAGCTCCAGTTGTTGTTCAGTTCTCTAACGGCGGTGCAGCTTTCTTCGCTGGTAAAGGCGTTAAACTTGAAGGTCAAGGTGCTCAAATCCTTGGTGCTGTAGCTGGCGCGAAATACGTACACGCTGTAGCTGAAGCTTACGGTGTGCCAGTGATTCTACACACTGACCACGCTGCTAAGAAACTTCTTCCATGGATCGACGGTCTACTAGACGCTGGTGAAGAGTACTTCGCTCAAACTGGTAAGCCTCTATTCTCTTCTCACATGCTAGACCTTTCTGAAGAGTCTCTAGAAGAGAACATCGAAACATGTGCTAAGTACCTAGAGCGCATGGCTAAAATGGGTATGACAATCGAGATCGAACTTGGTTGTACTGGTGGTGAAGAAGACGGTGTTGATAACTCTCACATGGACGCTTCTGAGCTTTACACTTCACCAGAAGACGTTGCATACGCATACGAGAAACTAAGCGCAGTTAGCCACCGTTTCACTATCGCAGCATCTTTCGGTAACGTACACGGCGTATACAAGCCAGGTAACGTTGTTCTAACTCCAACTATCCTACGTGATTCTCAAGCATACTGTGCAGAGAAGTTCGGTATTGCACCAAACGCTCTAAACTTCGTATTCCACGGTGGTTCAGGTTCTACTGAAGCTGAGATCCAAGAATCTATCGGCTACGGTGTTATCAAAATGAACATCGATACTGATACACAGTGGGCTACTTGGGATGGTATCCGTAAGTACGAAGCTGAAAACCGTGAATACCTACAAGGTCAAATCGGTAACCCAACTGGCGAAGATGCACCAAACAAGAAGTACTACGACCCACGCGTATGGCTACGTGCAGGTCAGGCTTCAATGGTAGCTCGTCTAGAAAAAGCTTTTGCTGACCTAAACGCAGTAGACGTACTATAATTCGTCTAACAAACTGATGTTGAAAAAGCCGCTCAATGAGCGGCTTTTTTTATTTATGCATAAGTTCAAAGCATAAGTAGGGTTGTCTCAATAAAAATTCTGGCGAAAGTTGATCTCTTTGCGTAACCTTGTAAAGGCTTATCAGATTTTTCTGATAAGCCTTTGTTTTCGCTCTCTTTGCAAAAACTTGACTTTGTACATAGTCAAAAGTGATATCGTGCCGAAAAACTGACATTGCTTCAGCAAATGTATTAGAGATGTCATTGTTGATTAATAATCTATAGCAGTTTGGTTCATAGAATCATAAATTTTTTGAGGATACATATATGGCAGGTGAATCAGCGGGGATCGAAACTCCCCTAGTTGATGGTTTAAGCCAAGCAGAAAAGTGGCTAACAAGTAATTCTGATTTATTGGTTCAGTACGGTGTGAATATCATTTCAGCGGTTCTGATCCTGTTTATCGGTAATATCATCGTTAAAGCAGTAGCGAACAGCGTTTCTAAAGTTCTTGAAAAGAAAAATATGGACAAAGCTGTGGTTGAGTTTGTCCACGGTTTAGTTCGTTACCTACTATTTGTTATTGTACTTATTGCAGCATTAGGTCGAGTCGGTGTTCAAACCGCATCTGTCGTTGCGGTTATCGGTGCAGCGGGTCTTGCTGTTGGTCTTGCACTACAAGGTTCATTGTCTAACTTTGCAGCTGGTGTACTTATCGTTGCATTCCGTCCATTCAAGTCAGGTGATTACGTTGAAATCGGCGGTGTTGCAGGTAGCGTAGAAGCGATTCAGATTTTCCAAACAGTGCTAAAAACGCCTGACAACAAAATGGTCGTTGTTCCTAACTCAGGTGTTATCGGTAGTCCAATTACCAACTATTCACGTCATGAGACACGTCGTGTGGATTTGGTGATCGGTGTTTCTTACAAATCAGATCTTAAGCAAACTAAGCAAGTGATCCGTGAAGCTCTTGAGAAAGATGCGCGTATTTTGAAAGATCCAGACATGACCATTGGTGTTTTAGCGCTTGCTGATTCTTCGGTGAACTTCGTCGTGCGCCCATGGTGTAAAACTGAGGATTACTGGAGTGTGTACTTTGACTCAATGCAAGCAATTAAAGAAGCATTGGATGAAGCAGGTATTGAAATCCCATTCCCACAAATGGATGTGCATTTGAATAAAGTTGACGCTTAATCGAGTGCAATAATTACCTAGAAGCGAGGCATTTGCCTCGCTTTTTTTATCCCTATCAGCCCGCTAAGTGGTGAGTTCATATATAGGATTACTAAGCTCATTGAGAATCTTAGGCAGTGAGTGTGCAGCAAACCCAATGGTTAACTCTGGGTTAGCTGGGGTATAGAGAATCTCACCGGTTTGATATAAATCCTTGTCGACGACTATGGGTATTTGTTCAGGGATACCAAATGGACAGACGGCCCCCGGTAAACACCCCAACTGCGACGTCATTTCATCATCGCTGCAAATGGAAGGGCGCTTACCAAGCAAGGCTTTAATGGCTTTACTGTCGAGACGTCTATCTTTGTGCGTAAGGTATAAAGCAAAACCGCCGCCTTTTAGTTTTAGAAACAGGCTCTTGCTATGCGTACCTGTCCAACCAAGCTTTTCAGCTACGATGACATCGGTGGCAAAATCGAGAATAGGTTCATGTTGCCACTGGCGAAACTCTATCCCTAAACGTTTGAGAAGTGAGATGTTGAACTGATATATCTCATCTAATTTGTTCATCGTTATTTCCTTTGTGCTAGAAGTTCAGTTCGTTCGCTAGTATGCCCGCGATGATAAACATCATCAGAGCAACGCCGATATCGATCGCTTTTCTGACGTTTGGTTTAGACAGTGTTGGAGCCAATTTCGCTGCACCAACAGAGAGGGAATAAAACCAAACGAACGACGCGAGAATCGTACCTACCGCGAAAGCTAATCTGTCGCTACCTTCAAATTGTCCGCCAATCGACCCTAAAATGACCACGGTATCTAAGTAAAGGTGTGGATTTAAAACCGTGACAGCAAGTGCGCCAATAATCACCGCTTTTCTGCCGCTCGATTTGACAAGGCTTGAGCTGACACCTTGGTCAGTCGTCTGACTAAAGGCACTTTTGAGTGATAGTAGGCCGTAAACTGTCAAAAATATAATCCCACCAATGGTCACTGTCGTTAGTAGTGCGGTATTGCTCGCAAGTAGCGCACCGCCACCGAATATGCCAAGTGAAATAAAAAAGGCATCCAGCAAACTACAGATTGTTGCGGTTGTCAGATGGTGATGGCGCTTTATTCCTTGGTTAAGAACATAAGCATTTTGAGCGCCTATCGGAATGATCATACTTGCGCCCAAGCCAAACCCTTGTAATACCAGCCATAAATTCACCGTTTTTACCCCTTCGTTCCTATGATGGTGAGAGTGAATAAAATAGGAGAGATAGGGATATAAGTGAAATTAATGATTTTAATGAATGATAAGTTTTGCTAATTTTTTGATTGATAAGCGTTGTTATAAGGACTGTCATGAGAGGTTTAGATTACAAATGGGTTGAGGCCCTTGAAGCGGTTGTTAACCAAGGAAGCTTTGAGCGTGCTGCCCAGCAGTTATGTATCTCACAATCTGCCGTATCTCAGAGGGTAAAACAGTTAGAGAAGTTCCTAGCTAAATCGGTATTGATCCGCGAGCAGCCACCTAGGCTAACAACAGCAGGAAAGAAGTTGATGGGGCTGTATCATCGAGTACAGCTATTGGAAAGCGAGGTGTTACCCGAATTAACCAATCAAGAGAATTTACGTCCTGTTCAGATCGCTATTGCAACCAATGCTGACAGTTTGGCTACTTGGTTGCTGCCAGCTCTGACTCCCATCATGAAGGAACGCAATGTCGAATTTAATCTGGCCGTTTATGGTGAAGATCGAACTTTAGATAAGCTAAAGAAAGGTGAAGTGACAGGTGCAATTAGCTGGGAGTCTGAACCCATTTCAGGTTGCTACGCCGAGTATCTTGGACGGATGGACTATGTATGCGTTGCCAATCCAGAGTTTGCACAGCGCTACTTTGCCAATGGTGTCACCCGAGAGGCCTTGAAACGCGCACCAGCCGTCTCGTTTGATCAATACGATGAGATGCATCAAATGTTTCTCAAGCAGCATTTTAACTTATCTCCAGAAAGCATCACCCACCATCAAGTGGCCAGCTCAGAAGCCTTCGTTAAGTTGGCCCTGTTGGGAGTAGCATATTGCTTAATACCGCGTCTGCAAATTAGTGAAGAGTTGGAACAAGGGCGCTTAATCGATCTCATGCCTAACTTTATTCTGAGTTTTCAGATTTACTGGCATCACTGGCAATTAGAAACAGGTCTGCTCAAGGAGATAACGCAGGCTATTGTTGGCTATAGCCATCAACAACTACCGAAATAGGTTTGGTTAATTCTTTGTCAGATCAACGGAGGTGGCTTGGTCAAAATGAGTTCGTTACCTATGATGTATGCAGTTAAGTCCACATGGTAAATTAGTATGAAAGCTGTCTCTTCTGTTATTGCATCATTGTCCGTCGCCATGCTGAGCTTTGGTGCAGCAGCCAATTCCCCTGACTTCCCACATCTTGAAACAACTGGCTATGGCGAAGTGATTGCGACGCCAGACATGGCTCAGTTTTCGGTTAAGGTTGTTGAGTCAACCATGACTGCGGAACAAGCTAAGCAGTCAGTTGATCAAGTTGTATCGGAATTCTTAGGCGCGTTGAGTAAAGAAGGGGTGGAGAGTAAGCATATCGCCAGTTCTAACCTCTATATTACCCCGCAATACCACTATCCTAAAAAGGGCAAACCAGAGTTGGTTGGCTATAAAGCGTCGCGTAGTATTACGGTTACCGTTGAACACCTAGAAGATCTCAACCAATATTTGGATCTCGCATTGAACTCAGGGATCAACCAAGTCGACAATATTCAGCTGCAAGTTAAAGATCAGGAACAATATCAGCAGAAGGCCCGTTTAGCGGCGATTAAAGATGCCAATAGTAAGGCGGAATCTTTGGCTGAAGGGTTTGGCAAAGAACTGAAAGGTGTCTGGCGTATTGATTACAACATGTCGGGGCAACAGCCCGTTTTAATGAGATCAATGGCAATGGATGCGAAGGTTGAGTCCAATGGCTATCAGGATTCCCAAATCGTCATTCGCGATCGAGTAGACGTGATTTATAAACTCGACTAACGTTATTGCTGCTGTTTAATTAATGATAAGTCATCGAACAGAAAATAAAAAAGAGGGCTAAAGCCCTCTTTTTCTATTTCAGCAAACGCTCTGATTATAGAACGTGTACAGAAGCTGTGTTAGTTGTGCCTGATGCAACTAGAGCACCAGAAACCATCACAACGATATCACCTTTGTTACCTAGGCCTGATTCTAGCGCAAGTTCTTTACCCGCTACGTAGAATGCGTCAGTGCTGTCGATTGAATCAACAACAACTGGAGTAACACCTTTAGTTAGAACTAGCTGAGCAGCTGTCTTAGTGTTAGTTGTTAGAGCTAGGATGTTTGCAGTTGGGAAGTACTTACGTACTGAACGTGCAGATTTACCACCTTCAGTTGCAACAACGATTAGTGGTGCAGCTAGTTTTTCAGCTGTATCTACAGCACCTTTACATACCGCTTCAGTGATACGTAGACGTGGGCTGTCTAGACGAGAGCCTAGCTCAGCTTTTAGAGCTGAATCAGTGCGGTTCGCGATTTGAGCCATGATAGTTACCGCTTCAACTGGGTACTTACCTTTCGCTGTTTCACCAGAAAGCATTACTGCGTCTGTACCGTCCATGACTGCGTTAGCTACGTCGCCAGCTTCTGCACGAGTAGGGCGTGGGTTGTTGATCATTGAATCAAGCATTTGAGTCGCAGTGATAACCATCTTACGAGCACGGTTACACTTCTCGATCATCATCTTCTGAGCGAAGATTACTTCTTCAGCTGGGATTTCCACACCTAGGTCACCACGAGCAACCATGATACCGTCAGAAAGCTCTAGGATCTCGTCGAAGTTATCAACACCTTCTTGGTTTTCGATCTTAGAGATAATGTGGATGTTTTCACCGCCATTTGCAGCAAGTACTTCACGGATCTCTTGAACGTCAGACGCTTTACGGATGAATGATGCAGCGACGAAATCAACGCCTTGCTCACAACCGAATTTAAGGTCGTTTTTATCTTTTTCAGATAGCGCTGGTAGGTTTACAGATACGCCTGGAAGGTTAACACCTTTGTTTTCACCTAGTGCACCGTTGTTAAGAACTTTACACTTAACTTCAGTGTCAGTCGTTGCAACAACTTCCATCTCGATTAGACCGTCGTCTACTAGGATAGTGTTACCAACATTTAGGTCAGCGGCAAAACCAGCGTAAGTTACTGCTACTTTGTCTTTGTTACCAACAACTGAAATGTCAGTTGTGAAAGTGAACTCTTGACCAGCTACTAGATCAACGTCGTCGCCGTTTTCTAGTTTGATAGTACGGATTTCAGGACCTTTAGTATCTAGAAGGATAGCAAGCGGTTTGCCTGTTTCTTCCATTACTTTACGGAAGTTCGCGATACGAGTGCCGTGCTCTTCGTAGTCACCGTGAGAGAAGTTAAGACGCATAACGTTCATGCCTGCATTTACTAGTTCAGTTAGCTTCTCTACAGATTCAGTTTTAGGGCCAATCGTACATACGATTTTGGTCTTTTTCATGGAAGATTCTCTCCGGTCGATATATTTACAATTTGAAAGTCGGTTATTGGTCTGAAGCAACTACGGGTGTTGAGGCATTTTGTGCCTGCCAACTTATCAACACGGTAGTGGTTTATGTCGGCTCCAGAACTGAAAGTCTTTCACCAAGTTTAGTCATTTTATGACCAACTGGTTGGGATTTTAGGCCGTATTTCTGTGACAACACTAGGATATATTCGTCAGGTTGCAAAAAAATAACGGTCATTTCTGTAATTTATTTTCTTTTCGGGTGCGAATTCTACCACCGAATCATTTCAATATCACTGGTTAAGAATTGTCTTAGGACAAGGTTTTTGCGCTATTTATTAATTTTTTGGATCGAAATAAATGGACTTAAATCTTTCGACTTGACTATAATTGCTTTCACTTCGAAACTTGAAGGCAAAGATTAAATGTCGAAACGAAACACACAGCTAAGAAGGCATGCGATTTCTAACCTTGTAAATGAAAAAGGAGAAGTCAGTGTCGAAGCTCTATCCATTCAGTTTGAAACATCCGAGGTAACGATCAGAAAGGATCTGGCTTCTTTGGAAAAGAATGGACAGCTACTTCGTCGTTATGGTGGTGCGATAGCATTACCGAAAGAAGTCGTTAGCGATGAAATGAGTGAAAATGTTTCGGTTCGAAAGAATGAGTTGGCTCAAGCTGCCGCAAAGTTGATTCGAGAGCATAACCGTATTGTCATCGATAGTGGCAGTACGACAGGGGCGTTAATCAAGCAGCTTGATGGTATGAGAGGGCTGATCGTGATGACCAACTCACTCAATGTTGCGAATGCACTCAATGAACTTGAAAGTGAGCCGACTTTGCTAATGACGGGGGGCACTTGGGATGCACATTCAGAGTCGTTTCAGGGGCAGGTGGCAGAATCTGTTCTACGATCATATGACTTTGACCAATTGTTTATTGGAGCGGATGGTGTCGATCTCGATCGGGGTACAACTACGTTCAATGAGTTGGTCGGCCTGAGTAAAGTGATGGCTGAAGTATCACGGGAAGTCATTGTTATGGTGGAATCAGAAAAGATTGGTCGCAAGATTCCTAACTTAGAACTGGCTTGGGATGCGATTGACATATTGATTACAAACAAAGACTTAAACCCAGAGTTTAAAGAAAAAATTGAATCTCATGGCGTGAAAGTGGTTTGCGCCTAACCAAAATACCAAATTTATAAAACTTAACTTTCCGAATATGGCCTTTGCTTGCTGCCAATCGGAATAGACACAAGGGAGTTGAACTATGTGTGGAATCGTCGGTGCGGTAGCACAGCGAGATGTTGCAGAAATCTTAGTCGAAGGCTTACGTCGCTTGGAGTACCGTGGCTACGATTCAGCGGGGGTTGCGATTGTTGATGGCAATTCTAATCTGACTCGTCTGCGCCGTTTAGGTAAAGTGCAAGAACTTGCTGATGCTGTAGATGCGGCGCAAGTTATTGGTGGTACTGGGATTGCTCATACACGTTGGGCAACTCATGGCGAACCTTCAGAGATCAATGCACACCCTCATATGTCAGGTGATATTGCCGTTGTGCACAATGGTATTATTGAAAACCATGAAGAGTTACGTGAATTGTTGAAATCACGTGGTTACGTATTTGAGTCTCAAACAGATACAGAAGTGATTGCTCATCTAGTCGAATGGGAACTACGTACCTCGCAATCGTTACTCGAAGCGTTTCAAAAAACGGCTCAGCAGTTGCATGGTGCATACGGTACCGTGGCTCTCGATCGTAAAGATCCTTCTCGTATTGTGGTTGCGCGTTCAGGCAGCCCAATCGTCATTGGTTTTGGTGTAGGCGAAAATTTCCTAGCTTCAGACCAACTGGCACTGCTTAACGTGACTCGTCGCTTTATGTACCTTGAGGAAGGTGACGTAGCTGAAATTACCCGCCGTGAGGTGACTGTGTTTGATGAGAGTGGTGAACGTGTTGAGCGTGAAATCATTGAGTCCAATGCAGAGCATGATGCTGGTGATAAAGGTCAGTACCGTCACTTTATGCAAAAAGAGATCTACGAACAGCCGACCGCTTTAATCAACACCATGGAAGGACGTATCACTTCAGATTCGGTCGTAACGGAATCTATTGGTGTGAATGCGGCAGAGATCTTAAGCAAAGTCGAGCATATCCAAATTGTAGCCTGTGGTACGTCATACAATGCCGGTATGACTGCGCGTTACTGGTTTGAAGATATTGCTGGCGTAAGCTGCGATGTAGAAATTGCATCAGAGTTCCGTTACCGTAAGTTTGTCACTCGTCCAAACAGCTTGCTGATTACCTTGTCTCAATCTGGTGAAACGGCGGATACCCTTGCTGCTCTTCGCCTAGCAAAAGAGAAAGGTTACATGGCGGCAATGACCATCTGTAACGTAGCGGGTTCATCGCTAGTACGTGAATCAGATTTTGCGTTTATGACTCGCGCAGGGGTAGAAATTGGCGTCGCTTCAACGAAAGCGTTCACTACTCAGCTATCTGCGTTACTTATGTTAGTCACTGCTTTGGGCAAGCAACAAGGCCGTATCACTAAAGAAAAAGAGAAAGAGATCGTAGAAGCATTGCATGCGTTACCAAAACAAATCAACGCAGCGCTTTCCTTTGAAAAAGACATTGAGGAATTGGCGACCGACTTCGCTGATAAGCACCATACTCTGTTCCTTGGCCGAGGTGAGTTCTACCCAATTGCGATGGAAGCTTCTCTTAAACTTAAAGAGATCTCTTACATTCATGCTGAAGCTTATGCGGCAGGTGAATTGAAACACGGTCCTTTGGCATTGATTGATGCTGATATGCCTGTTGTTGTGGTAGCACCAAGCAATGATCTACTCGAGAAATTAAAGTCGAACGTAGAAGAAGTCCGAGCTCGTGGCGGTCTACTGTATGTATTTGCTGACGCGGACGCAGGTTTTGAAGCGGATGAGACAATGAAGATCATTACTATGCCTCACGTTAGTGATATTACCGCACCAATCTACTACACCATCCCGATGCAGTTGCTGTCATACTATGTGGCTCTGATTAAAGGTACTGATGTTGACCAACCTCGTAACTTAGCCAAAGCGGTAACGGTGGAATAACGGTTTTTCGAACCGCAGAAATGGTTTCATTAATGGTAGCGTTCTGGCTGGAACGCTACCATTTTTTATTTTCTACGCTCAGAATCTATCGAGTTTTTGCTACTTGGCCCAAGGTTAATTTTGAAAGGTGTGGGCGTTTTTTGTTTTGCAGCAGGAACAACTCTGCACAGGCTAAGGCATCGCTAGCCGCACAGTGTGAGAGATAATCTGGCAGATGGTAGTAACGGCGCAAGTCATCTAATTGGTAACTGGTATGCGTCCCGCTTTTTCCGGCGTAGCTAAATTGTTTTTCGATTTGCAATGTATCAAGGAAGTAAGTCGGAAACGTATCGATTTGAAAGCGAGAGGCGAAATACGCATCAATGAAGGCTTTTTCAATACCACTCCCATGGGCAAGGATAACTTTGCCAGTAATACGTTCCAGCAACCGATTGAACCCTTCATCTAATGACAAGCCTTTGGCCAAATCTTGCGGGGTTAAACCGTTTATTTTGGCCGATTCTGGCTTGATGAATTGTCCGTTGCAAATAAACCACTCTTTGCAAGTCGCGATATTAATGTCTTCAAGTGTCAGATCCACAACGCCAATCGATAAGATTTGATCGTCCTGTGCATCGATGCCGGTGGTTTCAAAATCTAAGGCGACAAACTCCAATTCATTTAAGGTGAGTGCTTCATCAACTAAAGGCTGCTGTAGATAGTTTTGCAACTCGACAGACCAAGTCTCCTCAATCTTAATCGTCTGGCGAATTTTTTCGGGAGAGAGAGGCGTTTCCCATTGCTTGAACCACTGCTTAATCACGATTAAACCCCTTTAACAAATTTCAATTTGGCGACATCTTGCAGTTCACTGATGATCTTAAAGGCATCTTTTAAGTGCTTACGTTCAAAGCTACTGAAATCATCGGGAGCGATATGGTTGTCTGGAGTCGTTCCAGCCAGAATTGCATTCAACTGGTGACGAAAACGAACTTGAGTGATGAAACGATATGCGCCAATGATGTTCTCAGCGCTATCTTTCGATAACGTGCCGTGTTGTGCTGCGTAACGAAAGCGCTCTTCCGTGCCAGTCAAAGATCCACCCGCCGCGAGACTAAAAATGCGCGCCAAGTCGATGATCAAATTTAAAGCGTACTTCTTAATATTCAGGGTATTGCTGTTTTCGCCACCTTTTTCCAGTACCAAATTGTTAAAGATACCAAGAGGTGGTTGAGTGTCTATCGCATCACGTGTCAGCGCAGAGATAAAGCTCGGACTCTTTTGGATGCAGGTGTGTAAGTGCTGCTGTATTTGGTCTACAAATTCACGGTTACCATGAATTGCGCGAACTTCTAGGAATACGCTGATACTAAGGAGCTTGTTGTACTCGGGGCTTGCCACCCATTTTTGGTAGTACTCTTTCCAGCGATAGATTGGTTGACACCATTTAGGGGATGCTGCCATGTATTTTCCATCACATAAGGGATAGCCACACGCAGCTAAACCATTGCATACCCGCATAGCCAGATGAGTAAAGTAGAGTTTGTGTTCTTCGGTCGCCTCATCAGCAAGAACAATCGCGCTATCTTGATCGGACAGCATGTGAACTTCATTGCGGGCGTGAGAGCCTGCAACCAACCAGGCGTACTCACAGGGTGGTGCTCCCAAAAGTTCTTCATTGAGCTGAATAATTCGGCGTGTGAAGGCATCCATGATCATAGACATTACACGGCCTTGGATCTCTGCACTTACGCCACTCTCTACCAAGGCTTGGAAGATGGTTTGACGCTCTTCTCTAAGTGCAGATAAGGCGTTCAATGAACTGGCGTATTTGATTTTTTCAATCAAGAACAAAGACTGTGTCCGGTGATTATGTACCAGATGTGTGGTCGTCAGCAGCCCTTTAACTTGTTTTCCGTTGACGACAGGTAGGCAGCGAATGTTGTATTGCAGCATCAAAGAGATTGCTTGGATAACTTTGGCGTCGTCATCTATCAATACTGGATTTGGGGTCATCACTTTGGCAATCGGTTGAAGGGGATCCATATTTTCAGCGACCACCGACTTGGTCATGTCACGATCAGTAACTAAGCCAATGATTTCACCTTGTTTCATGACGACTGCACAGGAACTTCGCTGTTTGCCACACATGGTTTGAGCGACGTAGCGGATAGAATCATTCACATCGACAATGGCAATGTTTTCGCTGGCAATTTCTCCGACCGTACGGAAGAAGAGCCCTTTGTCTTCTTTACGGCAAACGTAGTTTACGGCCGAACTCAAACGCACATTCGCCTGAGTAGCAAAGTAGTCTGCAAATTCTGGATGTGCTTCGCTGACCAGTCTTAGCTCAGAATGGGGAATAAGATAGAGCAGTGAATCTTCAATTGCTTCGGCCTGATAGCCATCTTCGGCCTTTTCTAGTGGGTCGAGAAAGGTAAATCCAAATTGGTCATCTTGCCCTAGTCGAGCTCTCAATTCGCCTTTAGGTGTTCGTTGTTCAATGGCCCCAGTTCTAATGATATAGAGGTACCTTTGTTCGCACAGCGCACTGAAGCCTATCGTTTCCCCTCGCACCAGATACTTAACTTTAACCGAGTTCGCAATTGTTCCCACTACGGCTGTTGGCAATTTATCGAAGGGATCAATTTTGATCAAAAAGTCGAAAATGTTAGGAGTGACAGATGTGCCCATAGTTACCTCTTAAATGAACCGGTGTTTCATTATCATCATTAATGGCAAAAAAAGCAGCCGTATGGCTGCCTATTATTTCTGATTAGGCTGGATATTTGTGGTAACCCAACTGTTCAGAGATGTTTTTACCCGCTTGATGCAGTAAACCGACGTAATATTCCATTCTCTCTTCATCGAAACGGATGGTTGGGAATGAAATAGATAATCCCGCTATGATTTGGCCAAAACGATCGTATATCGGTGCTGCGATACAGCGAAGACCAGGTTCTTGCTCTTCATTATCTTCCGCATAGTGGAAGTCACGAACTTTAGCTAACTCTTCGAGTACCTGATCCGTACTTTCCAAGGTTTTTTCAGTATGTTTAATGAATTCAACATCACTGAGTACATCGCGAACAAAGCTCTCTTCACGCTCAGAAAGCAACACTTTGCCTATCGCTGTACTGTAGAGCGGGTTACGACGACCAATACGTGATTGCATACGTAAGTTGTAGCCTGAGTCGATTTTGTGGATGTAAATGATGGCATTTTCATCCAAAGCACCAAGGTGCAAGGCTTCGTTAGTTTGCTCTGAAATATGGCGCATTTCTTTGTCTGCCAGTTCAATCAGATCAACATATTCAAGTGATTTTGCGCCGAGTTCAAAGAGTTTCAACGTTAATGAATACTTGTCGGCTTCGCCTTCTTGAGAGACGTAGCCCAAAGATTTCATCGTCTGGAGAAAGCGATAAGTCGTCGCTTTAGACATCATTAAACGTTGAGAAAGCTCTGAAACGCCGATCGCCTTCTGTTCACCAAGTGCCTGAAGAATATGAAAAACTTTTAGTACTGATGAAACCGATTCAGGCTGAGTAGACTTTTCCATTGTTGCCCCTTTCATTCTTAGTTTCCTGAATTATATCGTTGAAAATGATAAGAACCAGTATTTTTAAAATACCTTTTCAAAAATTTGAAACCGCGCAGCTAAACATTTTGGAAAAACAAGATCGTAATCAATATTTTTAAAACGCCTTTTCAAAAAAAATTGCAAACAGTTTCTTTTTAGGTGAGGATGAATGTACACAAAGTGACAAGGCCGATGAGCCAAATCACGACACTACCTATTACTGAGGAAAACGACATGATTCTTGATTCATTTAACCTTGAGGGCAAAGTTGCCATTGTGACTGGTTGTGATACTGGTCTTGGTCAAGGTATGGCACTTGGTCTTGCAAAAGCAGGCTGTGACATCGTTGGTGTAAACATCTGTGAGCCAACAGAAACAATTGCAAAGATTGAGGCCGAAGGGCGTAAGTTTGTCGATATCCGTGCCAATCTGATGAAGCTAGATGATATTCCATCCATCGTAGATCGTGCCGTCACAGAGTTAGGTCGTATCGATATTCTCGTTAACAACGCGGGTATTATTCGTCGTAATGATGCGATTGAATTTTCTGAGCAAGATTGGGATGACGTGATGAACATCAATGTGAAGTCTGTGTTCTTCATGTCTCAGGCTGTTGCGAAGCAATTCATTGCGCAAGGTGAAGGCGGCAAGATCATTAACATTGCATCAATGCTTTCTTTCCAAGGCGGAATTCGCGTGCCGTCATACACCGCTTCTAAGAGTGGCGTAATGGGTGTGACTCGCCTGATGGCAAATGAATGGGCAAGTCATGGGATTAACGTCAATGCGATTGCACCGGGTTACATGGCGACGAATAACACAGCGGCACTACGTGCTGATGAAACACGCAACCAAGAGATCGTTGACCGAATCCCAGCAGCGCGTTGGGGTACACCTGAGGATCTTGCAGGGCCTTGCGTATTCCTAGCGTCAAAAGCGGCAGACTACATTAACGGTTATACCATTGCTGTTGATGGTGGTTGGCTAGCACGCTAAAAATTGTGAGAAGGTGATTGTGGATAGCTTGATATTGGCGCAAGCGTTAGGGTTTATAAGTTTTGGTTTGGGATTCTCCGTCTTCTACCAGAAAAATGACAGGCACCTAAAAATCTTGATGCTGATTTTTAATCTCAATCATCTTCTCCACTTTTTATTACTCGGTTCGATGGTATCGGCATTAAGTGCTTTGCTTTCGGCTCTGAGAACAACAACAGCGATTTTTGTTTCATCCAAGCGAGTTGCTGCTGTTTTTATTGTGATTAGTTTAGTCAGTGGGTTCTGGCTTGCAGAGCAATGGCGTGATTTGTGGCCAATTATAGGTACCTCGATTGGGACATACTCACTGTTCTGCTTATCTGGGATAAGAATGCGGATTGGCTTCTTGATCGGAGCTTCTTGTTGGCTAACTAACAATATTTTAGTGGGTTCTATTGGTGGAACACTGTTAGAAATGACAGTTATTGTGATGAATATAATCACCATTTTTCGACTATATCGTCAGCGTTCTGAACCCATGATCAATCAAGTGATTAGGTGAACCATGTTCGTATTAAACCAAGACATTCCGATGGAAGATCTCGGCGCAGGTATTTCACGCAAAGTTCTCGCTCACAGCGATAACATGATGTCCGTCGAAGTCCATTTCGAAGAAGGTGCTATTGGCGCAATGCACAGCCACCCTCATGAGCAACTAACTTATGTTCTTTCGGGTGAGTTTGAATTCACTATTGGGGAAGAGAAAAAAATCGTCAGAACAGGCGATACTATGTACAAAGAGCCAAATATTGAACATGGCTGTGTTTGTCTTAAAGCGGGTGTCCTTATCGATACTTTCACCCCGATGCGCAAAGATTTTGTTTAAAAATTGAAATTAGAATGCGGTGTATCCGCAGGAGTAACACATGAAAATTGCACTAATGATGGAGAACAGCCAAGCAGCAAAAAATGCGATGGTGGCTGGTGAATTGAACTCTGTAGCGGGTGGCCTAGGTCACGATGTTTTCAACCTAGGTATGATGGATGAAAATGATCATCATTTAACCTACATTCACTTAGGTATCATGGCGAGCATTCTACTGAATTCGAAAGCCGTCGATTTTGTTGTGACAGGTTGTGGTACAGGTCAAGGTGCTCTGATGTCTTGCAACCTACACCCTGGTGTAGTTTGTGGCTACTGCCTTGAGCCGTCAGATGCGTTCCTGTTTAATCAAATCAACAATGGCAACGCGATTTCACTTGCGTTTGCTAAAGGTTTTGGTTGGGCGGGTGAACTTAACGTTCGTTATATCTTCGAAAAAGCCTTTACGGGTAAACGTGGTGAAGGCTACCCAATTGAGCGTGCTGCTCCACAACAAGCAAATGCTGCTATCCTAAACAACGTTAAAGCAGCGGTGGCAAAAGACGTTGTTGAAGGGTTACGTGCGATTGATCAAGAACTCGTAAAAACAGCAGTAGGCAGCACACAATTCCAAGAGTGCTTCTTTGCTCACTGCCAAGTGCCTGAAATTGCAGAGTACGTAAAAACACTCTTAGATTAAGCACTCATTTTATCGGGAAATAAGTTCAAGCCAGCGTCTGCTGGCTTTTTCATATTTATCCTCAATGGATGGCAAATCTCTGGTATTAAGATCTATATCCCATATTTAATGAACCGATGTTTTATTTTTATTGTTTGGTGGTTTTATTGCTGAGATAATAGCGATATTAAGTAATCTGGAGACTTCCTATGAACCCAATCAATCGCGTCGCCATCATTGGCGAATGTATGGTGGAGCTTAAAAAACAAGATGGAGCCCTTCAGCAAGGATTTGGTGGCGATACACTCAATACCGCTGTTTATCTGTCTCGTTTAACGAAACAGCAAGGAGTAGAAACTTCTTATGTTACGGGTCTTGGACATGATCCCTTTAGCCGTGAAATGTTAAGCGCTTGGCAGGATGAAGGGCTTAATACGGATATGGTCTACCTTTCTCAAGATAAACTCCCTGGGATATACGCAATCGAAACAGCAGACGATGGCGAACGTAGTTTCTTTTACTGGCGCAATGACTCTGCGGCAAAGTTTTGGCTGCGTGAGCGAGCGTTACTATCATTGGTCAAAGATCTCTGCCAGTATCAAATGATCTATTTGAGCGGTATTAGCTTGGCTATCATCGCGGATGATTGTCGCCAGACTTTGATTGAACTCTTGTCTATGTGTCGAAAAGAGGGGGTTGTGATTGCTTTTGATAACAATTTCCGTCCTCAACTTTGGTCAAGTGTTGAACAGGCCCGAGATTTTTACGCGCAAATCCTTAGCCTTACCGATCTGGCCTTTTTGACATTTGATGATGAGGTGTTGCTCTGGGGCGACAAGCATGAAGATGAAGCGATTAGTCGTGCGAAAAACTTTGGTGTGAAAGAGATAATCATCAAACGTGGGGCGGACGATTGCTTTGTTGTGACCGCAGAGCAGCAACATACGATAGCAGCCATAAAGGTAGACTCTGTTATCGATACGACTGCGGCTGGAGATTCTTTTAGCGCTGGTTATCTGGCAAAAAGAATTTTAGGCGGAGACCTTGCTGAGTCTGCGCTTGCTGGGCACAAAGTGGCTGGTACTGTTATTCAACATCGTGGTGCGATTATTCCAAGCCAAGCGATGCCAACTATTTAAGGAACCTGAAATGAAAGATCTTAACCAACAACTTGCAGAGATTAAAGTTGTCCCTGTCATCGCAATCAAAGATGCTGGTAAAGCTGTTAAATTGGCACAGGTACTCATTGAGAATGGTCTCCCGTGTGCTGAAGTCACTTTCCGTACAGAAGATGCGGCATTGGCGATCAAAAACATGCGTGAAGCTTATCCAGAGATGCTAATTGGTGCGGGAACCGTGTTAACAAGTGCGCAAGTCGATGAAGCGATTGATGCGGGTGTAGACTTTATTGTTAGCCCAGGTTTCAACCCAACGACGGTAAGATACTGTCAACAACGCAACGTCACGATTGTCCCTGGCGTAAACAACCCAAGCTTGGTTGAACAGGCGATGGAAATGGGATTACGCACCCTGAAGTTTTTCCCTGCGGAGCCTTCAGGAGGTGTCGCTATGCTTAAAGCGTTATCTGCTGTCTACCCGGTGAAATTTATGCCTACAGGTGGTGTTAGCCCAAGTAATGTAAAAGACTACCTATCGATATCGTCTGTTTTAGCTTGTGGCGGTACTTGGATGGTTCCTGGTGAACTCATTGATAACGAGCAGTGGGATGATTTGGCGAAACTGGTACGTGAAGTGGCAGGTATTATCGCATAGGTGATATACCGTTCGTTATGAGATCGCACTTCGTGCTTAGCTCTCATCGATAAACTTTCATTGAACGCCTGCGATAACGCAGGCGTTTTTTTATCTGGCGACACGAATCGGGTTAGTTACATCCGAGCCCTCTTACCTATCGCTTAGTTAATACTTTTGCAGTTTGTGTTTTGCCCGAGGTTCGGGTTTAAGCAATAGCATGCTAAACAGCATTACCATACAACCAATCGCGACAAAAATCGGCTTAGAAGGCGCAGAGAGACCAAAGCCTGCGAGGATCAGTAATAGGCCAGCCAACGCCGTGAGTGATCCCACGTAGATCCCTTGCTTGTGATTGATTGGGGATTGTTCATCTTGACTGAGCGGAGTGGCCAACTTCACGGAAAGTTGGCCTCGTTGTTGTTGGATTGCCTCAGGTTCTTTGGCGTAAAAAATACGGGTAGATAAAAAGAATCCTCCGGTAACGATCAAATGCAGAAGGAGAGTCACTACCACGGTAAGGTCTTTACTTTCTCTTGCTGTAAGAGTGGTTGAAGATAGCCAGTTGATGTCAAAGATAAACATCATAAATAGCGATACCGCGCATCCGACGATGACGGTTGCCCATCCAGACCAGTTTGGCGTTTTTAAGGTCACCAGTGCCAGCAGCGAAGGAATGTTGATTGGCATTTGAATAAATGCTGCAAACATAATCATCATGTCAAACAAGCTATGCGATTCGACCGATGCCAATAGCAATGCAGTGATTGTTGCGAATGCGCCAGACAACAAGGTCGCCACTTTACCAGCCACTAACTGTTGACGCTCGTTGGCTTCAGGACTTATCCACACTAGATAAAGGCTTTTCACCACAATACCGGCATTTCGGTTATGGGCTGAAGTGAGTGGTGCAATGGTGGCTGCGACTAAAGCAACCATGACCAGTCCCAAAATACCCTGTGGCATATAGTGCTGGATGTAGTAGAGGTAGGCGGCGTTGTTAGCGTTCTGTTCTAAAGCAGGATAGATAGCAAATAGATTGATGTTCTGCGCTGCGACAAACCAAGCAGGCATAAACCACAATATGGGGGCAAAACCAAATAGCACTCCCGCCACGAAAGCCGCTTTAGTGGCATCTTTGTCGTTTGCAGTGGTGAGGAAGCGATAGCAACTCAACGTGTGATTATTGCTCATGGTTTGCTGGACAAGCATCGCGACCGCCCACATAGCAAACAGTGATGTTGTACTAATTTTGTCACCGTAGATTGGACTCACATGAGCAAAGATTTCAGTAGGTGAATTGAAATTTTGTAGTGCTGTAAAGCCGATAACCAAGGTGATCGAGATAAGCAGTATTAATTGAATAACGTTAGTGACAGAGACTGTCCATGCGCCACCACTCACTGCGATCAAGGTGACAATGACCCCCATGGCAATGATGGTGGTCGAGACGTCAAAGGCAAACACAGCGGAGAAAAATGCCGCCAATCCATTCATCCAAATTGCGCAAGCAATCAAGGTCACAGGAAAATTAAATAGGGTAAATACCTGCTCAGAAGCGTACCCAAAGCGAGCTCGAATCACTTCCATCGCAGTTTCGACGCGCAGCCTTCGATAACGTCTTGCAAAAAATGCTGCCGCCACAAAAAAGCCTATGGCGTTACCCCAAAAGATAAACATCACGCTAATACCATCTTCATAGGCTTTGGCTGCCGCGCCGGTAAATGTCCATGCTGAAAATTGAGTCATGAATGCGGTGGCGCCAGCCATCCACCACATCATGGTTCCGCCACCTTGAAGAAAGTGGCTAGACGATTGGGAAAAGCGACGAAAAAGCCACGCGGCGATCCCAATGAAGAGCAGATAGATCATTACGATCATCGAATCTAATAAAGTCATGTGTCGGAGCTCACGAAAAAATTAAAACACTGTTTTAAAGATCACAAAAATTTAGATGAGAACTTTATCAACTCTGAATAATGAATATATTAAAACAATATTTACTATAAAATGAAATGGTGTTTTAAAATGAAAATCAGATACCTTACTTCTGCACTCCTACTTGCAATGACCTCTGGCTTGGCATCTGCCGCTTCTGTTGATATTCGACATGAATATGTGCCTGATCGTGATGGCGATGAACATAGAGATCGTATTTACGTTTCTCATCGTTTCGATAATCAAATCGGCTTTAGCGTCGAAGCTAAATGGGATTACAAGAATAGTCATATGAGTAATGCTGGTCACGAAACTGGTCTCAACTACCGCTGGAGAATGACTGACAACTTTTCTCTGACTCCAGGTATTAACATTGATTCGAGTCCTTCAGGGGCATCCGTGTTTAAGTACAACTTAACGGGAGCATACAAAATCAATGATGAGTGGGATGTCGCAGCGCGTATTCGCCACGGATATAAAAACACCGATGATTCTCGCTATAACCAGCTCAACCTCTACGCAAACCGTAAGTTTGAGTGGGGCAAGTTAGGCGTTGAAGCGGAATATAAAGATATTCATGGTGGTGAAGGCGGTTGGAAAGACAAAGGCTATGACCAACTGTTCGATTTCAAAGGTGAATACACCAAGCTAGAGAATGGTGTGATTCCATATTTTGCCGTTGCCGCGATCACTCATAAAGGGGATGGGGCAGAGTTTAAGGATGAATATATTCCTCGTTTCCGTGTTGGTTTGAAGTACAACTTCTAACAAGGAAAAGTGATCATGAAAAAACACACTTTAGCCTTATGCCTTGCGGCAATATTAACCCCAACGGCCTATGCGACGGATATCAAGGTCGAAGACCTTACGTGGAAAGCAATCACTTTTGGTCAGTCAACTGACATGAATTTTGGCTCTACAATTCTTCCGCAGAAAGTTGGCGTTAACCAAGTTACTGTCAATGGTGATGTGCTTGAAGCGGGCAAGTTAGCTTCAGCATTTACCATTGAAAGCCGTGGAGGAAAGCTTGCTAACTCTCATGAGGGGCTCACCTTTTACTACACAGAACTGCCTACCGATGTGAACTTTACTCTTAGTGCAGACGTGGTGTTAGAGCAACTTGGTCCTGAAACGGGTGCCACGCCAAACCGCCAAGAAGGTGCTGGCTTGATGGTTCGCGATATTTTGGGCGCAGAGCGTTTGGTCCCTCAACCTGAAGGTCATGAAGAATTTCCGTCAGCGTCAAACATGGTGATGAACTTACTGCGTTCTCATACTCGTAGCAACGACGGAATGACAAACATCAATGCTTCATTCCGTGAGGGGGTCTATCAGCCTTGGGGAACGCCAGGTAACCGCTTAAGTCGAGTCGACTATGCAGAAGGCGTTCCGTATGGTGAATCTGAAACTTACCGTATGACACTGACACGTACCAATGACGGCTTTAAAGTTAGCTACCGCAATGGTGATAACTTTTTCGAGCAAGCGGTAAAAGGGGCGAATGCCAACATTGTAGAGATGCAGAATAAAGAATCTCAGTACGTTGGTTTCTTTGCATCACGTAACGCCAAAATGCAAGTGAGTAACGTTGATTTGCAACTCTCTTCAGCCGATACCGTTGACGCTCCCAAATACACCTCGAAGCAGGGAGATCTCGTCTTCCAAATCGCTTCTTCACCACGCACGACGACCAGAGATTATCCAGTTCAAGCTCGAGCCAATTATTCCGGTGAATTTGAACTGCTTCACAACGGCAAATCGGTTGTAAAGCAAACGGTGAATGCGGGTGAGTTATTTAGTCACAGGTTGACTCTGGCAAATGATGTCAATGAGTTAGACGTGAAGTTTAAGGCTATTGATGGACCTAATACAGAGCTGCAATCTCATCGTTACAGCGTTGATCTTGTTGCTGTAGATAATCCAATGGTGCTTTATGTTGCACCGAATGGAAGCGCTACAGGTAATGGCTCTCACTCACAGCCTTTAGATTTAGCAACGGCAGTGGAACTGCTTCCTGCTGGTGGAACTATCTATTTGAAAGAGGGGGATTATCAAGGTATTGAAATCCCACTTACAGCGAGTGGTAGTCCCGATAAGATCAAGTATCTGCGTGCAGATGGAGATAATGTTCGCTTTATTTCCGAGCTCCTACATGACGCAAACTACTGGCACTACCAAGGTATTGAAGTCGCCGGGGCACAGTTCATTGTGCATGGTAGCCATAATACCTTCGAGAAAATGGTGACTCATAGCGCACCGGACACAGGTTTTGTTATTACGTCTCCAGAAAATATCGGCCGTGCCTTGTGGGCGAGTTACAACCAAGTGATCGATAGCGAAAGCTACAACAACATGGATCCATCTCAGATCAACGCAGATGGTTTTGCCGCCAAGATGCGGATCGGAGATGGTAATAGTTTCATCCGTTGTATCTCTCATCACAATATTGATGATGGATGGGATCTGTTCAATAAGGTTGAAGATGGTGCAAATGGCGCGGTGACTATCATTGACTCCATTGCATTCAACAATGGGCGCACCCTAGAAGTGGCGAATAAAGGCGGTACGATCGGTAATGGTTTCAAGCTTGGTGGTGAAGGTATCCCAGTGCCACACGTAGTGAGAAACAGTCTGTCTTTCAACAACAACATGGATGGGTTTACCGACAACTTTAACCCTGGATCCTTGGTGCTCAGTGATAATGTATCGATTGATAACCATCGATTTAATTATCTATTCCGCAAGAGTCCATACTCTGATGATATTGAGCAAGGTACTTTCACTAACAATCGTTCATACCGCTTCCACGTGAGCAGCCAATACGATGACGTGATCAACAGTGCTAAGTCGATAGGTAATGCATTCATTGAAAGTGGCACAACTCTCAACAGCGACGGTAAAGCAGTAGACAGCAAAGCGCTTACCCCGTTGAAGCAAGCAGCAGTCATTGATAGTCAGCAAGATATGCCTGGCAAGCAAGAAGCCATTCTGCTTAAGCAACTCATCAACTAATGAGTAATTAAGGGCTCTATCGAGCCCTTTTTTTATCAAAACTCGCAATACAACGGTCTCACTTTTACCTTTTCCGACTTGTCAGTGACAATCTCCTTGAACTTCTATTATTAACTAAGGGAAGCGTGGAAAAGAGGGCATACATTCCCTGTTATTTACAAGATGATCACTATTGATCTCTATCACACTTGTGGGTAAAAAAATAAAAATGAACCGTTGTTTTGATTTTTGTCTCAGTTAGCTTTGTTTTTTGAAATTATAATTTATCTAAATTAAAACAGCGTTTCGAGGATTCTATTATGGAATACGATTACTTAGTAATAGCAGGCTACTTTGCCCTAATGGTGGCAATCAGCTTGCTGTTCAAAAAGATGGCAAGCAATAGTACCAGTGACTATTTCCGTGGGGGCGGCAAGATGCTCTGGTGGATGGTTGGTGCTACAGCCTTTATGACCCAGTTCTCAGCATGGACCTTTACGGGTGCAGCTGGTAAAGCATTTAACGATGGTTTCGCAGTATTAGCGGTATTTATCGGTAACATGGTGGCGTACGTTTTCGCTTACTTCTACTTTGCTCGCCGCTTCCGTCAAATGCGCGTTGATACGCCAACAGAAGGGGTGAAACGTCGTTTTGGTAACACCAATGAGCAGTTCTTCACTTGGGTAATTATTCCCCTAAGTGTCATTAACGCGGGTGTTTGGCTAAACGGTTTGGGTGTGTTTGCTTCTGCGGTATTTAATGCAGATATCGTGACTACTATTTGGGTGACTGGCCTTGCAGTACTGGCCATTTCGTTGCTCAGTGGCGCATGGGGTGTTGTTGCATCAGACTTTATTCAGACACTTGTTGTTGCCGTAATCTCGATTGCGTGTGCGGCGGTTGCACTTTACGTGGTGGGCGGTCCTGGTGAGATCGTTACTAACTTCCCTGGTGGTTTCATCATGGGTCCAGACATGAACTACCCACTTCTTCTAGTCTGTACTTTTATCTTCTTCGTCGTAAAACAGCTTCAAAGTATCAACAACATGCAGGAATCTTACCGTTTCCTGAACGCTAAAGATTCTAAGAATGCAAGTAAAGCAGCATTGATGGCGTTAGTGATGATGGTGTTTGGTGCGATTATTTGGTTTATTCCTCCATGGGCGTCAGCAATCCTATACCCAGATGCAGCCACTCAGTATTCATCTCTAGGCGCGAAAGCGAGTGATGCGGTCTACCTAGTGTTTGCGCGCGAAACTATGCCTCTTGGCACTGTTGGCCTGCTGATGGCGGGTTTGTTTGCCGCCACTATGTCTTCAATGGATTCTGCTCTAAACCGTAACTCAGGTATTTTCGTTCGCAGCTTCTACTCTAACATCGTGCGCAAAGGTAAGGCTTCAGATAAAGAACTGTTACGTGCGGGTCAGATCGCGTGTCTGGTGAACGGTATTCTCGTTATCATGATGGCTCAGTTCTTCAACTCGCTGAAGCACCTAAGCCTGTTCGATTTGATGATGCAAGTTGCGACTCTGCTTCAATCTCCAATTCTTGTTCCGTTGTTCCTAGGTATCATCATCCGTAAAACACCTAAATGGGCGCCATGGGCAACCGTTGTTGTGGGTATGTTTGTGTCTTGGTCGGTAGTGAAGATTTTCACTCCAGAGTTTGTTGGTAGCTGGTTTGGCATTGATGAATTGACACGTCGTGAAGCTGGTGAAATGCGCACTATGATCACTATCGCTGCGCATCTTGTCTTCACTGCTGGTTTCTTCTGTCTATCTACTCTGTTCTACAAAGAAGAGACAGATCCGCACAAAGAGATCACTACGGAGTTCTTTAAAGATGTCGACACTGAGTGTGTGGCGGAAGAAGGTCAGGATATTGTCGACCGCATGCAACGTGCAAAATTGGGGTCACTGGTTATCTATATGGCAGCAGGTTTAACTCTGATGGTGTTGATTCCAAACCCTCTTTGGGGCCGCCTATTGTTCCTTGCATGTGCAGCTGCTGTGTTTGCAGTCGGCTATGGCTTGAAAAAGAGTGCCAGGCTAGATGTACAGACGGCGAGCGTCGCGACAACAACGCAATAAACTGAATTTGTGATTTTGGCTGCCCTTATTTGGGCAGCCCTGTTTTGGAGATATATTATGGCTAAGGGTGACGTTATTACTCTCAACTTTGAAACCTTTGTTGACAGTGATACTCAAGTGAAAGTGACACGATTAACGCCAACTGACGTGATTTGTCATCGTAACTACTTTTACCAGAAGTGCTTTACTCAGGATGGAAAAAAGCTGTTATTTGCAGGTGATTTCGACGGAAATCGTAACTATTACCTGCTTAATCTTGAAACGCAACAAGCAGTCCAACTGACGGAAGGTAAAGGCGACAACACCTTTGGTGGTTTTATCTCGACTGACGAACGTGCATTTTTCTACGTAAAGAACGAACTAAACTTGATGAAAGTCGATTTAGATACGTTGGAAGAAACGATCATCTACACGGTTGATGAAGAATGGAAAGGCTACGGCACTTGGGTTGCAAACTCTGATTGTACTAAGTTGGTCGGTATTGAAATACTTAAACGTGATTGGCAACCACTCACGTCGTGGGAAAAGTTTGCTGAGTTTTATCATACTGCCCCGACATGCCGTTTGATTAAAGTTGATATCGCAACGGGTCAGTTAGAAGTGATCCATCAAGACAATGCGTGGCTAGGGCATCCTATTTATCGTCCATTTGATGATTCAACCGTCGGTTTTTGTCATGAGGGGCCTCATGACTTAGTGGATTCTCGTATGTGGCTAGTCAACGAAAATGGCAGTAATGTACGTAAAATTAAAGAACATGCGGAAGGTGAATCTTGTACTCACGAGTTTTGGATTCCAGATGGCAGTGCGATGGCTTATGTCTCGTACTTTAAAGGCCAAACGGATCGTGTGATTTACAAAGCGAACCCAGAAACACTCGAAAATGAGGAAGTGATGGTTATGCCGCCTTGTTCTCACCTAATGAGCAATTTTGATGGTTCGCTAATGGTGGGTGATGGTTGTGATGCCCCTGTCGATGTGGCGGATGCAGACAGCTACAACATAGAAAATGATCCCTTCCTATATGTGCTTAACACTAAAGCGAAGTCCGCACAGAAACTATGTAAACACAGCACGTCTTGGGATGTTCTTGATGGTGATCGACAAATTACGCACCCGCATCCATCATTTACTCCAAATGACGATGGCGTCTTGTTTACCAGCGATTTTGAAGGGGTACCTGCAATTTATATTGCTGAAGTGCCTGAGAGTTTCAAGCATTGATCACTAGCAGCGCGATTTAGTCGCTGCTTTGGTCACTCATTAAAGTCGTTATCACACCCGATTAACCATTGATGGTATCGGGTGTTTTTGTATCTATCGTTGCTGTTTATTACAAACCACTATTTTTTGAGCTTACAGATCAATAGAAGGCCGATTTCAAAGGCATGAGCTGAGATAGGAAACGCCTAACGGGCGTTAGAATGGGCTCTCTTTGCCGAGTTCATTGCAGATTGCAACAATCGCCAAAGAAAGCCCTGATTTAATAATCTGTTGCTGGCGTTGAAGCTGAAGCTGATAGAACTCTAAATCGATATCGCCGTCTGGCTCTGAAACCTCTAGTTGAACCATTCCCATAGTTTGAACCAAATTGAGTTTTTTTATCGGCGCTAGGATGGTTGGATCAGTAAAATCGTAGTCGGTGGCATCGCTATTGAGCGTATTTTTGATTTTGATAATGTCTTCAATGTCGTGGTAGACGTTATCGGGAAGTACACCTAGACCATAGAGTAGTTTTAAACGTACCGACAGATTACCGAGTGGGCCAGAGTCATGCAGTAAGGGACCAACAACAGACTGCACCGCAAAGTTATCTTTTTGGAAGATTCTCTGTATTAGCGCGTCAATTGACTCGTCAAATACGTCTACGGCAGCAATGAAAAAGCCACGCACCGAAGGGGCGCTATTGAGTCGCTCTATTATTTCAGTTTCACTAATTTTCTCTGCCATATACTGAACTAATTACTTTGTTGAAAAGGGGAGGTTTAACTCCCCCTAGTTTATTGTCGTTATAGTGTCTCGAAGATCGCTTGGATCTTGGTGACTTCTTTACTGTGTTCTTCTAAGCCTGTGTAGAGAGCCAGCGTTTTGTTAACGCCTAACTCTTTGAGGCTCTTTTGCAACTCAACGGCCTGTGGATCATCGCTGTTGTGGTACTTAAGTGCAGCTGCAATCCCTTTTAAAAGCGTTTTATTTTCAGTGCCATACTCGATTGTACCCAGTAATGGCTTCACTAATCTATCGTTTGCCCCTAATTTACGAAGAGGTTGTCTTCCAACGCGATCCACTTCATCGACCAAATAAGGGTTAGCAAATCGGCTGAGGATCTTGTCTATGTATGCGTTGTGCATGTCTGGGGCAAATCCATAACGACGAATTAGGACTTCACCACTCTCACGCATTGCTTGTTTAACATCGGCGTAAATTTCGGGATCTTCTATCGCTTCGCGGATTGTGCGATGACCTTTAAGGCAGCCTAAGTACGCGGTGATGCAATGACCTGTATTGAGCGTGAATAATTTTCGTTCTACAAACGCCATTAGGTTATCGGTTTTCTCCATACCTGAAATATCAGGAATTTCTCCTTTGAACTGTTGCTCATCGACGATCCATTCGCTGAAACTTTCTACGGTCACTTCGAGTGGGTCGTCATTCGCAGCTTCCGCAGGTGGGACTATGCGATCGACAGCCGAGTCTACAAATCCGACTAGCTCATCAGCTTTCGAATGAAGCGATGCATCGAGATGCTTGTATACCTGACCTTTTAAGTGAGTCGTACCTCGAATCATGTTTTCACATGCGATGATGTTGAGTGGCTTGTCGTTATTAACGGCAAAACGTTTAGTAATACCTGCCGCAATGGTTTTGGCTATGATGTCTAGTACGTTTGGCCCAACCGCCGTTGTCACCAAGTCGGTTTTAACAATTCGATCAATCACCTCTTCACTCGCCGAGTTCACTGCGGTGACATGAGTCACTGTGTCAATTTTGCACTCTGTACCAACCACTTTGACTTTATATTCTTGCTTATGACTAAGTTGATCGACCAAAGGGACGTCAACGTCGGCAAAAGTGACTTCTACGTCTGCATCTGCCAGCAATTTGCCAATGAAGCCACGACCAATGTTACCTGCACCAAAATGGACTGCGTTTTTCATAATACTTACCTACCAAAATCTAAAATTTGATTAAAACGAATCTAGGTTGAGGTCAACCGCATAGGGGGTGACAGCTGACCTCAGTTTGCTCAGGAGCAAAATATAAGAAGCAATTAGGCTGCTTGTTGACCGCCAAGGATGGTGAGAATTTCTTCTATGTCCTTAGTGCTTGTCAGTTTTTCAATTGCTTCAGGCTCATCGAGCGCGTTTGTGATGGTGGTAATGACTTGAATGTGTTCGTCGTTTTTGGCGGCAATGCCGATAACAAGTTTTGCGATATCTTCGTCGTCTTCTGTAAACTGGATACCTGCGGGGTATTGGCAGATAACGATGCCTGTTTTCTTCACGCGGTCTTTTGCTTCAACCGTACCGTGTGGTACTGCAATTGACTCACCAAGATAAGTGGGTACAAGCGCTTCACGCTCAAACATCGCGTCAACGTATTCGGGTTCTGCGTAACCCAGTTCCACGAGTTTGTTTCCCGCAAAACGAATTGCTTCCTCTTTGCTGTTCGCTTGTAAACCTAAATGAATGTTTTTACGTTCAATCTGGAATACTGATGGCTGCTGTGATTCATAGTTATCATCGTTAGCAGCAAGTACAGAGACTTTGATAAGTTTGTCATCGTTCGCTGCCGATTGTTTCTGTGCTGCAAGCAGCTTCGTGACTAGCTGGTTGTACATTTCGCTGTCTAGAAAGTTAGTCAATGAAATGTGCTGTGCATTTGGTGCGTGTTTACGAGCTCGATCGGTTAAATCTTTGTGAGTAATCACGATATCTGCACTCTCTGTTAAGCTGTTGATAGCAAGATTGGTGACGCTGATGTTGAGACCCGCAGATTGAACTTTTTTACGCAACATACTTGCCCCCATCGCGCTGGAGCCCATACCTGCGTCACATGCCACTACGATGCTTTTTACATCGGCAAGTTCTGTATTGCCTTTGCTTTGGCTGTGTGCTGCTCCATTTGATTTAGATGCAGCTTTCATATCTTTCATTTGTGATGTTGCTTTTTCTAGCGCTGCCTCATCACCATCTTCCTCTGTTGACGTTTGTGTCTTCATTAGCACGGCTGCTACAGCAAATGATACGCCGGTTGCCGCGGCAATTGAGGCCAATATGCCAACAATGGAAGCTTTCTGTGTCATCAGTAAAATCGCGAAGATAGAGCCAGGAGAAGCCGGAGACACAATTCCTGCATTGAACATCACAAGAACGAAGACACCTGTCATACCGCCTGCAATTGCCGCAAGAATTAAGCGTGGATTCATTAGAATGTACGGGAAGTAGATTTCATGAATACCGCCAAAGAAATGGATAATTGAAGCACCACCGGCTGTTTGTCGTGCGGTTCCTTTACCAAACACCATGTACGCAAGCAGAATGCCTAAACCAGGACCTGGGTTCGCTTCAATCAGGAAGAAAATAGATTGTCCTGCTTCTGAGGCTTGCTGGATACCCAGTGGTGAGAAGATACCGTGGTTAATAGCGTTGTTAAGGAATAGGATCTTCGCGGGTTCAACAAAAATGGAGGTCAAAGGTAGAAGGTGTGCTGACACCAAGAAGTTTACGCCAGCCGCTAGGCCACCGGATAGGACTTTGACAAACGGACCGATAAATAGATAAGCAAGAATGGCGCAGATCATGCCGATGATGCCTGCTGAGAAGTTGTTTACCAACATCTCAAAACCACTTTTCACTTTACCGTCAATGTAGTTGTCGAATTTTTTGATTGCCCAGCCACCGAGTGGACCAACCATCATAGCGCCCATGAACATTGGAATGTCTGTGCCGACAATTACACCCATAGTGGTGATTGCACCGACAACAGCTCCGCGTTCTCCGCCAACTAACTTACCGCCGGTATAGCCGATCAGTAATGGCAGGAGATAGGTAATCATGGGCCCAACCATGGATGCTAGTGTCTCATTTGGCAGCCAGCCTGTTGGGATAAATAGTGCGGTAATAAAGCCCCACGCGATAAACGCGCCAATGTTAGGCATTACCATATTAGACAGAAAACGACCAAAATTTTGTATCTTGATCTTCGCATCTGGTGATATCATAGGAGTTCCCCGTTTGATGTTCTGATGAATATTGTAGTAGTACGGTTCGCCAAAACCGCTTGATTGCTTAGTACCTAATCAATTTACCACACAACTTTCTTTTAGAACTGACAACGGGTTTTTTGTGACCTTTCTCTCTGAATCTTCCTATATCAAACCTTTTTTTAGTGATCCATTACACTTTCTGACAATGTAATTTTGCTACATATTTAAAGATACAAAATTGTCAATAAGATTTTAATGTTTTATATCTCAATAATGAAATGTCGTGTTTGTGTTTGAGTGTGATTTAGATCTCCTAATGATTATATTTTTTTCGGAATTTGTTGTCTGATGTGACATTGATCTCAAATTGGTTCTGTGTGCATTTTGATCAGTGAGTGATCTGTGTCTAATTTTGCTGTTTTTGTAGGAAAGTGACAATTTACAAAAGCCTGAGTGTCGATATGAACTGGACTTGGTCTGTTATGAAAAGAGGGGCAGAGCATCTCTGCCCGCTAGGGTTATTGAGTGCTGTCTAGATAGGCTTTTGATGAGATATCTGTCCACGCACGCACTTTAGCTAAGTATTGCTTTTGAGATTCGATAATTTCTTTAGCTAACGCATCTTTTTCGGCTTGCTCTGCGAGTAGTTCAGACGTAGCGGCTTGCATTGCATGAAGTACTTCTGGTGGGAAATCCCTCACTTTTATATCAGGATACTCTGCGCTCATCGTTGCCCAGCTATTTGCGTTTGCATCTACCGCTTGGGTATACATATCAAACGCACTGACACGAAATGCCGTTTCGAGAATGGTTTGCAGATCTTTAGGAAGCTTGTCCCAAGTCTTCTTGTTGACTAGGAATTGTGTTTCAGATCCTGGCTCATGCCACGCGGTGTAATAGTAGGGAGCAATTTTTTGAAATCCCATACGTAGATCAAACGCGGGTCCTACCCATTCAAGTGCATCGATGGTTCCGCGCTCAAGTGATGTATAAAGTTCCCCCGGAGCAATGTTTGTTGGCGCAGCGCCAACTTTTGCCATGACTTCGCCGGCAAAGCCCGGAATACGAATCTTAAGCCCTTGTAAATCTTCTACTGAATTAATTTCTTTTTTAAACCAACCGCCCATTTGAATGTCGGAGTTGCCACCTGGAAATGACAATAGGTTATGTGGTGCATAGACTTTTTCCATTAACTCCATACCACCACCACGGTAAAACCAAGCATACTGCTCGGTTGAAATCATACCGAAAGGCATCGAAGAAAAGTAAAGTGTATTGGGCACTTTTCCTTTCCAGTAATAAGAGCTCGAGTGGCCTAAGTCGTACTGGCCTGATTTCACTAAGTCAAAAATGCCAAGTGGTGCTTTATGTTTATTTGCAGAGTCGATACGAATTTGTAGCCTGCCATTAGACATTTCTTCTGCCAGCTTCGCCATGTTTTTTGTGGCATCGCCTAATATAGGCGTATTTGGACCCCATGTTTCGGCTAGCGTGAGTCGGTAGACTTTCTCTGCGGCGAGACTCGAAAATGACCCTAGAGCTAATGAACTCGTCAGCACTCCAGCGAGCACTGTGCGAAGTGTTATTTTTATTGGCAGCATAACGATACGACTTCCTTGTTGTTTTGTGTGTCTAGAGCTAGCTTTTCTTCTGTAGATTTTTTCGTCAATCTAATTTTTGTTCGTCGGATTGCACTTTGATTGGAGTGTATGACTACAGGAAAGATAATTATTAGAATGTAGTTGTGGAATTAAGGGCTTAGATGCACCTAAATGATAGAAAGCGTGGGGTTATTTAGAGAATAATTCCGCTGACAAAAGTGCTGCATGTGTCACGCAGCACTGAGTAGTTAGATAGCTATTCTGAGGTTTGGTGATAATTGAGATAGTGTTCAGCCTGTTCAAGCCCCATATATCGCGCCAATGTCTTACTATCAACTTGTCTGAGATCGACAACGATTAAGCCATCCAAGGCATTGTTGAAGCCAGGATCAACGTTGAAAGAGATAAGTTTGCCGTTTAAGGCGAGGTATTGGCGCAATAAAACGGGTATTCCCTTTCCTGGATCGATACGAGCAACGACTCGAGACAAGAGTTGAAGATCCCCCAGAGCAGTTAGCATGCTGGTATTCCAATTGTTGTCTGATGTAGGGAGTGGGTTAGATGGAGAGACATGCTCTGCCTTTGCTGCATCACAATAGTGTAATGTCATGCACTCAGCGAGTAGTTGTCTGGTCTGTTCACTGTAATCGTTGCTGATACTGACTGGGCCGAACAGATGCGTGTATTCAGGATGGTGAGAGACGAAAGTCGCGATACCTTTCCATAGTAGCAATAGAGCGGTCATACTTTTTTGATAGGGTAGATCAATCACAGATCTTCCCATCTCAATGGATTTCCCCATACTGGCTATAAATGGCATGTCGTAATGAAACAATGTACGAGAATAAAGACCTTCAGTCCCTTTGGCGCTTAGAATGTCGTCGACTAAACCAAGTCGATAAGCACCGACCAAGCATTGGTTTTCTCTGTCCCAAACAAATAGATGACGGTAATCGTGATCAAACTGATCAAGATCCAACGCTAGCCCTGTCCCTTCTCCCGCTCGTCTAAAGTTAGTTTCTCTGAGTCTGCCTATTTCATGCAGTAGTGAAGGGATATTCTCTGAGGAGGTGCAGTACACATCAAATTCACCACTTGAAAGTAGCCGATGATCACTAGGCAGATTATCTAGATCCTCAAGTAGATCTTTTCGCGGCAAAGGTTGAGCGACGGGAAACTCGTTTTGCGGTGATGATGAATCGATAGACTTAGATTGGACTAAGTGTTGAAGAAGGTATGTATTGAGACGCAAATAGTTGGTCATTTGCACATCGGTTAATCCTTTTACTTCTCGGTATTGAATCGCAGAACCGATCGCGATCTTTATAGTCTGTGTAGACTTGTTAAGCAGTTCTCTGCCCAGCATTAAGGTGCGAAGTAGGGGATGTACCTTTCCCGCCAAATAGAAGCGTTTTGAATTCTGTCCATTGATAAAAACTGGCACTGTGGTTGCGCCTGATTTGCGGATTAAACTGCTGACAGAGCGGCTCCACTCTTTGTCTTCTAGGCGCTGCGCTTTGCTATCGACGAGTTGAGACACTTCACCCGCGGGAAACAGCAGTATTAGCCCATTATTCGCAAGATGCTGATGGGCTTGACGAAGTGCTTTTAAGTTCGCTTTCTGAGCGATATGACCCGCAAACACATCGACGCCAATAAAGAGTTCATCGAGCTCAGGGACCGTTTTTAGATATTGATTGGCGAGAATTTTTACATCTTGACGAATGGTGAGCAGCAGCTCAGCAAGTATCACCCCTTCTACACATCCAAGGGGATGGTTTGCAACGATAACTGTTGCGCCAGAAGCTGGAATCCCTCCTTTAGTGCCATGGCTGACATCATAATCAATACCAAGCACTTCGAGAGTGAACCTGATAAATGCTTGGGTATCACAACCTGCGGGGCGTTGGGCATAAAACTGTTCGAGTTTACTTAGTCCTGTTGCCCATTCGGCGATGGACTCGGCGAAGCGAAATGGCGTTTTTTTTGGTAGACGAAATGGGCTAGAGGTTTGCATTTTATTCTCTCTACGGCGGTATTCGTTGTGAGAATAGATAAGCGAAGTTTCAATAAGGCTGCATTTCAATGAGGAATTAGTGACAAAGCGATGACGTTCTTGTTACGTGATTTTATGTCTAGAAAAGATGAAAAACCAACTTAACATTTCAGATTTAAAATGACTGGATCGCAAATCATTTGTTTTAGTTATGACTATATAAGGAATACTGCTAGCTTTATTAAGCGGGTAAGGTGTTGCTAAAAACTTGGTCAAAACAAGTTATGTGCAGCACCAAGTCAAGTTTACCTTCGTTTATGCTGCTCTGGGATACACTCTTGTCACCAAGAGAAAACGGGAACCGTAAGGTTCCCGTTGTTGTAATTCAATCAATTGAGCGCTTAGCTAGTGCGGTGTACCGACATATGCGCGAGAGTAATTAGCGCCTGCTTGTAAACAGATTCTTCTAACACATCCAATTGCGCGATCGCTTTGTCTGCTTCTTGATAAGCTTTTTGACGGGTGTATTCCAAAGAGCCTGTCTCTTCCATTGCTGCGAGAATGTCGTTAAGACGCTCCATACCATTGGCTTTTTCAATCGCTTCACGAATCATGGCAGTTTGCTGTGCCGTGCCATGCTGCATTGCGTATAAAAGAGGCAATGTTGGTTTACCTTCGGCTAAGTCGTCACCGACATTTTTACCCATCTCTTCACCGTCAGAGGTGTAATCCATAACATCATCGATAAGCTGGAATGCCGTACCTAGATATTTCCCGTAGTTTTGCAGTGCCAGTTCAACTTCGGCGGGTGCATCGTTGAGGATGGCACCAATTTGTGTTGCTGCTTCAAAAAGACGTGCTGTTTTCGAGTAGATAACCTGCATGTAGCTTTCTTCAGTCGTGTCCGGATCATTGCAGTTCATTAGTTGCAGAACTTCACCTTCAGCAATCACGTTTACCGCATCACTCATTAGCTTGAGGATCTTCAAAGATCCCAGTTCGGTCATCATCTGGAATGAGCGAGTGTAAATAAAGTCTCCAACTAGCACACTCGCCGCGTTACCAAATGCAGCGTTGGCCGTTGCTTTGCCGCGTCGCATATCAGACTCATCGACCACATCGTCATGAAGTAGGGTGGCGGTGTGAATGAACTCAATAAAGGCGGCGGAAGTGGTGTGAGCCTCTCCCTGGTAACCGAGTGCTCGTGCTGATAAAACAGCAAGTAATGGACGGATACGTTTGCCGCCTCCACTAACGATGTAGAAACCAAGTTGATTGATTAAAGAGACATCAGAGTTGAGTTGAGCGTGAATTGTTTCGTTCACTTTTGCCATGTCATCGGCAGTGAGTGCTTGGATAGCTTTAAAATCCATTGTAAATCCGGCTGAGGTTAGAACTAGTAAGGTATTCTTATCTACTTTAATCGTTGAATAATACACTAAAAAACGTTGATTAATACATGGTTAACGGGCATCATTTGGGCACTTTTCATTGGCGATTAGCTTTTCGCCAATTTTTTCAAAATATGGCTTGTCATAGGTGCGACCTTTCTGTAGAATCTGCGCCCTATTGATGATTAGTTTAGCGCACACCCTTAATGCTCAAAAAATAGCATACGGCTGTGCGGAAAAAGCGGAGTAAGATATGTACGCTGTTTTCCAATCTGGTGGTAAACAACACCGTGTAAGCGAAGGTCAAACTCTTCGTTTAGAGAAATTAGACGTTGAAACTGGTGCAACAGTTGAATTTGATAAAGTTCTTCTTGTAGCTAACGGTGAAGACATTAAAGTTGGTGCTCCTCTAGTAGAGGGTGGTAAAATTGTTGCTGAAGTAGTACAACACGGTCGTGGCGATAAAGTTAAAATCGTTAAGTTCCGTCGTCGTAAGCACTCTCGTAAGCAACAGGGTCACCGTCAGTGGTTCACGGAAGTGAAAATCACTGGTATCAACGCTTAATCGATTAGGAGAGTTTAACAATGGCACACAAAAAAGCTGGTGGTTCTACTCGTAACGGCCGCGATTCAGAAAGCAAACGTCTAGGTGTTAAGCGTTTCGGTGGTGAGTCTGTTCTTGCAGGTAACATCATCGTTCGTCAACGTGGTACTAAGTTCCACGCTGGCACTAACGTTGGTATCGGTAAAGACCACACTCTTTTCGCTCTTACTGAAGGTAAAGTGAAATTTGAAGTGAAAGGTCCTAAAAACCGTAAATTCGTTAGCATCGAAGCTGAGTAATTAGACTTCTGTTTAATTATTAGCTTTAAAGCTGAATTCAAAAGCCCTGCCGATTCGGCGGGGTTTTTTATTTATGGTAGTAGGAATAGATACTAAGGCACTTTGAAAAAAGTCCCTCATTATATATTCCTAAGTGGCAGAACGATCGAAGATCAAGGTGATCGATCTGAAAATGGAATCTGCTAGAATTTATATCATTCACTTCGGTGTCCATGATTGAAGTTTGAGATGATATTTGCAACGCACCTATGCGGAGTAAGAGATGAAATTCGTTGATGAAGCGGTAGTAAAAGTTCAAGCCGGTGATGGCGGTAACGGTGTAGTGAGTTTCTGGCGTGAGAAATTCGTTACGAAAGGCGGTCCTGATGGCGGTGACGGTGGCGATGGTGGCGATGTCTACATTCAAGCCGATGAAAACCTGAATACTCTGATTGATTATCGCTTCCAGCGCTTCTATGAAGCGGAACGTGGTGAGAATGGTCGCGGTGGTAACTGTACCGGTAAGCGTGGTAAAGACAAAGTTCTACGAGTACCAGTCGGCACACGTGCGGTTGATATCCACACAAATGAGATCGTTGCTGAAGTCGCTGAGCATGGCAAAAAAGTCATGGTTGCAAAAGGCGGCTGGCATGGTTTAGGCAATACGCGTTTTAAGTCTTCTGTGAACCGTGCGCCACGCCAAAAGACATTAGGTACTAAAGGTGAAATCCGTGAGATTCGCCTAGAGCTATTGTTGCTTGCTGATGTGGGTATGCTAGGTTTGCCTAATGCAGGTAAATCTACCTTTATTCGTGCGGTTTCGGCTGCAAAACCGAAAGTGGCGGACTACCCATTTACGACACTAATTCCAAGTCTTGGTGTGGTTAGTGTAGTTCCTGAAAAGAGCTTTGTCGTTGCTGATATTCCTGGATTGATCGAAGGTGCAGCGGATGGCGCAGGCCTGGGTATTCGCTTCTTGAAGCACCTAGAACGCTGTCGTGTGTTACTACATATGATCGATATTATGCCAATTGATCAAAGTGATCCGGTTGAGAATGCATTAACGATCATTGATGAGCTAGAGCAATACAGCGAGAAATTGGCTGCGAAGCCACGTTGGTTGATCTTCAACAAGGTTGATTTAATGCCTGAAGAAGAAGCCAACGAAGTGATCCAAAATATTCTGGATGCCCTAGGTTGGGAAGAAGAGTATTACAAGATCTCAGCAGTGAACAAACAAGGCACGAAAGAGTTGTGCTACAAGCTTGCTGACTTTATGGAAAATCTACCTCGTGAAGAACAAGAACTTTCTGAGGAAGAAAAAGTCGACTTTATGTGGGATGACTACCATAAAGATGCGATGGCTGGTAAAGATGTTATCACAGAAGATGAAGACGACTGGGATGACTGGGACGATGAAGAAGATGACGGTCACGTTGTCTACGTCCGCGATTAACCGTGTATAATATTCAAAGCCGCAATATCAATTGCGGCTTTTTTGTGTCTAAATCAAATCTTCAAAGTGTATTTCAACGCAAAATACACAAGTTCAAACTCTGCCATACGGTTAGTTGTTTGGATAACTGTGCAGGAAAAATCGCTCGGCTCAGGATAAAGAGTGTCGTTGCTGATTTGGTGACAAACCTTATCGTGGCTCTGAGTGGTTTTGATCAGCTTGAATGACTAGGTAATCATTCACGTTGGTATAAAGGAGTAGAAAAAATCATGGCATCAAAACAGCGAGCGGTTTCTCGTTTAGTCGCCCAAGCAGGGCAAATGTTGTTAGCACACGGTGCAGAAAGTACTCTCGTTGGTGACCTAATGCGTCGCTTCGGTCTTGCCGCTGGAATGGATGAGGTGGAGGTATCTCTTTCTGCAAGCTCTCTAGTGGTTACCACGGTTTATCAAGAACACTGTATAACAACGGCGCGACGATGTCCGGATCGTGGCATTAACATGTGGGCCATTACGCAGGTACAGCGTATTTGTATCATGCTGGAGCGAGGAATCATCGATTATCCTCTTGCCCAGCAGAAACTTGATAAGGTTAGCCCAGAGCGATACAACCGCTGGCTTGTGGTCTTTATGATAGGTTTATCTTGTGCTGCATTCAGCCGTTTAGCTGGAGGAGATTGGCTTGTTTTTACCATGACTTTTATCGCTTCCGCTGTCGGTATGGTCGTTCGCCAAGAGATCGGTCATCGCCATTTTAACCCTTTAATGAATTTTGCGGCGACCGCCTTTGTCACAACCGTTGTTTCCGCTCAAGCCGTGATTTATCAGTTAGGAAATTCACCGTCATTGGTGATGGCTTCGTCTGTCTTAATGCTTGTTCCTGGGTTCCCTCTAATCAACTCGGTCGCTGACATGCTAAAAGGTTACGTTAACATGGGAATTGCTCGTTTTGTTATGGCAAGTTTACTCACTTTAGCGACCAGTTTAGGCATCGTAGCTGCAATGAGTTTAGTTGGTGTTTGGGGGTGGGTCGCATGATCTCTGTCGATCTTCTTGTTGGTCTCATCAATGATATGCTATTTGCTGCCATTCCGGCGGTGGGATTCGCGTTAGTCTTCAATGTCCCACAGAAAGCACTGGTCTACTGCGCACTTGGTGGAGCTATAGGTCATGGCTCGCGTTATTTGATGATGCATTTTGGTATACCGATCGAGTGGGCGACGTTCTTTGCTGCCATGCTGGTGAGTATGGTGGGTATCCATTGGTCTGCTCGATTTTTAGCTCACCCTAAAGTCTTCACTGTGGCAGCATTAATTCCTATGGTACCTGGTGTCTTTGCCTTTAAAGCTATGATTGCATTAGTTGAGCTCAACCATCGTGGTTATTCTCCCGAGTTGGTTGCCATGTTGATGGAAAACTTTCTCAAGGCAATGTTTATAATTGCAGGATTAGCGGTTGGCTTAGCTATGCCAGGGTTGTTATTCTACCGCCGCAAACCAATCGTTTAGGGATACAGGAGAGTAGTAGAATGATCATTAGCATGATTGCCGCGATGGCACATGATCGCATCATAGGTAAAGATAACCAGATGCCTTGGCACCTTCCGGCTGATTTTGCTTGGTTTAAACGTTGTACTATGGGTAAACCAGTGATTATGGGACGGAAAACCTATGAGTCTATTGGACGCCCGCTTCCTGGAAGAGAGAATATCGTGATCAGTCGAGATGCCTCACTGGTTATCAAAGGGGTTACAACTGTGACCTCAATCGATGAGGCTCTGTCCGTAGCTGGTGATGTAGAAGAAGTGATGATCATTGGTGGTGGCACTATTTACCAAGCCTGCTTACCAAAAGCACAAAAGCTATATGTGACGCATATTGATGCTCAAGTTGATGGTGATACTCAATTCCCAGCTTGGAGTGATGATTTTCAAGAAGTCCACTCTGAAGCTTATCAGGCGGACGAGAACAACGTTTATGACATGCGTTTTGTGGTTTTAGAAAAAGACTGCTAGACGTTTGGTAAACAAGAAGGGTTGGCACTCAGTGGCAACCCTTAACAGTCACTCGTTAAAGCTTTCTGCGTAAAGAAACGCTTATCTTCCCAGCGTAACATGGTCAGTTTCCCTCCCCAGACACAGCCAGTATCCAAACCTATCACCTCTTTACCTTCATAGCCTTCTAATGCTGCCCAGTGACCAAACAGTACGGTTTTATCTAACTTGATTCTTTTCTTCAATTTGAACCAAGGCACCAGACTGTGATTTTTTACTTCTTTGGGCGGGAGTTTGCACTCCATGTCTAATCTTCCTTCCGCATCGCAAAAGCGCATGCGGGTGAATGCGTTGATGATATAGCGGTAACGCTCAATGCCTTGTAGTTTATTGGACCAGAGATCAGGTTGGTTAGCGTACATATTCTCTATTAACCAAGGCCACTCGTCACTGTGTAAGATGGCTTCCACTTCTCTGGCAGCGCCACGCGCTTGATCTAACGTCCACTGGGGAGGTATTCCTGCATGGCACATGACAAATTCATCATGTTCCGCAAGGAGAGGTTGATTGCGTAGCCAATTGAGCAACTCATGTTTATCTTTCGCGGCAAAGATCGCTGCGGTTTTGTCTTTCTTTTTGACTTTGAATAGCCCGAGTGAAACGGCAAGGAGATGGAGATCGTGATTTCCTAGTACCACCTTAGCACAGGGGCCTAGAGAGCGAACAAAACGCAATACCTCAAGTGATTTTGGACCTCGGGCGACAAGATCGCCCGCAAGCCAGAGTGAGTCATGCTTGGGATCAAATTTGACTTTATCAAGTAACAGTAAGAGTTCGTCTAAGCAACCTTGAAGATCGCCGACAATGTATGTCGCCACAGTTATGTCCTAATTTAAAATATTTGGGATAGCGAGTCTGAAAGGTTCGATTTCAGTAACGAATTCTTGTCCAGTGGCATCGTGCATAATGTATTGGCCTTGCATTACACCAACAGGGGTCTCGATAACGGTGCCACTATTATAGGTGTATTCATCATTGGCCGCGATGACGGGTTGTTGACCGACAACACCTTCACCTTCTACGGTCATCTGTTTGCCATTAGAGTCGGTAATTAGCCAGCGTCTAGCAATGAGTTGTACTGATTGCTGACTGAGATTTTTGATGGTGATGATATAAGCAAAAACGTAACGTTTTGCATCCGGATGGGATTGGTCGGCGATGTATTTGGTATGAACTTGGACTTTTATACACGGGGTAGCTTCCATGTGAACTCCTATGTAAAGTCAAAAAGGTGATAAACCATGGGTCTACCACCTTTTATATTAGCTGAAATTATTTGTGGTTAGCGTCTAACCAGTTTGCCATTCCAACGAATTGTTCTAGCGTTAGGTTCTCTGGGCGCATTCCAGGGTTAATGCCTAGTTGCTCTAGCTCCTCAGCGCTTAATAGGCCTTTGTAGCAGTTACGCACGGTTTTACGGCGCTGATTGAAGCCTTCACGGCAAACGCGATCTAACCATTTTAGACTGCTTGCTGGGTGAGGAAGGTTTTCATAAGGCACCAAACGAACTACCGCTGAATCGACTTTAGGTGGCGGAACAAACGCTGTCGGGGGTACTTCGAGTACTGGTACGACTTTACAGAAGTATTGTGCCATGACGGTAAGACGGCCGTAAGCTTTCGTGCCAGGACCAGCGGCTAGGCGGTTTACCACCTCTTTTTGAAGCATAAAGTGCATGTCTTGAATGTCTTTATGGAACTCAAAAAGATGGAACATCAGTGGCGTTGAGATGTTGTATGGCAGGTTACCAAAAATACGTAACTTGTTGTTTGGCTTCACTAACTGAGCAAAGTCAAAGCGCATCGCATCGCCTTCGTGAATCGTCAGCTTGTCGCCCAAGTCAGGGTGGTTGCGCAGGCGTTCAGCAAGATCGCGGTCAAGCTCGATAACCGTAAACTTGTCTACTTCTTTACCAACAGGTTCAGTGATAGCACCAAGACCTGGGCCTATTTCTACAAGGTTCTGACCAGGTTTTGGGTTGATCGCAGAGACTATTCCATCAATGATGTATGGATCGTTAAGGAAGTTTTGACCAAAGCGTTTTCTTGCTTTGTGCCCTAAGTGGACATCGTTTCTCATAGTATTCTCAAGTTAATTCGATTTCTTATCGACTAGCTCTATTGCATGAGCTAAAGCCGTTCGGAAGCTTCCTGTATCCGCATTGCCTGTCCCTGCTAGGTCAAGAGCGGTGCCGTGATCAACGGAGGTCCTAATAAATGGCAGGCCTAAAGTGATATTCACTGAGCGGCCAAAGCCTTTGTATTTTAATACAGGAAGTACCTGATCATGGTACATCCCAAGTACGGCATCAGCATCTTCAAGATATTTCTTATTGAAGATAGTATCGGCAGGTAAAGGACCAATTAGGTTGATTCCTTTCGTCTGACGCAGTTTTTCTAATGTGGGAGTGATGGTTTCAATTTCCTCTCTTCCGAGGCAGCCATCTTCTCCTGCATGTGGATTAAGTCCACACACATAGATTTTAGGTGACGTTATTGCAAATTTCTCAACAAGATCCTTGTTCAGAATATCTATGATGAGTTCTAGCCTTTCCTCTGTCACCGCTTTAGATACATAAGCCAGTGGGATATGCGTTGTCACCAAAGCGACACGTAAACCTTCCGTTGCAAGCATCATCACGACTAGTGGTGTGTTTGACTTCTCAGCAAAGAATTCAGTATGACCACTAAAGGCGACGCCTGCGCGGTTAATGACCCCCTTATGTACAGGGCCGGTGACAATAGCATCAAATTCACCATTCATACAGCCTAAAGCGGCTCTTTCTAGTGTTTTTAACACGTAGTGGCCATTGGCTTCATCCAACTTCCCCGCAACTGCTGGGTTGGTCAAAGGTATATGGTCAACCACTAATGAACCTGCTTGCTGAGGGATAATCGGCGATTCAGACTGGTAGTCAATCAGCTCTACATCAATATTCAACTGCTTAGCACGTTCTGCCAGCATAAATTTGTCTGCGCAAACCACGATTTGGTGAGCCCAACTCTCTTTGGACTGAGCCAACACCAAATCAGGGCCGATGCCCGCTGGTTCACCAGCAGTAACTATGATGCGTTTAACGCTCATCTTGAGTCTCATCTTTAATGATTTCAACGTAGGCACTGGCGCGCATTTCCTGAAGCCAAGCGCTAGCTTCTTCGTTGAACTTACGGTTAAACAAGATGCGGTAAGCTTTGTTCTTTAATGCTGAATCCGTGCGATCTACTTCGCGACGATCAAGAACTTCTACAATGTGCCACCCGTGAACCGTTTTAAAGGGTTGGCTTATTTGACCAACAGGCAGAGTATCAATTTGATGTTTGAACTCAGGTACATAGAGTTCTGAAGTCTGATAGCCCAGTTCTCCATCTTGGGCGGCTGAACCTGGATCTTGGCTATATTGCTGTGCCATTTCACCAAATGTCGCCTTACCTGAAGTAATACGCTGAGTGATCTCTTTTAGCTCTTTCTGGACGCCTTCATCGCTTAAGATGACCGTTGGTTTAATCAGAATATGGCGAGCATTAACTTCAGTCACCGCGACCGTTTCTAAGCCTTTGATGTCTTCAATTTTGAGGATATGGAAGCCAACGCCACTACGGAAGGGCCCGATAATACTGCCTTTATTCTGTAAATTGATTTGGTCAGCAAAAATAGTCGGCATCTCTTCTTTACGCATCCAACCCCAGTCACCACCCTGTAGTGCTTTTGGTCCTTTAGAGTAGGTGTAAGCCATAGTGCTAAAGTCGGCCCCGTTTTTCAGTTGTTCAGCTAACTGCTTGGCTTGCTTCTCGATGGCAGCTTTATCGTCACCATCATTGACGCGAAGTTGGATATGCCCAATTTTGTACTGAACCGTTGCATTCGTTTCTTTGGCCAAGATATTGGCTAGGTTATCCACTTCTGCGGGTAAAATGTTAATGCGGCGGCGGACAAGAGCATTACGAGCTTCACTTGCGGCGATTTCTTTACGGATTTGTTCACGAAATTCAGCATAACTCAGCCCTTCTTCTGCAATAGAGACACTAAGTTGTTCGACTGTTTGCTGATTATTTTTGGCAATTTCTGCGATTGCTTCATTCAAGCGGCTATCATCAATACGCACACCAATACGTTGCGCTTCTTGTTGCTGAATGGTGTCGACAATCAGTTTTTCAGTGACTTGCTCTCTTAGTATCTGTTCTGAGGGTAAAGCCTGACCGCTTTTTTTTGCATTTGCCTTTAGCGTTTTTAGTGATGTTTCGATATCACTTTGTAGCACAACACCGCTATTCACAATGACAGCGATGTTATCTAATGCAACGGGCTGTGCATAAACAGTATTCACTGTACTGCTTGCAAACATAGCCAATAACGCGTGTTTCCAAAATTTCATTCAAGAACCTATAAAATATATCGAGCCTGCGGTGTTAGACAGCAGGCTCTTGAATTAGTTGTTTAAGAAAAATGGGCGACCGTAACCTAGAGAGTTACCAGCACTGTCTAGACCCGCTAAACCAGAGCCTGCACCAATCTTAGTTCCAAAGCCTATGATACCGAAGTTCAGACTAAAGTTGTTTTCGTAAGTTGGGTTAGCATTGGGGTAACTTGAGAAGCTAGGATCCCAACTTTGCAGCTGCTTGCTGTAGGTAAAGCCGATGTACCAACAATCTGATGTGTAGTTCAAGCGCGCTAGCCACTCTAACGCTTCATCGGTCGTTAAGTCATAGTAGTATTGTGCACTGGTATTCCAGTTGCGATTAATCTGATATCCAGCGAGTAAGCCTACTTGAGAGATGCCATCAACGGTTATACCATTTACATCGATATTTCCTTTACCTTCATCAGCACATTCACCCACCGTACAGTCTAGATATTTTTTGGATACATACCGATAGTTGCTTTGGATGTAACCGTCATTGAAACGGTATTCTAGTGTACTGTTACCTAACTGAACTTCGCTTGTGTCAATATCGTATTGAACCCCACCATGATAGAACAAATAGTCATCATAGTTGAAGTCGACTTCAACCGCCCAAGCGGAATAATTGGACTTAGATGTAGTATCGGGTTTGTTTGTTTCACCAGTGTTTTTTCTGATGTTTTTGTCGATGTAGAAAATTTGACCAAATGAGATATTGAGTCTTTCTTTATATCCGTCATCAAAGAAGCGAGTTGAAGCACCGTAACTAAATTGGTTTGCTTCCGCAATCTTGTCTACACCGCTATATTTTCGGCTGCGGAATAGCCCATAGTAGTCGGTTTGCAATAGAGTTGTATCGTAGTCACCAATATTGTTCTGATCTTTTTCAGGCACGTACACATATTGAATTTGCGGTTCAAGTGTTTGGGTGTAATTGTCAAACACTACCGTATCACGCTCCAATACAACGGTTGCGTGAGAGCGAAACTCAGGAATCACACGTGATACATTCTCTTCAAGGCCGTAATAAGGGTTATCAATCGATTTCCCTGAAGAATCCGTTGTTTTTTGCGAAGTCGTGTCAACGCCATACAAGTCCTGTTGATAGTAGGTACCAAGAAGTCTTGCTTCGGTTGTCCAAGTTCCCCAAGTCGTACCAATTGGCACCGTCAACCCAGGTTCTACGTGAACGCGAGTCGCCGATGGCTTGCCTTGCGCATCGGTATCAAAACGAGATATATGGCTGGTCATATCAAAGTCTAAATAGCGCATCAGCTCTGGCGCGTAATAGTTAAACTCTAATTGAGGTAATAAGCGATAAGGTAAGTTATTGTTTTCCGTAAGTACCTGAAAATCTCGTGCTAGTAGAGATGCATCCCAATTTGTTGAACGGTAAGTGGCCTCCATTTCTTGGATAAGCTGACCATCTTCTTTATTACCTATGCTTGAATCGATATCGGTGAAATAACGGATATCACTCACTTTGGCGTAGTCAGCGGTAAACTTCCAGTTCTCTTGGTAAATACCACTGTGCTCTAACTGGAAGCCCCAGCGATCTCCGTACTCAGGATATTTTTTATCATCTGGGAGGTATTCAGATTTCAGCGTGCTGTAGCCAAAATCAGACAAGAAACGAAATTCACTGTTTAACTGAGTGCCACGTTCTTGCATATACTTGAGCGTGGTTTCCAAATCGTAGTTTGGCGCTAAGTTCCAATAGATTGGAACTTCCATTTCAAAGCCGTCACTTGAGCCATACGAAACGGTTGGATAGAGGAAGCCCGTTTTACGCGTATCACCAATAGGTACAGTGAGAAATGGCAGATAAAATACTGGGACGTTGACAATTTCGAAGCGTGGATTGTAGAAAGTGGCTTCTTCTTCATCTTGGTCAATATCAATGCTTGAAGCACGCATGCGCCACGAACTATCACCTTCTGGACATGAAGTGATGGTGCCGTCTTCAATCTCATAGACAGCTTTGCCAGTCTTAGCTACATAGACGGCTTCACCTCGGCCAGGCTCACATAAGAACTGATAGTTGGTGTTTTCTAAAGTGACGTAATCAGTGTTGAGGTTGTTGGTCGCTTTATCAGAAATAGTTTTGACTTCACCATCGCTGAAAGTCACATTACCTTCAGCGACGACGATGTTTTCTTTCTGGTGCAAAGTCACGTTGTCAGCCTGCATGCGCTTTTTGCCCTGAACAACGATAACATTACCCCGATAGGTTGCTTTATCACCATTTATGGCTTCTAAACTATCGGCTTCAACATTGACAGGCTGTTGATTTGGGTTATCTGGCTCAGGTTCGTTGATCAAACATTGATCTATAGCGGGCAGTTCCTGCACACTATCGTCTAACATAGTTTCTGCTTGAGTCTGAGGCACTACAAAAGCAGCACTGATTGAAGCGGCTAACAAGGTGCGTGGAAAACGTAACATCGAGTTTTACTATCCTGTTGAACTTGATATATCCGGTGAATAGGTGACCGAATGTAGAATAAAACGGTCCTTATAATAAAGTAATTTACAGCTTACGGCACTATCAGACCGCTTCGTGAAGAAAAAATTCAGAGATTGAGAGCACATAATGCATATTTTCGGCAAAATTCTCGGCACATTTTTCGGTTTCCTATTTGGGGGAGCCTTTGGTGCTGTATTTGGTTTATTTTTAGGGCACCAATTCGATAAAGCACGACGTTTACGCATGGCGGGCTTTAATAGCGGATTTGGCAGTGGTCCGAGTCAAGCCGAACGGCAAGAAGAGTTTTTTAAAGCGGCATTTGCTGTGATGGGGCATGTTGCCAAAGCGAAAGGGCAAGTTACGCGCGAAGAGATTCAACTTGCTACAACCATGATGGATCGCATGAATCTGCATGGTTCGCAGCGCAAAGCTGCTCAGGATGCGTTTCGTGAAGGCAAAGAGAGCGACTTCCCACTCGAGACCGTTTTGGAACGCGTGCGGATTTCTGCTGGTGGTCGTTTCGATCTAATGCAGTTCTTTCTCGAACTACAGATCTCAGCGGCATTTGCCGATGGAGATGTTCATCCTAGTGAGCGTAACGTCTTACATAAGATAGCCCGTGGCCTTGGTTTTTCATCTGATCAGCTAGAACAGCGATTGCGTATGCAAGAGGCGGCATTCCGTTTTCAGCAAGGTGGTTTTGGCGGCCAATCCGGTGGCAGCTATTCTAATCAGTCAGGTGGTAGTTGGCAGCAGGCTTCAACAGCAGACCAGTTGAGTGACGCGTATAAACTTTTGGGTGTTGATAGCAGCGCAGATGCTAAGAGTGTGAAACGTGCTTATCGTAAACTGATGAATGAACACCATCCAGATAAGTTGATGGCAAAAGGTCTGCCACCTGAGATGATGAATGTTGCTAAAGAGAAGGCTCAAGAGATCCAGAATGCTTATGATGTCATTAAGAAAGCCAAAGGTTTCTGAATTCGTTGAGTTGTGATTCATCACAAAAGCAAAAGGCCTGAGAAGCGTAATCGCTCTCAGGCCTTTCTGTATCTGGTGGCCCTCCCAGACTCAATTTTATATTTTAACTTATTGTTAAATAATGTTATTTATGGTTTGTATTTTATTCATTGGTACATTTGGTGGTACATCATGGCGAAACCAATAGCATCATTCTTTCAAAATCAGAGTGATTTACGAAAAATCTTGGCTAGATCACATTGCAATTAGCCTGAACCTAATCGCTCCACTGTTTTGGATTAAAGCGTAACTATGTTGTTCTGCCGCTTCATTGACTATAAAAGATGAACATATTTGCTTTCTTTAGGTAAAAAACGACTTGAACGATCATCTTGCTGTTCTTGCTGTTCTTGCTGTTCTTGCTGTTCTTGCTGTTCTTGCTGTTCTTAGTGAGTTTGAGTTGCTTGAAGATTGCCGTTGGAATCTTGACCTACATTGCCTTCTTTAGCATCCTTTTGATTTGCTAGTTCCTTGTCTATCAATTCCTTAAGCTTGGCCTTAATCCCGTTCTTTGCACTATCTCCTGCAATCTCGATAAGCTTGGCCCAATCTGATTCGCTGAATGTCAGTGTTTTTTCTTCTTTAGTCGTCTTTGATACTTTACCATTTGCTTTATCTCTTTTTCTTCTATTGAATTTCTCGACCAATCTGTCTTCTAACTTTGTAAACGTGTTTGGTTCGGTCGTCGCACAAAGTACATCAAAAATACACATAATAGTTTGCTTCTGCTTATCGATATCCTCTGTTATGGATAACCCTGTGTATGGGTATTGTCTTGTTAAAGATAGGTAGTACCAATTGATTAACTCAGCATCATCTGTTTTAAAGGCTTTTCTATCTGCATTTCTGTTGATGAAAACAGTTGCATATAAGCTTTCTACCTTCCTAAGTAAGCGGTATGTGCTTCGCTGTTCCTTTGGTAAGCTTGAGGTGATTATCACTTCTAGTGCACTAACAAGATTATCGTAGGTTGAACCAGTCTTGTTTGGGCAGAAATCTGCTAGAGGCTGTAGGTAGTCGGTGTCTCGAGGTAAGTATTTTTCCCCTGAAAGACTTTTTGATTTGGATTTATCTTCTGATTCTGATTTGGCTTCGAAAGAAAATGTAGTTACAGGGTAGCTAAGCTCTATGTTGCCTGTGTTAACTATGGCCTTAACGATAACAACAAAAAAATAAAGGGCTCTTGGCTCGTTATTGAGCCATCCGATGTGATTGCTAAATTCATATTGGATTCCTCTTGATTGATCAAAAAGATCGTCAATACAATCGCCTAGTTCATATTCTTCTATCTCGGTTAAGTTTCCATTATCTAAGCTTTCTCTAGCTATTTTTAATTTTTTACTAATTAATTCCTTCAATGTTAATTCAAGGTTAGCTTTATTGCGATTATTAAAATTAGTAATTGCATAGCTATATCCGGATTCTGATTCAATGATTCTAATATATCGTTTTAATTCATTTTCAGTGGATTTTTTTATTAATTCTAAATATCGGTATGAACTCATTCTGAATCCTTGAGTAAGATTTTTGTGGGAATGTTGTAAGAAATATACCGGATTTAGTACATATTTACAGTGGGTTTTTGTTGTTTTTTGTGGGATTGATGTGGTTTTTTTGTTGGTTTTTATCGTTTCTGTGTTTTCTTCATTAGTCAACTTTTTTTGAAAAAAAATGAGTGGATGAGATTACCCTTTCAAATGTTAATTTTATTTACTTGAATTCTTACTGCTATGTCAATCATTATATTAGCATGGTTGAAATTTAATGTGATATCAATATTTAAGTTTCGAGTTGGTGATTTATGATGAAAGTAATATATGGGTAGTCATATAGATGGTGTAAGTTGAGTTTGATATGATTATTGGTAGGTGAATCTGAATTTATGCCATGGTTTTGGTGTGGAAGTTATTTTTAACTTGTTGGTATAGGTAATATACATAACCCCATCAACTACTAAAATTAACGTTACTCCCTGTGTGTATGAGAGACACACGAATAGGGATAACAACACCATGAATCACCAGTACACATCTGAAGACAAGTTCAACAACTACGACTTACCTCAACCAACGAAACGAAAGCAACGATTCTTCTATCGTAAGTTTCACCTCTACAAGATTTCTCAATTGATAGAGAAAGCTTTGAAGTATCACACTAGGCTATCCGTCTTTCGGATAGACCTACACTTACCCGAAGATTTCGATGATTCAGATTCGAAAGTCATCACCCGATTCTTCAAATCCCTAAATGCCAAATTGGACGTAGATATAAAACGTAAAGAGAAAAACTGGGGAAGGGGATTGAGAAACAAGACCAGTTACATCTGGGCAAAAGAGAAGAATACCTCTGAGCAGTACCACTACCATGTTGCACTCTTCCTGAACAAAGATATCTATTATCAACTCGGGGATGTAGGGGCGTCAGACGGCTCTTTAGCCGACTTGATTAAGCAAGCGTGGTGCAGCGCTATCAAACAGGAGAAACCAGCACTAGTTCATTTCTGCAAGAATGGTGTGTATCGCTTAAACCTGAATGCATCAGATATTGAACAATCGAAGAATGAACTATTCAAAAGGGTGTGTTATTTCGCTAAACCTAATTCAAAGGTATACGGAGGGACTATGAGAAACTTCGCTACTAGCTCTTAATACCCTTAAAAATAACGGTAGTCTCAGTTCCTGTGGGAATCACAACAAACCACAGGAACCAATCATGGCTCATCAACTTAACGTTACTCATCAAAGTGCCCACACCATCACTCATGACAGAACCTTCAATGGTAAACCACTCTATTACTTTGAGGATGGTCTCGTCCTCGAATACCTAGAGAAGATCGACCGAGTACTGACTGAAGCACTAAACCAATACCCAAGAATTTTTGCTGTTCACATCAACCTAAATCTACCGAGTGACTTCGGGGGTGATTACCTAACGGTGTTTGCCCATTTCTTTCGTATTTTGGAGTCGGAGACTAATGGGCTCTGTAAGGACAAATACACCGACAGAACTTATCAATACCAGCAAACGGTCATTCGCTATATCTGGACGACGGCGAGTGAGTCCACCAGCGATCACCATCATTTTATATTGCTCTTTGATAGGGATCTCTTTCAAAACTTAGGGACCGGTCGAGAGGGTTGGGGGCGTTTTCTCTATAAAAAAGTGAGGAAGACATGGGATAGGGTGGTTGAAGCTAATTACAGCCGACCATGCACAGGGTTAGCCTATTCCCCTAGCAATGAGGGCTTTGAACTATTCTCCGATACAGAAACGTTCCCGTTGCAGTTAAACGAGTTCTTCTATCGAATCAGTCGTCTTGCGAAGCCCATTGCCAACCGGAAGGATCACCGCAACAAGAGCTTTGGTTGCAGTCACGACTCACCTTAAAAAATACAACGTGAGCAATACCTATGTCATTCACACACGAAAAGGTATTACTCATGGCGAATAGAACCTATCTCCCAAACATTACCCTTGATAGAACTTTTGAAGATTACCCGCTGTATTACAGCGACAAGGGGGTATACGAGTCAGCACTGACCTCAATGGTCGATGTCTTTGAACAGGCACTCAGTCAGTTTGACATCGCTCTCGCTACACGTTTGGACTTATACCTGCCTAAAGACCATCAAGATACCGACCTCAGTATCCTCAACGATTACTTTAATCTGCTTAAAGAAAAGCTTGATACGGATTCTCTGTTTTATGTATGGCGTAAGCGGGAGGACAAGGTGCCATCCCACAACTATCGCGTGATGCTGTTTAGTGACTATAGCCAGCACTTTGGTCCCGCTATTTGTTGGGACAAGCG
>NZ_JBNJOF010000025.1:0-54695 GCF_050113875.1 Vibrio sp. TRT 1302 | reverse complement strand
CCCACTGCGGGTTCATAACAAAAAAAATCTTTGGGATGCAAAAAAGCCCTAGTCTTTCGACTAGGGCTTCAATAGTGACCGGTGAAGAGCCATATTCTGAACATCGGACGAACCCCCACTGCGGGTTCATAACAAAAAAAATCTTTGGGATGCAAAAAAGCCCTAGTCTTTCGACTAGGGCTTCAATAGTGGTCGGTGAAGAGGGATTCGAACCCCCGACCCTCTGGTCCCAAACCAGATGCGCTACCAAGCTGCGCTATTCACCGACTTTTGTTTTATCTCGATTTTCATCAAGAATGGAAGCAAAGCTACCAGAATAATGGGGTGGCTAACGAGACTTGAACTCGCGACAACCGGAATCACAATCCGGGGCTCTACCAACTGAGCTATAGCCACCATCAATTTTAAGTTTACCGCTTTAATGTAGCCATAAACTAAGATAGTGGTCGGTGAAGAGGGATTCGAACCCCCGACCCTCTGGTCCCAAACCAGATGCGCTACCAAGCTGCGCTATTCACCGACTTTTGTTTTATCTCGATTTTCATCAAGAATGGAAGCAAAGCTACCAGAATAATGGGGTGGCTAACGAGACTTGAACTCGCGACAACCGGAATCACAATCCGGGGCTCTACCAACTGAGCTATAGCCACCACTGAAATTTTTACCGATAAACCTTTAGACGAATGGCACGCCCGAAAGGATTCGAACCTTCGACCTTTGGCTCCGGAGGCCAACGCTCTATCCAACTGAGCTACGGGCGCATGCCCTATCGGCGGAGTGGAATAATACGTATATCACACAATGCCGTCTAGTACTTTTTCAACTTTTTTTATCGTTTGGTGCCTTTTTGGGCAATTAAAGTGTGATAAACCCCTATTTCCCACCAGATATACCCCTTGATGCGGGTAACTTGTTGTTTATTGCAACAAGTTATCAGGATATAATCACCCATTATTTACATTGATTTAACAGCAACTCATCTTATGAAGGGCTGTTGGTCAGTCACAATCTAATAATAGGTAAGCACGAACTTACCTTCAGGAATGTAAAGTGAGTTTAATGGATATGTCTCGAAAATTATTAACCGCTTTGGTCGCTGCGATTACTTTTTCTAGCGCCTCTTTTGCAGCCAGCGTAAGCCAAGAAGAATATGATGCAATTGCAGAACGTATCAAACCTGTTGGTGACGTCTATCTTGCAGGTGCAGAGCCAGTAAAAGCTGAACCTACTGGTCCACGCGACGGTGCGACAGTGTACGGTACTTTCTGTATCGCTTGTCACTCTTCAGGCGTAAGTGGTGCACCAAAAACTGGCAATGCGGGTGACTGGGCTCCGCGTATCGCTCAAGGTAAAGACGTGCTAACTAACCACGCACTAAATGGCTTCAATGCGATGCCTGCTAAAGGTTCATGTATGGACTGTTCAGATGACGAAATCATCGCTGCAATTGAGCACATGATTAAAGGTCTATAACCCGTTCTATATCGATAAGATCGAAAAGGCTTGGATTGTCCAAGCCTTTTTTGTTTTTGCTACTTTTTGAACATCGCTCTTAGATTGGCGATATGTGCCTGGCCTTTTGCCATCCGTTCCTCGGCAGAGACGGGTTTCTTCGTTTGTTCCCACTCAACGTCGTCAAAAGGTAGTTCATCTAAGAATCGACTTTGAGTCGGCTTAATCAACTCACCAAACTGGCGGCGCTCCTTACACATGGTAAAAGTCAGCTCTCGCTGAGCACGGGTAATACCTACGTACATCAAACGGCGCTCTTCTTCGACATTGTCTTCATCTATGCTGGTTTGATGTGGCAGTATCCCCTCTTCACTACCAATTAAGTAAACATAAGGAAATTCCAGACCTTTAGAGGCGTGCAATGTCATCAGTTGAACAGCATCGCTATCATCGTCCTCTTCACCACGCTCCATCATGTCACGCAGGGTCAAACGCTGAACCACCTCTTTAAGGCTTTTCTCTTCTTGGTCATAGTTGTCCCCTTCAAGATCCGCTACTATCCAAGAGTACAGATCAGAGACGTTCTTCATGCGCATTTCTGCCGCTTTCGGACTCGACGACGTTTCGTATAACCAATCTTCATAGTTAATGTCTCGAACCAAAGAGCGCACTGCCTCGACGGTATCGCCACGCTCAGCCTGATCCGCAATTTTAACCAACCAAGTCGTAAAGCGACGTAGGTTTTCTAACCCTCTCCCTGAGAGTGTTTGCTCTAAGCCCATTTCGAAACTTGCGTCAAATAAGCTTTTGCCGCGCATATTGGCATAACTGCCCAGTTTTTCTAAAGTTACAGGACCAATTTCACGTCTTGGCGTATTCACAATACGCAAAAATGCATTGTCATCATCAGGATTCACCAACATTCTCAGGTATGCCATGATGTCTTTAATTTCTGCGCGAGCAAAAAATGACGTTCCTCCCGAGAGCTTGTACGGCACACGGTTTTGCATCAACGACTTTTCAATTAAGCGAGACTGGTGATTACCACGATAAAGAACGGCATAATCCTTGTAATCAGTCCGATTAAGAAACTTATGAGCAATCAGTTCGCCCGTGACACGTTCCGCTTCATGATCTTCATTCTTAGCCAGTAGGACTTTGAGTTTTTCCCCATCTGGAATTTCAGAGAACAACGATTTTTCATAAACGTGTGGATTGTTGGCGATTAAAATATTCGCTGCTCTCAGGATGCGGCTCGTTGATCGGTAGTTTTGCTCTAACTTAATCAAACGAAGATTGGGAAAGTCTTCACCAAGCAGGACAAGGTTTTGAGGCTTTGCTCCACGCCATGAGTAAATTGACTGGTCATCATCGCCAACCACAGTTAAACGTCCACGTTCACCTACGATAAGTTTGACCAAATCATATTGGCTAGTGTTGGTGTCTTGGTACTCGTCGACCAACAAGTAACGAATTCTATTTTGCCAACGCTGACGAACTTCCTGATTGGTTTTTAGCAACAATACTGGCAATGAAATCAGATCATCAAAGTCGAGCGCGTTATAGGCTTTCATCTGTTTCTGATACATCTCAAAGCAGAACGCAAACAGTTGCTGCTGCTCACCTTTCGCCTGAGCTTTGGCTTGCTCCGGCGTCAACATGTCGTTCTTCCAATTCGAAATAGTGCTCAACAATTGGCGTAACAGGTCTTTATCACCATCGAGCTGTTTCTCTGTCAGCTCTTTTAGTAATGCCATTTGGTCCTGATCATCAAACAGAGAAAAACCCGCTTTTAAACCGAGCGCTTTGTATTCGCGTTTAATGATGTTGAGACCAAGGGTATGAAAAGTCGAGACCATCAACCCCTTTGATTCTTGCTTGCCCAATGTCTGGCCAACCCGTTCTTTCATTTCCCGGGCGGCTTTATTCGTAAAGGTCACAGCGGCAATGTTACGAGCCTTGTAGCCACACTGCTGGACCAAATAAGCGATTTTATTGGTAATCACGCGCGTCTTACCTGACCCCGCGCCCGCTAATACTAGGCATGGACCAGATACATACTTTACCGCTTCGTCTTGATTTGGATTCAGCTTCATCGTGTTCTCAGGTGAATAATTCAAATGGTGACTATAATAATGCTGCAACACAGTGATTGCTATGCTCTCAACAACAAGAATTTTGCTTAGTTAGCTAAATAATTTGTTGCATATACCCATCCCTTTTGCATTATAATGAATGAACGTTCATTCACAACCAGATCAATGTAAGAATATGTCTGACTCTGAACTCAACGTAGATAAAAGGCAAAAGATCATGGATGCCGCTGAAAAGCTGATTGCAGAATCAGGATTTCAGGGACTATCCATGCAAAAGCTAGCGAAAGAAGCTCGTGTAGCTGCGGGCACCATTTATCGCTACTTCTCAGACAAAGAAGATCTCTTGCTGCAAGTTCGCTTAGCGGTAGTTCAACGCAATGCTGAGATTATTCAGCAAGGTGTTACGAACGAAATGACTCTCAAACAACGTTTTCGAAAAATGTGGTTAAACATTTTCGATTTGTCAGGGTCGAATATCAGCACTTTGAAAAATCGGGCTCAATACGACTCTTTACCATGTGTTCGTAGCCATGAAACTAAAGAGCTTGAACGAGCTATGTTCAGCAAGGTCGAGCAACTGTTTGAAGAAGGGCGTGAACAAGGGATATTTAAACCTTTGGAAAATCCAGTACTTGCTGCTCTCAGTCTTGAGGTTAGCGTCACTCTGGCACGTAAACAATCTCTCGGATATTACCATCTGGATGAAAAAGCGATTGAAGCCGCTATTGAAGCCAGTTGGGATGCGATTACAAAACACTAATTTGGAGTTCTTATCAGAATGAAAAAGTGGACATTCTTTATGCTTCTTATCGCGGTACTGCTGTTTGGCAGCGTGATAGGTTTCAACTTATTTAAACAACAGAAGATTGCCGAGTATATGGCTAATCGCCCCGAGCCAGAGTTTCCTGTCACCGTTACAGAAGTCAAACCTGTTGATTGGGTTCCTGTCATCGAAGCCATTGGTTTTATTGAACCTAACCAAGGTGTTACGGTTGCCAATGAAACCAGCGGTGTCATTGATAGAATCGCATTTGAATCCGGTACTCAAGTTCAAGAAGGCCAACCACTGGTGCTACTCGATTCAGCGGTAGAAAAAGCGAATCTAAAGAGCTCTCAGGCTCGCTTGCCTGCGGCTGAAGCGAAATACAAGCGCTACAAAGGTCTATTCACTAAAGGTTCTATCTCTAAAGAAGCCTACGATGAAGCAGAAGCTAACTACTTCTCTCTTCAAGCGGATATTGAAAGTCTAAAAGCTTCAATTGACCGCCGTGAAATCAAAGCACCATTTGCTGGTGTCGTAGGTATTCGTAATGTTTACCTAGGTCAATACCTACAAGCTGGTACTGATATCGTACGTTTAGAAGATACTAGTGTGATGCGTCTGCGCTTTACGGTTCCACAAACGGACATTTCTCGTATTTCACTTGGCCAAGAAGTCGATATCTTTGTTGATGCTTACCCTGAAAAACCATTTAAAGGTTCTATTTCAGCAATCGAGCCTGCGGTAAATATCCAAAGCGGTCTCATTCAAGTTCAGGCAGATATTCCAAACAGCGATGGTCAGCTACGTAGCGGTATGTTTGCTCGTGCAAATATCATCCTGCCTAAGCTTGAAAACCAAGTGACTCTGCCACAAACCGCAATCACATTTACGTTATACGGCGACAACGTCTACATCATTTCAGATAAAGATGGTGAAAAGCGCGTAATACAGCAAGTCGTAAAAGTGGGTGAACGCACTCAAGATATCGCACACATCCTTGAAGGTGTTAAACCAGGTGATGTTGTTGTTACTTCGGGTCAAGTGCGTCTAAGCAACCACGCTAAAGTTCGTGTAGTAGAAAGCGATGCAACTACTCCACCAGCTGAAACACCAATGCTGTAACTGGAGGCCTCATGCGCTTTACTGATGTTTTTATTAAACGTCCAGTTTTAGCGGTATCGATCAGCTTTTTGATTGCGCTGCTTGGTTTACAAGCAATCTTCAAAATGCAGGTCCGTGAATACCCTGAAATGACGAATACGGTAGTTACGGTTTCGACCAGTTACTACGGTGCGAGTGCAGATCTAATCCAAGGCTTTATTACTCAGCCTTTGGAGCAAGCGGTCGCACAAGCAGATAATATCGACTATATGACTTCACAATCGGTTTTGGGTAAATCAACCATTACCGTCAACATGAAGTTAAATACGGATCCAAATGCGGCACTGTCTGATGTTCTAGCAAAGACTAACTCGGTTCGTTCTCAGCTCCCTAAAGAGGCCGAAGACCCAACCGTTACTATGTCTACCGGTTCAACAACCGCGGTTCTTTACATCGGTTTCACCAGTGATGAGCTCTCTTCAAGCCAAATCACTGACTACCTTGAGCGTGTAATTAACCCTCAGCTGTTCACCGTTAATGGTGTATCTAAAGTTGATTTGTACGGTGGTATGAAATACGCACTGCGTATCTGGCTAGATCCATCAAAAATGGCTGCGCTGGGTCTTACCGCTACGGATGTAATGGGCGTACTGAATGCCAACAACTATCAGTCTGCGACAGGTCAAGCTGTTGGTGAATATGTTCTGTACAACGGTAGCGCGGATACTCAGGTATCAAACGTTGATGAGTTGTCGAACCTTGTAATTAGTACAGACGAAGGCGACGTAACTCGCCTCAGCGATATCGCTAAAGTAACGCTGGAGAAAAGTCACGACGTTTACCGCGCAAGTGCTAACGGTCAGGAAGCGGTTGTTGCAGCTATCAACGCAGCACCAAGTGCTAACCCGATCAATATTGCTGCAGATGTACTAGACCTGTTACCTCAGTTAGAGCGTAACCTGCCGAGTACAATCAAGATGAACATCATGTATGACTCAACGATTGCAATCAATGAGTCCATCAATGAAGTAATCAAAACGATTGTTGAAGCAGCGGTTATCGTACTTATCGTGATCACCCTGTTCCTAGGTTCGTTCCGTGCGGTCATCATCCCTATCGTTACTATCCCGCTTTCACTAATCGGTGTAGCGATGGTCATGCAAGGTATGGGGTTCTCTTGGAACCTGATGACACTGCTGGCAATGGTACTGGCGATCGGTCTGGTGGTTGATGATGCGATCGTTGTTCTGGAGAACGTCGACCGCCACATCAAGTTGGGTGAGTCTCCGTTCCGCGCAGCCATCATAGGTACGCGTGAAATCGCGGTCCCTGTTATCGCCATGACACTCACGCTAGGTGCGGTATATGCGCCAATCGCGTTAATGGGCGGTATTACTGGCTCACTATTTAAAGAGTTCGCATTAACTCTGGCAGGTTCGGTGTTCGTATCTGGTATCGTAGCACTAACACTATCGCCAATGATGTGTTCAAAAATGCTCAAAGCTAATGAAGAACCAAGCAAGTTTGAGCAGAAAGTTCACCACATACTGGATGGTATGACTAATCGCTACGCGAAGATGCTTGCCGCCGTTATGCAGCATCGTCCTGTTGTCATTGGCTTTGCTGTCATTGTATTCGCCAGTCTGCCTATGCTGTTTAAGTTCATCCCAAGTGAACTTGCACCATCGGAAGATAAAGGCGTTGTAATGTTGATGGGTACTGCGCCGTCTAACGCAAACTTAGACTTTATGCAGAACACCATGAATGACGTGAACACGATTCTATCTGACCAACCAGAAGTTGCGTTTGCTCAGGTGTTTACGGGTGTACCTAACTCGAACCAAGCGTTTGGTATTGCATCAATGGTACCTTGGAGTGAGCGTGAAGCGAGTCAGTCTGAAGTAGCAAACCGCGTAGGTGGCCTAGTTAAAAATGTCCCTGGTATGGCGGTTACTGCTTTCCAGATGCCAGAACTACCAGGCGCGGGGTCAGGTCTACCGATTCAGTTCGTTATCACCACACCAAATGCGTTTGAAAGTTTGTTCTCTATCGCGACAGACGTACTGACTGAAGTGAAGTCTAGCCCGATGTTCGTTTATTCAGATCTCGATCTGAACTACGACTCTGCAACGATGAAAATCAACATCGACAAAGACAAAGCGGGTGCATACGGCGTCACTATGCAAGACATTGGTATTACGCTAAGTACTATGATGGCTGACGGTTACGTAAACCGTATCGACCTGAATGGTCGTTCTTACGAGGTTATTCCTCAGGTTGAACGTAAGTGGCGTCTAAACCCAGAGTCGATGAACAACTACTACGTACGCTCGGCCAATGGCAAAGCAGTACCTCTAGGCAGCTTGATTACTATCGATGTTGTGGCAGAGCCTCGCTCTCTCCCTCACTTCAACCAGCTTAACTCTGCGACTGTGGGTGCGGTTCCTGCACCAGGCACGGCAATGGGTGATGCAATTAACTGGTTCGAAGGTATCGCAGCCGACAAGCTACCAAGTGGTTACAACCATGACTACATGGGTGAAGCACGTCAGTACGTAACAGAGGGTAGCGCACTCTACGCCACCTTTGGTCTAGCACTAGCGATCATCTTCTTGGTTCTGGCGATTCAGTTTGAATCACTAAAAGATCCATTGGTTATCATGGTGTCGGTACCACTCGCGATTTGTGGTGCTCTGATCGCTCTAGCTTGGGGTGCAGCAACGATGAACATCTACTCTCAGGTAGGTCTAATCACGCTGGTCGGTCTGATCACCAAGCACGGTATCTTGATCTGTGAAGTCGCAAAAGAAGAGCAGCTACACAACAAACTCAGTAAGACTGAGGCGGTAATGGAAGCGGCGAAAGTACGTCTACGCCCTATCCTAATGACAACAGCAGCGATGATTGCTGGTCTTATCCCGCTAATGTACGCAACGGGTGCAGGTGCCGCTCAGCGCTTTAGTATTGGTATCGTCATCGTTGCTGGTCTAGCAATCGGTACTATCTTTACGCTGTTTGTACTACCTGTTATCTACAGCTACCTAGCTGAGAAACACAAGCCACTGCCTGTGTTTGTAGAAGATAAAGATTTGGAAAAGCTGGCACGAGTTGATGAAGCGAAAGCGGCTCAGCGTGAACTGTCAGAAAGCAAATAATCTTAAGTAAATGAAAAAGGTCACTTCGGTGGCCTTTTTTATTGGCCACATTCACTGATGGTCGCTTCGAATTTTTACTATCCAAGTAGCGACTTTCCCGTATCAATTACATAGAATGAGGGCAAATTGAAAGGAGTTTTAGTCACATGTTTGATCCAAAGAAACTAGAGCAAATTGCTAAACAAATTCACGACTCTATGCCAACACCAGTAAAAGAGCTTGGCGCAGACGTTGACCAAAAAGTGCGTCAGGTTATTCAAGGCCAACTGAACAAACTAGACGTTGTTAGCCGTGAAGAGTTCGATGTCCAAACTCAGGTTCTACTGCGTACTCGTCAGAAGCTTACTGAAATGGAAAAGAAGCTGGCAGATCTAGAAGAGAAGCTAAGCGAAAAATAAGCGATCGGCTTGTGAAGGTTTGAAGGGTTGGCGTGAGAGCGTCAGCCCTTTTTGTTTGGCGAAACAAATCCGGCCACAAAAGTCACCACCAGTGTTCACCGTAGAAGAGTGCTGTCCTTTCTAGTATCTCCATCCCAATTTCCAAAAAAAAAGCTTGGTCAACGGAGACCAAGCTTTTTGATTAGATGTTGTGTTTTATGTTGTATTTATTGACCCCAGTCTACCCGGAGTTCTTGCCTAATTTATGTTAACAGATAACGAAAATTAGAGATTCTATGCGAAGCAGATCAGCCGCCTACCGCGATGTTTTTCATATCAGTCATGTAACCACGTAGCTCTTCACCAATGTATTCAACTGGGTGGTTACGGATAACATCGTTAACTTCGATAAGACGCGCGTTATCTACTTGGTTAGATTTTTCACCTAAACCACGACCGATTACGTCAGTGCCAATTGAAGGCATGAATTTCTCACGCAGTAGCGGTGTTGCTACGTTTGCAAATAGGTAGTTACCGTATTCAGCCGTGTCTGAAATAACGACGTTCATTTCGTATAGACGCTTACGTGCAACCGTATTAGCAATTAGCGGTAGTTCGTGTAGAGACTCGTAGTACGCAGACTCATCAATGATGCCTGATGCTGTCATCGCTTCGAATGCTAGCTCAACACCTGCACGAACCATTGCAACCATTAGGATACCGTTGTCGAAATACTCTTGCTCAGAGATCTCAACGTCACCTGCTGGGTAGTTTTCGAATGCAGTTTCGCCTGTCTCAGCACGCCAGCCAAGTAGGTTCGCGTCATCATTAGCCCAGTCAGCCATCATAGTGCTTGAGAAATGACCAGTGATGATGTCATCCATGTGCTTGTTGTATAGCGGACGCATTAGCTCTTTTAGCTCTTCAGAAAGCTCAAATGCTTTGATTTTTGCTGGGTTCGATAGACGATCCATCATGTGTGTGATGCCACCAAACTTCAGTGCTTCTGTGATGGTTTCCCAACCGTATTGCAGAAGTTTACCTGCGTAGCTCGGGTCAATACCGTCAGCAACCATTTTCTCGTAAGAAACGATAGAGCCTGCTTGTAGCATGCCACATAGAATAGTTTGCTCACCCATAAGGTCAGACTTAACTTCAGCAACAAATGAAGACTCTAGACAACCCGCGCGGTGACCGCCTGTACCAGCTGCCCAAGCTTTCGCGATATCCCAGCCTTCACCTTTAGGGTCATTTTCTGGGTGAACAGCGATCAGTGTTGGTACACCAAAGCCACGTTTGTATTCTTCACGAACTTCTGTACCTGGACATTTAGGAGCAACCATGACAACCGTTAGGTCTTTACGGATTTGCATACCCTCTTCAACTACGTTGAAACCGTGTGAGTAACCTAGTGCTGCCCCTTCTTTCATTAGCGGCATGACTGTTTCTACTACGTTAGTGTGCTGCTTATCTGGCGTTAGGTTGATCACAAGATCTGCGTCAGGGATTAGGTTCTCGTAGCTGTCTACTTCAAAGCCATTTTCTTTTGCATTTTTGTATGACTGACGTTGCTCATCAATCGCAGCCTGACGTAGTGCGTACGCGACGTTTAGACCTGAGTCACGCATGTTGAGACCTTGGTTTAGGCCTTGAGCACCACAACCAACGATAACGACTTTTTTACCTTTCAAGTAATCCGCTTCCGTCGCGAATTCGCTGCGATCCATGAAACGACAACGACCTAATTGGTCTAGCTGCTCGCGTAGGTTTAAAGTATTGAAATAGTTAGCCATATGGGCGCTCCTTTAAAGAATTTTTCCGTTGAGGTCGGTAGCTCTGGTACCGAATGAGTTCATACTAAAACAGACAGACTGTTGCCGAAAGTGATATATTCACAATTAGTAATTGCAATTAATGCAACAAAGGTGTGACCATTTCATGAACATTAAATGTCTCCAGCTATTTATTCATCTGTGTGATAGTAAAAGCTTTGCTAAGACGGCTTCTGCGATGCATATCAGCCCTTCAGCGCTAAGTCGTCAGATTCAAAAGCTGGAGAGTGATACCAATCAGGTTCTTTTTGTGCGTGACAACCGTAGTGTCGAACTCACTCCCGCGGCCAAGAAGCTTCTCCCCGTCGCACTTAAAATTCTCGGTGAGTGGCAAAACTATAACGCTCAGCTAAAAGGCCATGAGCAGGAACTTAGAGGAGAAATTCGCTTATTCTGTTCAGTAACCGCCAGCTATAGCCATTTGCCAGAACTGTTGTCTGAGTTCCGTCTGCAACACCCATTTATCGAGTTTAAACTCTCTACCGGCGATCCAGCACAAGCCATACAGAAAGTTCTCGCCAACGAAGTCGATATTGCTATCTCTGCCAAACCAGAGCAGCTGCCAGCTCGAATCGAATTCGAAACCATCAGTGAAATCCCCCTTTCCGTTATTGCACCAGTCGGGATCAGTAACTTTGCCGAAGAATTACAGAAGGACCAGCCAGATTGGTCCGCTATCCCTTTTATTGTTCCAGAATCAGGGACGGCACGTGACCGTGCCAATGCGTGGTTTAAGTCGATGAAGATTAAACCGACCATTTACGCACAGGTATCGGGTCATGAAGCGATTGTGAGTATGGTGGCCTTAGGATGCGGTGTTGGCATAGCGCCGGATGTTGTTATCAACAATAGCCCGGTGAAAGAGAAAATACAGCGCCTAAAAGTCGCCTCTATTAAGCCATTTAAACTCGGAGTGTGCTGCAACCGTTCACAGCTAGACAATCCTTTGGTGAAAGCGTTATGGGAAATGGCACACGATACTTACATCGCACCATAAACTGATGGCAGCAACAAAAAAAGCCACCGTGACAGGTGGCTTTTCAGATTCAACATCGTCCAATCGAATAATGGCTAGATGACTCGAGAGAATTGTTGCTGCCTTGCCTTAGCTCTTAGATACTTATCGAAACACATACAGATGTTACGGATAAGCAAACGGCCACGCAGTGTGACGCGAATTTCTTGGTCATCCACTTCAACCAATTCATCATTGATAAAGGTCTGAAGTAACCCTAAGTCTTCTTTAAAGTACGTATTAAAGTTAACGCCAAATTCTGACTCTATCTGGGTTTTATCAAGTTTGAAGTTACAGATAAGCTGTTTAATGACTTCTCGGCGTAGTAAGTCATCACTATCAAGCGCAACGCCTTTCCATAGAGCATGGCGCTGATCGTTGACTTGTGCATAATATTTCTTAAGTTCTTTCTGGTTCTGAGCGTAAGCATCACCAATCATTGAGATAGCAGAAACACCAAATCCGACCAAATCCGCTTCACCTTGAGTGGTGTAACCCTGGAAGTTGCGGTGCAGCACACCATTTCGCTGAGCAACCGCTAGCTCATCATCCGGCTGGGCAAAGTGATCCATACCGATAAACTGATAGCCTGCGTTAGTGAGCGTCGCAATGGTATCTTGCAAAATAGCCATCTTCTCTTCAGCTACGGGTAGGTCTTCATCTTTGATTTTACGTTGAGCAGCAAAGAGTTGTGGCATGTGAGCGTAGTTAAATACAGAAAGACGTCCTGGGGTCATCTCCAGTACTTGCTTCAGAGTCGCCGCAAATGACTCTTTTGTCTGCTTAGGCAAACCGTAAATAAGGTCTAAATTTGTCGAACGGAAGCCAAGTTCTTTCGCTCGCTCAACCATAGCAAAGATAAACTCCTCATCCTGCTCTCGGTTAACTAGCTTCTGAACTTCTTTGTTGAAATCCTGAACACCGATACTCAGACGGTTAAACCCTTCACTACGCAAGTGATCCAGCATATCCAGTTCAATTTCTCTTGGATCAACTTCGATACTGATTTCTGCTTCAACCTCAAAGAAGAACTCACCACGGAGAATGTCCATTAAACGGCTAATCTGTGCTTTGGTTAAGAAGGTTGGTGTACCACCACCAAAGTGAAGCTGAGTCACTTTTCTCCCTTGCAGTAGTGCCGCACGCGTTCTAATTTCCAGTTCCAGTACATCAAGGTACTCATCCGCTTTATGAGCATGACGAGTAATCACCTTGTTGCAACCACAGTAGTAACAAAGCTTGTGGCAGAAAGGGATATGAATGTATAGCGACAAAGGACGCTCAGGATACTGCGTACAAGCCATATCATAGTCAGCGACAGTGAAGGCCTCATGAAACTCCAACGCGGTTGGGTATGAGGTATAACGAGGACCAGAGTAGTTGTACTTATCTAGAACGGCTTGATCCCAGACAATTTGTTGGCTTGCGACGACAGGCTGCGACATGATGGTAGTTCCGTTTGGGCTGTAAGACTTAATTTGGCTAAAGAAGCCATTGTAGTTAGCAGGCTATTTTGCCACACCTAGATGATAGTCGTCGGGGGACTGGCTGCATTTTGAGTGGCAATGCTCAGAATTGATAACTCGATCACTACCCTTTTAGGATAGGTGATCGAGTTATAATACCAATCTAGATCATTTGAATATTGATCTGATTATTCAGCGGTTGAACCTTTTTCTGCAGTTGCTTCAATTCTTCAACAATCGCATCCTGAAGACGAGACTCTGCTTTGTGACGTTCTAGGTTTTGTTTCATGCGATCTTGCTTAGCAAGTTTCTGGCGTTCTTCTCCACGCGCCATATCTTTAACGATATGGAACAGTTCCGATGTCGCCGGATACTCTTTGTCAAAATCAACCCTATCTTCACCCTGAACATAGTCCATGATGTTGTATAGGCGGATACTCACCTCAGATAAGTCACACTGCTCTTGAATGCCCGCTAAGCAAAGGACGTGGACGCTTTCAAAAATGTTGGCATTACGTTTTTCAATTGCAAGCTTTTGATGCTGCAATTGCAATTCCTTTTGCTTTTTAAGCTTGAGCAGAAGGTAACCCGCATATGATGCTAAGCCGAGAATAATCACTCCGCCCGCGATGGCTAATAAGGTTACATTCATTGGCTCACTTATCCTTTAAATTGGTTCAAATCCAGATCTTCAAACTGAGAGAGTAAATCGTCATCCGATTGTGCTTTCTTGTAGCTTGCTTCCACCATTGGTGATTCATCCACTGATTGCTCTGAATCATCTTCATCATAGATGCCCAATTGCTTCATCAACACTTCAATGCGCGCAAGTTTCTCATCAACGTATTTCTGTAGGCCTGCACCTAGGTTTTCACCTTCATCAATACGGTCTAGCAACACGTTCAGTTGAGCGTCATTTTCTAGCATCTCTAGCTCTTGTTCAGCATTGAGACGTCGCTCTGATTTGGTTAGCTTCTTCTGCGGCTCGACAATCAAAGGAATCTTTTTCTTGCTGCCTAAACGCGGGTCACGTTGCTGACCAGCTGTTTGTGACTTCTGCTGTTTTTCGTCAGAGTTGCGGCTGCCAGTCTTTAGGCCTTTGCGCTTTTTATCTCTTTTACGTAGACGTCCTTCAACGTCTGATTGTGTGCGGTTACGTACAACGATAACTTCGTTGTGACCAACAGATCTCTTTTTCTTACTACGGCTCATTACTGGGCTTTCCTTAGTAAAATTACATCATTACCAATAAATTCAAGCTCGAGCTGATCCCGCTCTGCCAGATAGCGAAACGTATTCCGACTAAAAAAGACCACATGCGTAGGATCATTTTTATAGTGCCATGAGGCAAACGCTTCAACATCAATGACCATTTTGGTCATTAGACCAATCCAGCCACCCGGCTTAACTAAATTCAACCATTGCTGCCACACTTGGTTAGGCTGATATAAATGCTCTATTACTTCAGTGGCAGTCATAAAGTCATACGTTTTACTCAACACCTCAGCATCTGGGTGATAGTAAATATCGTACAAACTCATGGTATGCCCCTGCTCTTGCAACATTAGTGATAATGTTGGTCCCGGGCCACAACCAAAATCAATTCCGTGAGAACTTGGCTCAATACGCTCTAATATGGGGTCAGAGACCCTAGATAAAAAGCGTCGATACCCTTCATCGGCTGGATCATTCTCATGCAAATCGTAGTGGGCTTTTTCTTCTTTTGCATCTAAACGATGATCAGGATTAACGAAAACAAGCTCACACTGCTGACAGCGAAGATACTCTCGTCGCTTATCTGCATAGTAGTGTTCAATCTCCAAGCTTTGACAAAGGGGGCAGTTATGCATTGTTCCATCCTCAAACGGGGATGCGAAACATACCAGAAAGTCTCGTTAGAGTGGAGCACTATTGTGCAAATATTCATCGATTCATGAAAATTAGGAATAAAAAAAGCGATAGAGCTACTCTATCGCTTTCTAAATGCCTTTCGGCCAAACTGTGTTGCACTTATTTTAGTGCACCAATATTCCATTTGTTTTAGGTGCTTTCCCTGCCAAAAGTGTTGTTTGCCACCATCCTGGTGAGTTTTGGCTTTCCTTTTTACTTCCTGCTACCTGAGCTATTCCTTAGCCTGATCCTTTCCATTGTCTTTAACCATTAGACAAAGTGACCATCCTTATCAAGTAGGTGTCCTACCTACCCTGTATCCATTCTTCAACTACCAAGCGTCCATTACTTGCTTCCATGGAGACTTCCTAGTCTGATATCCGATATCAACGTCCTGCTGATGAATACACTTTAGCGTTTTACTCTCATTGAACAATCCACTAATAAGAAAAAATACGATTATTTTCTTGTGATTTTTTTATTCATTTATTTTTCAGCCATTTATAAAAACACAAGAGAGAAATGAAGTGCAACATATGGTCGATCTCTCACAAACAATAGGGATAGATCATCCATCGTTGACTAAATTGAGATGTGACCAAGCGCAAACGAAAAAGCCCAGAACTGAGTCTGGGCTTTTTCTTTACAACTTTATGCTCGAACGGATAAGTAGGGCTTAGTGTAGGCCACCAACGTATTTAGAAAGAGTATCAATATCTTCATCCGTTAGCTTTTTCGCGATATCACGCATCATAGCGTTCATATCGTTAGCGCGATTGCTATCACGGAATTTCTCAAGTTGGGCTTTGATGTAATCTGCATGCTGGCCAGAAATTTTAGGGAAGCCAGACAATTCAGTACCATTACCACGAGGGCCATGACACGCAATACATGCAGTTAAACCACGCTCAGCATCACCTGCGGAGTACAGCACCTTGCCTTTTTCAACAACATTCTCTGGAGTTGTGTTGTTAGAAATAGGAAGTGATGCGTAGTAAGCAGACAGATCTTGCATGTCTTGCTCTGTCAGCGGCATAGCCATGCCACTCATGACAGGGTCGTAACGACCTTGCTTTCCACCACTGGTCATACCCAGTTTCAGATCTTTAAGCTGCTTTTCAATATATTTAGCATGCTGACCTGCTAGCTTAGGGTACATTGCGAGTTGACTGTTGCCATCAGCACCATGGCAGGCAACACATGTTTGGGATTTTGCTTTACCAGCTTCAATGCTGCCTTGGGCCCACACAGAGCAGCTGGCTAAAAGACTCAAGATTAGCGCTAATTTCTTCATGACATTCCATTATAATTATCAAGCTTCCGGTACCACTCATGGTACAATAGGCGACCTTATGCCGAGCACGGTTATTTTACACAATTTCACAAAAAAGTAATCAATCGACTACACAAAGTCGAGATGGAGTTAACAGTGAGCGTAAAAATTCATTATCAAAACACGCATTTCATCACTAGTGCACCTGATATTCGTCATTTGCCAGAGGATGAAGGTATCGAAGTTGCGTTTGCTGGACGCTCCAATGCGGGTAAGTCGAGCTCTTTAAATCGCCTGACTAATCAACGTAGCCTTGCGAAAACCAGTAAAACCCCAGGTCGTACACAACTTATTAACCTTTTCAAAGTGACAGAGGGTTGCCATATTGTCGATCTTCCAGGATACGGCTTTGCTCAAGTTCCTCTAGAAATGAAGAAAAAGTGGCAAAAGTCTTTAGGCGAGTACCTACAAAAACGTCAATGTTTGAAGGGACTGGTCGTACTGATGGATATCCGTCATCCAATGAAAGACCTAGACCAGCAATTGATTTTCTGGGCAGTAGATAGTGGCATTCCTGTTCAAGTCCTGCTCACTAAAGCTGACAAGTTAAAAAGCGGTGCTCGCAAAGCCCAAGTGTTGAAAATCAAGAAAGACGCTGTCGGCTTTGGTGGAGATGTTAGTGTTGCTGCTTTCTCATCACTTAAAGGCATTGGTGTTGACGTATTACGTAACAAACTTGATGAATGGTTTGCACCAGCACTAGCAGAAGCTCTGGTTGATGAGATTGTTGACGAAGAAAATAGTGACAACGAAATCGAATAAGCCCGGATTGTCGTGATATCTAGCCCTACCTCATTGGTGGGGCTTTTTTATTTGGGTTATCTGAATCCGATAATAAAAGCCCCACCTTGTCAGATGGGGCAACGGGAGAGAATAGGTATTATTAATTATTATTTGCTAAGGATCTGTTATCTGCCGTTGCAAATCAACTTAATCTCTCCCACTAGAATCCTGCATCAATCAAAAGACAAAAAATTACAACCGATTGATTTATAAAATTTTAATTTAAATTAAATCTAAATTTCGCGACGAACCAAGGTTTTGATTTTCGAGTCAAAATAACCAAAGTGTGACTGGTAATAAGTTACATATTTTCTTTTAGTTACAAAACTGAAGATAGAGATGGTTTGCTTTGATGATATAAGACAGGAATAAAAGCAGTAGAAATGTTACTTGGGTAGAGCCACAAAGTTTTATTTGGCCCAATAAAAAACGCCCCAGTCAAAAGCTGACTGGGGCGGCTGAATCAGCCTAATCCAATAACGTGAAACAAAAGGTCTGAAAGATAGAACATCTTACCTCTGTACCCTACGTCGATTAATGTACAACAATTGGTCAGAAATGAAAACCACTTTTGTAAGTTTTTTTCATTAAAATTTTATTTAGCAACATTTAGACAGAGCCATTCAATACTTTATTCACGACAAAAAAAAGCCAGCGTTTGTGCGCTGGCTCATGTTAATTTCATTAAAATGGTTATTTTTTGTCTAGTGAGCCTGATCCCAGTTATCACCATGACCCGCTTCAGCCACAAGTGGTACTGCCAGCTCAGCTGCTGATTCCATCAATTCCTGTACTTTACTTTCAATTTCGGTCAAAGCTGACTCTTGAACTTCAAAAACCAGTTCATCGTGAACTTGCATCAGGAGTTTTACGCGACCATCACCTTCAGCTTGAATCCACTGATCGACTAACAACATCGCTTTCTTGATGATGTCGGCCGCAGTTCCCTGCATTGGAGCGTTGATTGCCGCTCGCTCTGCAGCTTTACGACGCATGCCGTTACGAGACTGAATTTCAGGTAAGTGCAAACGGCGACCAAAAATGGTTTCAACATAGCCCAGCTCAGCTGCGGCACTACGAGTATCTTCCATGTACTGCATGACACCAGGGTAACGTTCGAAGTATTTGTTCATGTAGTCTTGCGCTTCGCCACGAGGAATACCAAGTTGCTTCGCCAAACCAAAAGCACTCATGCCGTAAATCAGACCAAAGTTAACCGCTTTAGCGCGACGACGTTGTTCAGAACTCACTTGGTCTATTGTCGTACCCATGATCTCCGCAGCCGTAGCAGCATGAATATCTTTCCCTTGCTGGAACGCGTCCAGTAGTGCTTTATCACCAGATAAGTGAGCCATAATACGCAGTTCGATTTGCGAATAGTCGACTGCCATGATCTTGTATCCATGAGGCGCCACAAATGCCTGACGAATTCGACGGCCTTCTTCATTACGGATAGGGATATTTTGTAGGTTAGGATCCGTTGATGACAAGCGACCTGTCGCAGTAACAGCTTGATGATAGGAAGTATGCACACGGCCTGTCACCGGATTAATCATCTTCGGTAGCTTATCCGTGTAGGTAGACTTCAACTTCGCTAAGCCACGATATTCTAGGATGACTTTAGGTAGTGGATAATCTAGAGCCAGCTCTTGCAGTACTTCTTCATTAGTTGATGGCGTACCAGATGGCGTCTTCTTAATTACAGGCAGACCCATTTTTTCAAATAATAGAACCTGCAACTGTTTAGGAGAGTTCATGTTGAACTCTTGCTCAGCGATCTCATACGCCTTCTGCTCTAGTTCATCTAAGCGTAGGGCGATTTCCTGAGACTGGGCTGCGAGTTTCATGTCATCAATGAGAACACCAGTACGCTCAATGCGAGAAAGAACGGGCACCAAAGGCACTTCTATCTCTTGGTAAATCGCTTTGAGCTTAGCGTCTTGTTCGATGTTTTCCATCAAGCGGTTGTGAAGACGAAGTGTGACATCGGCATCTTCGGCTGCATACGGTGACGCCTGATCAAGCTCAATCTGGTTGAAGGTAAGCTGCTTTTTACCCTTACCAGCAATCTGTTCAAATGAGATACAGCTATGCTGTAGGAAACGAAGTGCCAAGCTATCCATATCGTGCTTGCCACCAACGCTGTTATAAACGTATGAGGCTAACATGGTGTCATGCTTGATGCCTTTCATCTCGATACCATAGCGAGCGAGCACGCTAGCATCGTATTTCAGGTTTTGTCCCACTTTCGCTTGGTTATCGTCTTCAAGTATTGGCTTCAACTGCTCCAACACCCAATCACGGTCTAGCTGCTGAGGTGCGTCAAGATAATCATGAGCAACAGGAACATAAGCAGCGACGCCCTCTTCTGTCGCAAACGACACACCAACTAAATTTGCAATCATGTAATCTAGGCTGTCAGTTTCTGTGTCGAAAGCGAAGACTTCCGCTGATTTTAATTTCTCTAGCCAAACATTGAATGTCGCTTCATCTAGAATCGTCTCATACTGACTACGATCTATGGTCACTGCCGATGTATCCATATCTGGCACTGAGCTTGCTGATGCACTATTACTCTGAGCACCTGACTTTTCGTCGGCTTCTACGACACCCGTACCACCATCAAGCAGCTCATTTAACCATGATTTAAACACTAACTGACCGTAGAGCTTAATCAATTCATCTTTATTTGGTTCCGCCTTGAGAAGTGATTCAGGCGTGCAATCTAACTCAACATCCAGTTTGATGGTTGCCAATTGGTAAGAAAGCTCAGCATTCTCTTTGTTATCAATTAGCTTCTGCGCCATGGTCTTAGAACCGCGGAACCCTAAGCCTGCGATATCATCAAGGTTTTCATAAAGCTTATCGATACCACCGATCCCTTGTAGCAGTGCAGTAGCCGTTTTATCACCAACACCAGGAACCCCAGGAATGTTATCCACTTTGTCGCCCATTAAAGCGAGATAGTCGATGATCAACTCAGGTGGAATACCAAACTTCTCAACCACCCCTTCACGATCCATTACCACGTTAGTCATGGTATTGATCAGTGTGATGTTGTCGTCGACCAACTGAGCCATGTCCTTATCACCCGTACTAATCAGTACCGGCATGCCTTCTTGCGATGCTTGGTAAGCTAACGTACCGATGACATCATCCGCCTCAACTCCGGGAATGCAGATCAAAGGTAAGCCCATTGCACGAATGACGTTGTGCAACGGTTCGATCTGACAGCGCAGATCATCGGGCATCGGTGGTCGGTTTGCCTTGTACTCTGGATACATGTCATCACGGAAAGTTTTACCTTTCGCATCAAAAACCACAGCAATACGGTCAGAAGCAAATTGACGCATCATGCTGCGCAACATATTCACCACACCATAGACAGCGTTGGTAGGAATATCACCATTGCTCATCGTGCCTGGATAAGCATGGAATGCGCGATAAAGGTAAGAAGAACCGTCAATTAGGATTAACGGATTATCAGGAATATGGGCCATAGCTTGTACGTATCCAAAGAGAATGCAAATAAGATCTGCCTAGGATGCCATGACTGCGAGAGTGAATCCATTTTAACTCTTTGCGACCGACTCACACATTTGCACATTCCTTTTTCAACAGAACGCCAAAATTGTGGATAACTCTGTTTATATTATTTACCCACAGGATATAAATGGTTAGCAAAAAGACAACCAGCACATCTTAACTACATGTAATAAAAGAACATTTAATTAGATCGATCATTCCTAACTCGATCTAACAATGATCCTTAACTGTGGAAAAGACTATTGGTGTCCTTTTGTTCATCCAAAAATCTTAGGTATAAAAAAAGCGACATCTTTCGATGTCGCCTAGCAAAAAGGGGTCAAAGCATATTCAGGTGAATGTCTCTGCTTTGCCATAAAGCTATAAATTACACTGGAAGCAATGTGAGCAATGTCGTGTCAAAAAGAACTCGTGCAAGTTCGATTAAGTTCTGTGTCATCACCAACTCCAATGTTGAATTTGGTAACTCACCGTCCTTGTGAACTTCTCTCATTCCCTAAGACGAGATAAATAATAACCATTCTCATTTAATGCGTCAACATCTAAATGAGAAAAAATCTCATTTATTTTTTTAACTCACTTGAGTACCTTCAAAAAGTGAATTCGGCTCTCCAGCAAAGGATTTTTTTGTTCAAATTTTTCAATGAGATAACCATTTCTAAGTAAGAGTCTTAACATCGCTGGAAACTGGTTTCTCGATTTCACTTTGAGTTGTTTATAGCCTTGTTCCTTTACCCAACGCTCTTGAACATCTAACAATTTCTGTGCGACACCTTTATTTCTCGCCTTAGACGAAACACCGCCAAACCAGCTATAAAACGTTTCTTCATCCAGTTGATAGCCAATCTTAAAGCCGAGCAACTGCCCTTCTTCCTCAGCAATCTGGATGAGATAGCGTTTTCCTTCGAGTCGCTCAGATAAACTACCAATGGTTTCTTTATGAATAAACTCGGTAATGTCATTCACAACCTCAACACACTCAGTCAACGTCCCTTCGCGGCATATAACTGTCATTACTCTTCCCCAAAAACAAAAAGGCCAGCGGATTGCTAGCCTTTAATTCAACAAATCAATGTTATGGCTTTACTCTTGTGAGCCTTTAAGATATTCAGCTGCCTGTGCATTCTCTTGCGCCAACCATTCAGCAACATCTTTAGCAAAGTAGGTCAGAATGCCATCGGCGCCTGCGCGCTTAAAGCACAACAGAGATTCCATCACCGTCTCACGCTCTTTCAACCAACCATTGGCAAAAGCCGCTTTGTGCATCGCATACTCACCAGAAACCTGATAAGCAAATGTTGGAACTTGTAGCTCAGACTTAACACGACGAACGATATCAAGATAAGGCATGCCTGGCTTAACCATAACCATATCGGCGCCTTCGTTGACGTCCATCGCGACTTCGTGAATCGCTTCATCACTGTTCGCCGGATCCATTTGGTAGTTCTTCTTATTGCCACCTTTAAGGTTGCTCGCACTACCAACCGCATCGCGGAATGGGCCGTAGTAACATGATGCATACTTCGCAGAGTAAGCCATGATCTGAGTATTGATGTGACCAGCCTGCTCAAGCGCTTCTCGAATTGCGCCGATACGACCATCCATCATGTCAGAAGGAGCGACGACATCTGCGCCTGCCTCTGCGTGTGATAGCGCCTGTTTAATCAGAACTTGAGTGGTTTCATCGTTAAGTACGTAACCCTCTTCATCGATGATACCGTCCTGACCATGTGTGGTGAACGGATCAAGAGCCACATCTGTGATAACACCGATTTCTGGGATGTGCTCTTTTAGAGAGCGTACTGCACGTTGCACCAAACCTTCTGGGTTGTACGCTTCCGCTGCGCACACACTTTTTGCGTCTTGATTCACAACAGGAAATAGAGCAATCGCTGGCACACCCAACTGAGCAAGGTATTGAGCTTCTTCTAACATCAAATCAATAGAAAGACGTTCAATGCCAGGCATAGATTCCACGGTTTCGCGGCGATCTTTACCCATTAAAATAAACATTGGGTAAATCAAATCATTTACAGACAGTTGGTTTTCAGCCATTAGACGGCGGCTAAAGTCATGCTTGCGCAGACGGCGCATGCGACGGCCAGGGAACTGACCTTGAATCGAAACTGACACTCTATTCTCCTTGTCTGGTGAAAGTGCTTGGATTGCATAATATCACTCCTCGGTAGTGACGCTAGCAACAAAGTAGAAAAATGCAAAAAATGACCAAATGCTCACACTGCCGTATACTGGCATCCATTAAATGAGTTCCAGAGACTGACCATGATCGATACCCATGCGCATATCTATGCCAGTGAATTTGATGCAGACCGTGATGACGTAGTTAAACGGGCCCTAGCCCAAGGCATTGATAGAATATTGTTACCTAATATCGACTTAGATTCGATAGAGCCAATGCTCGCTACTGAAGCGCAATACCCACAGATTTGCCGTTCGATGATGGGACTCCACCCTTGCTATGTCGATGGCAATGTCAAACAGACGCTGGATATCATCTATTCATGGTTTGAGAAACATCGCTTTATTGCCGTGGGCGAGATCGGTATTGACCTTTACTGGGATAAGACCTTTAGAGCAGAGCAAGAGATGGCCTTCATCACACAGCTCAATTGGGCGAAAGAGATGAAACTGCCTGTTGTCATCCATACGCGAGATTCGATTGAGGAAACCCTGAGCTTACTAAGTCAGGAACAAGACGGTTCCCTATCAGGCGTGTTCCACTGCTTTGGTGGCAGTCTCGAAGAGGCTAAAGCAATCAATGACCTTGGATTCCACCTCGGCCTTGGAGGCGTGTCTACTTTTAAAAATGGCGGGATGGACAAGGTGATACCTCATCTTGATATGAACTATGTCATCCTTGAAACGGACTGCCCTTATTTAGCGCCCGTTCCTCATCGTGGTAAGCGTAATGAGCCCGCTTATACCTCTTTGGTTGCCCAACGTATCGCTGAGCTGCGCCAAATCAGTGTCGAGCAGGTAGACCAGTTAACCACACAGAACGCGACAACCCTGTTTGCCCTTTGAATCAATATCTCTTTAAACGAAAAAGGCTTGCCGATTGGCAAGCCTTTTATGTATTTGGTAGAAGATTAGACTTCTTCTTCCTGCCCATCAGCCTCGTCCTTGCGAACATAGAAACGAGCAAAGAATAAACCCACCTCAAAAAGCAAACACATCGGTATTGCCAGCAAGGTTTGTGAAATCATATCTGGTGGCGTTAGCATCATACCAACGACAAATGCGCCGACCACAATATATGGACGTTTTTCACTCAAGCTTTTCGGTGTGGTTGCACCTGTCCAACACAACAAAATAATTGCGACTGGAACTTCAAATGCAATACCAAATGCGAGGAATAGAGCCAGTACAAAATCGAGATAACTCGAAATGTCTGTCGCAAACTCCACTCCACCCAACGAGATAGCGGTGAAGAATCCAAACACTAATGGAAATACCACAAAGTAGGCAAAAGCAACACCACAGTAAAACAGTAGTGAACTTGAAAACATAAGTGGCATGATGAGTCTACGTTCATGTTTATATAAGCCCGGTGCAACGAAAGCCCAAACTTGATAAAGAATAAACGGTACCGCGAGAAAAATAGACGCTATTAATGTCAGCTTTAACGGGGTAAAGAACGGAGATGCAACATCAGTTGCAATCATCGTTGCCCCTTCTGGTAAACGCTCTACCAAAGGTGCAGAGATAAACTCATAGATATCATTGGAGAAATAGATCAGCCCTATGAACACCACTAACACGGCTAGAATTGCACGTAATAAGCGATTTCGTAGCTCCAATAGGTGACTGATCAAAGGCTGTGTCTGCTCAACAGAAGACATGGAAACCTCTACTCAAAAAAATCGAAAAGGAGCTGCAATTAAACAGCTCCTCCTAATGCGAGACTATTCGGCTTTTTTATCTGCCTGTGGCGATGGTTGAGGAGATAAACTCTCAACCTTCTCCGTGGAGTCATTGGCGCTTGGAACGGATTCAATACTCTCATTCACTGTCTCAGACTTATTCAATGCTGAGTCGCTTTTGCTCGCATATGGGCGTTGTACATCTTGCGCAGCTTGCTTCAACTGCTCTACCGAAGCCTTCAGCTCTGGGGAAAGGTCTTCCATCCCCATTTGTTCCGCTTTACGCAAGTTTTCTTGCAGTTCTTGTATCTTAAGCTCGTGAGAAAGCTCATCTTTCACACTGTTCGCCATATTCTTTGCTGCGCCTATAAACTTAGAGACACTGCGAATTGCATGAGGCAAACGCTCCGGACCAAGAACCACCAGCCCAACGACAGATATTAATACCAGTTCCCAAAAACCGATATCAAACACGAGTTACGCCTGCTCTTTGTCTTTCTTAGTTTCAGCAGTCGCGTCCGTTTTCTGCTGTTCTAGGTTCTTTTGCTCGAAGTCAGCGTCTTTCTTAGCCGCATCATCTTCACTCATCGCTTTCTTAAAGCCTTTTACTGCGCTACCAAGATCGCCGCCAATGCCACGTAGTTTCTTAGTACCAAACAGTAGAACAACGATGACAGCAATAATTAGAAGTTGCCAAATACTAATACCACCCATTCTTTTTACCTCGGGTCTTATTAAACAAAATTATTTCAAGAGTTTAACGTCTATCGACGATAAGCTCGCCAACTAAGCAACCAAAATGTGACGCCACCTAGTGCGCTCACCATTGAAAGTTGCTCATATGTGCTGTTGACCAATATTGCCGAGCATACGACTAATGTGGCACCAACACCAAATAAAAATTTTCCTGTCGCTTGCTGACGCTTGCTGGAACGATAACCTTGATATAGCTGATCCATGCGCTGATTCATCATCTTGCCCTGACGCAAGCTGTCATACAGAAGCTCAGGCAACTCTGGCAATTTTTCGGCCCAGAACGGCGCTCTATCTTTCACCGCATTAATCACCGCCTGAGGCCCTACTTGGTTCATCATCCACTCTTCGAGGAATGGTTTAGCGGTTTCCCACAAATCCAATTGAGGGTATAGCTGTCGACCTAGGCCTTCCACATAGAGCAAGGTTTTTTGTAGCAAAACCAACTGAGGCTGAACTTCCATATTAAATCGTCGTGCTGTATTGAAGAGATTCAATAGCACATGACCAAATGAAATTTCGCACAAAGGCTTAGCAAATATAGGCTCACATACAATACGGATAGCAAATTCAAACTCATCCACATTGGTTTCACGTGGAACCCAACCTGACTCAACATGCAGTTCAGCGACTCGGCGATAGTCTCGGTTAAAGAAAGCTAAAAAGTTCTCTGCTAAATAGCGTTTATCTTCACTATTAAGCGTACCGACAATGCCACAATCTAAGCCTATCCAACGAGGATTCTCAGGGTGCTCCGGTTCAACAAACACATTGCCCGGATGCATATCAGCATGAAAAAAGCTGTCTCGAAATACCTGAGTAAAGAACACGCTTACACCACGTTCCGCTAGCAGCTTCATGTTGGTGCCATTCGCCTTCAGACCTTCGATGTCCGATACTTGAATGCCGTATATTCGCTCAGAAACCATGACAGTTTTATTACTGAAATCAGTGATCACTTCTGGAACGTAAAGTTCTTCACTACCTTCAAAGTTTCGTCGGAGCTGAATCGCGTTCGCCGCTTCACGTCTTAGATCAAGCTCATCAAGTAAGGTTTTCTCGTACTCACGCACGACCTCAACCGGTTTTAAACGACGTGCTTCAGGAAGTGCTTTTGCGACTATACGCGCCATGCGGTACATCAGTTTTAGATCTGCATCAATGACCGGGCGAATATCTGGCCTAATGACCTTTAATACCACTTCTTGGTTAGTCGACTTTAGCTTAGCCGTGTGAACCTGAGCAATGGAGGCCGAAGCCAGCGGTTTAATGTCAAAATCATCAAACCAAGTGTCAAGTGAACCGCCTAGCGCCTGCTCTATTTGCTGTTTAGCTAACTGACCATCAAATGGGGAAACCTGATCCTGCAGTAAGGCAAGTGGATCGGCAATCTGGGGAGGAAAAAGATCGCGACGTGTCGACATCATCTGACCAAACTTGATCCATACCGGACCAAGTTCTTGCAGCGCTAGTCGCAGTCTATCGCCAAGCGGCTTGTCTGGATGTTGATTCTTAATCCAGAACAGACTTTTTCGTGCTAACAGAGGCGCTTTAGTTAATTGATGATTGGGCAGCAACTCATCAAGACCATATTCCAATTGGACTCGGATAATTCGGTATAAGCGACGCAGCTCAGTTAAGGTCATGCACGCTCCAATAGCTGATTAAGTTTCGCTTCCACACGTGCAGCTTGACTTCTGACATCATCAACTTGATCACAGAAGTGAGCAATTTCAAGTGGCGCAGGGGCTATTTTCCACTCTTCAGTTAAGACTTGAGCAAGGTGGTTTTGATGCTTAGTCGCTTGTGACTTAATCATTTGACCCACGTTGGCCGCACCTTTCACGACAGTGTGAGCAACCACATCACCGGTCACTCTAGACAACCACTCTTCAATGTCAGGTTTGCAATCCGTCATAAGCTGAGAGAACTTCTGTGCCAGTTGGATATCACCTTCAAGAATCAACTTATCTTGTTTGATCAAACGAGTAATGTTGGACTGTTCACGCAATTCTGGAAGTACAGATAGATTAAGGGATAAGTAACAATCTGGCTCGCCTTCATAGTTTGCCAACACATCAATTTGCTGGCTAAAGATAAAGGTTAATGTTTTATTCAGTTCTTTGAGATGAACTTGAATAACCTGACCTTTTAAACGAGCAAGACGACGACCCAATTCTGGGTCATCCTTAATTAGAATGTTGAGCGATGTTTCAATCACTGCCGTTACAAGTGGTTCAAATGGCATAGCGAATAACCTTAGAATTTGTAACCACGGTGCAGCGCAACGATGCCACCAGTCAGATTGTAGTAACTGGTTTGCTCAAAACCGGCTTCGTCCATCATCCCTTTTAGCGTCTCTTGATCTGGGTGCATACGGATAGACTCTGCAAGGTAACGGTAACTCTCTGCATCGTTGGCCACCAGCTCACCCATTTTCGGCAATAAATGGAAAGAGTAACTGTCATAAACCTTTGATAGAGGTTCAAATACTGGCTTAGAGAACTCAAGCACAAGCAGACGACCACCCGGCTTTAATACACGATACATTGAACGCAGTGCTTTATCTTTGTCGGTTACATTACGTAAACAGAAGCTGATGGTAATTGCGTCAAAATAGTCGTCAGGGAAAGGAAGTTCTTCCGCGTTAGCCTGAACATAATGAACATTACCAACAATGCCATTGTCACGTAACTTATCACGACCCACGTTGAGCATTGAGTTGTTGATATCCGCTAGAATGACATGGCCTTTTTCGCCGACGATACGTGAGAATTTAGCCGTCAGATCACCTGTACCACCACCTAGGTCAAGAACACGCTGACCAGGACGAACACCACTGCAGTCGATCGTAAAACGTTTCCATAAGCGATGGATACCACCTGACATCAGGTCATTCATGATGTCGTACTTAGCTGCCACAGAGTGGAAAACTTCAGCAACTTTTGCGACTTTCTCTTCTTTCGCTACGGTGGTGAAACCAAAATGCGTGGTTTCATTAGATTCTAAAGCTGTATTCGATTGCACGCTTGTATCCGTCATTGTGATTCCTCTTCGTACAGTGCATTGAATTAATACGACCTAAGCACTGCGGGCGATTAGTTTACTTTATCCTCATCCGTATGTCTTTCAGCGAACGAGTCATTTTTATCCAAGCTTGCATTTTCTGTGAATTGATCGTGATGTGCGAGCTGAGCTAAGTCATTTGAGATGGATTTTTTCACCTCCACACCGAGCTGTTTAAAGCTTTCTGCCTGACGAATCACATTACCTCGTCCGGTAACAAGCTTATTCATCGCCCCTTGATAGGTCTGATTCGCTTTGTCGAGCGCACCACCTAAACTCTCCATGTCATCAACAAACAGACGCAGCTTGTCATAGAGCTTACTAGCCCGTTCAGCAATGATTTGTGCATTTTGGTTTTGACGCTCATTACGCCATAAATTATCAATGGTGCGCAAAGCAACCAACAAGGTCGTCGGACTGACTAAAATGATGTTCTGCTCCATTGCATCTTTGACTAGGCTTGGGTCGGCCTGAATCGCAACTTGGAAAGCAGGTTCGACGGGAATGAACATCAATACGTAATCTAAGCTCTGGATACCTTTTAGTTGATGGTAGTCTTTCTGGGATAACCCTTTGATATGAGCACGAATTGCAAGTAAGTGGTCACTTAAAGCACGCTCCCTATCATGGTTAGTTTCCGAGTTGAAGTAACGCTCGTAGGCAACCAGTGCCATCTTCGAATCCACCACGACTTGCTTATTCTGCGGTAAATGAACAATGACATCTGGCTGATAGCGCTTTCCAGCCTCGTTCTGTAAGCTGACTTGAGTCTGGTACTCATGTCCTTCACGCAATCCCGATTCCGCTAACACCCTTGCAAGTACCACCTCACCCCAGTTGCCCTGCTGCTTGTTATCACCTTTCAAGGCTTGAGTGAGATTCAACGCTTCCTTACTCATCTGTTCATTGAGACGTTGTAGATTCTTAAGCTCATGAACTAATGTATGGCGCTCTTTCGCTTCTTGATTGAAGCTATCACTAACCTGTTTCTTAAACCCTTCGAGTTGCTCTCTTAGCGGCGTAAGCAAACCATCGAGGCTTTGGCGATTTTGCTGATCAACCTTAGCGGTTTTGGCATCAAACAACTGGTTAGCAAGATATTCAAATTGCTGCTTTAAACGTTCTTCTGCTTGTTCCAGTAACTGTAGCTTCTCATGATTAGATTTATTCTCTTGCTCATGACGTGCTTCCTGCTCTCGCAACTGTGCTTCAAGCTGAGATTTTTGTTCACGAAGACGATCTAAATCATCAGCGTACTGCTGGCGCTCTTGTTTCACCGCTTCAAAGTAACGCAGCTTCTCAAGCACCGCCATCAGCTTTCCGTGGGATTGTTTAATTTCAAGTGCCGCTCTATCACGCTCACCATCGAGTTCATCAAGATCTTGCTGAGCTTCTGCCAGCTCCTTCTCTAGCTGTGCTATCTGAGTGCTCGCCAGCTGTTGATTCGATTCTACTTGTTGTTCAAGGAGCTGTTGGTTAAAACGCATTTTTTGTTTGACCCACCAGCCAACGGTCAACCCACTGGTTATTGCACTGATCATTCCACTAGCCAGCACGCCTTGATGCTCAAGAATCCATTGCATAATAATGATTTAACTCTTCATATTTCGATAGTTTCAATGGTATTTGACCACTGGATAAATGTCCAGTTTGTCGGCTAGATATCGAACAGCTAGACTAGGCGCTCCGTACTCTGTACCACACCAATGGCTAACGATATGCAAGTCATTGGTTTTATTAAGGAACATCATGAACGAGCGTCGCGCTTTAGGATTAGGTTTATCGGCTGTACTCCTCTGGTCAACGGTAGCCACTGCTTTCAAACTCACTCTGGCAGAGCTCTCTCCAATTCAAATGCTTACCATCGCAAGCATTGTCTCTGCCATTGCGCTTTTGGTCATATGTACCGTTCAAGGTAAGCTCAAACTATTACCAAGCACGTTCCTCTCTAACCCTTGGTACTACATACTACTTGGCCTGATAAACCCTTTGGCCTACTACATTATTTTGTTCAAGGCCTATGATTTGTTGCCCGCATCTCAAGCACAGGCAATCAATTACAGCTGGGCGATTACTCTCACTCTGATGGCCGCTGCTTTTTTGGGACAAAAGATTCGTAAGCAAGATTGGCTTGCCTGTACCTTTAGCTATCTTGGAGTCATTGTGATTGCCACTAAAGGCGATGTTCTCGGTTTGAATTTTGATAGCCCACTTGGCGTTGGTTTAGCACTACTTTCGACTCTATTGTGGGCAAGCTACTGGATTCTCAATACCAAAAACAAAGCGGATCCTATTGTTGGCGTGCTATTAGGTTTTCTCGTCGCAATCCCTTGTGCTATTGGTTTAACCCTGTATGAAGGCCTTTCCTTTGCACAGATATCGACTCAAGGATGGTTTGCAGTGACCTATGTGGGTCTTTTTGAAATGGGTGTTACTTTCGTCTTATGGCTAAGTGCATTGAAACTCACGCAAAATACGGCGCGTATTAGCAACCTAATTTTCGCCTCACCTTTTATCTCATTGATGCTACTGGCAAGCATTATCGGAGAGCAGATTCATCCATCGACTCTCATCGGGTTGGTGTTAATTATTGTGGGCTTGGTGATCCAACAGATCAGATTTGGCAAAAAGGATCTTAGTAAACAAGCCATCTAACCAGTTCGCAATAAATCATTCGCCTATCTATTTAGAACAATTGATAGGCGAGTTCGCTTCCCTGACCACGCACTTTATCAATTTTGGACGCCAGCTCTGGCGAAACCTGCAGAGCTTGAGCCGCTTTGCTATTCGCCAAGTAGCGTTGCTTTTCATGTTCTTCAAACATCGCGTCCCAACGCTGATGAGCATCACGAGCTAAGTACATCAGACAAGCGAGTCGTTTGGATTCAACCGCTTTGGCAGGGTGATTAACATTGGCTATCGCATCCACCAACTCATTTGGAAACTTCCAACTTTCAGCCAAGACTGCCCCAAGCTGCTGAGCATCAACACCAAGCACTTCCCTCTGTACCAAAGCCGCATTTTCTCCATTTGCGACACGCTGACTAATCGCAACGGCTTTTTCCGGTTCTAATGTGTGAATCATTAACTCGCCGATGTTATGCAAAATACCCGTTGTGAACGCTTCATTGGGATCGAGTTTGATATCTTTTGCGATGGTACTGGCGATAGTGGCCACTTCAAACGTGCCAGCCCAGTAGTCTTTGATGTTGAGCGTTTCTATTTTTGGAAAGCTAGAAGCCAAAATAGAAGATGAGATAAGATTACGAATGGCTCCGATACCGATACGAACTATTGCATCATTAATATTGGAGGTACCTTTAACGCCTCCAAACTGAGCCGAGTTTGCCATCCTCAACACACGAGCCAGCAGCACCTGATCCATAGCCATTTTATGTGCAAGCTCACTAAAGTCGATTGAGTCACGGTTGACCATCTCGAGCAGTTCTTGCAAAACACTTTCGATACGAGGTAATTCATTTATACGAGATATCAGTGCTTCTTGGCTCATAGAGTTCACTCCTTCGCTACCCTTCACTTTTTTATAGGATAAGTGTAGTACCTACGAGTGAACTCTATTCATATTTACTTCACGAAAATTACACCCACTGACCGGCCACAAAGCCGGAGCTCCAGCACCACTGGAAGTTATAGCCGCCGAGCCACCCTGTTACATCCATTACTTCGCCAATAAAGTACAAACCTTTGATTTGCTTACACTCCATTGTTTTTGAAGAAAGATGATTGGTGTCCACGCCCCCCAGCGTCACTTCCGCGGTTCGATAGCCTTCAGTTCCATTAGGCATTACCTGCCAGTTTTCCAAGGTATGGGTGATCTCACCAAGTTGCTTGGTGTTAAATTGTTTAAGCGGCTTATCTTGCAGTACTTTTCTATCGATGAGCACTTCAACTAAGCGCTTAGGTAACACCTTCGCCAGAGTATTCTTTAGTGTCTGATTTGGGTGCTTCTCAAGTGAACGTTGTAGCAGTTCATCTATATCCGCTTCAGGCACTAGGTTAATCGTCACCTTTTCTCCTGCCTTCCAGAATGAAGAGATCTGCAATACAGAAGGACCTGACAATCCACGGTGAGTAAATAGCAGCGCTTCCTTGAACATTGTGCCATCTTGAGCAGTGATCTCGGCAGGAACAGCAATTCCAGATAACTCAGCAAATGCTTCTTTATCTTCTTTGTGCAGAGTAAACGGCACAAGACCTGCTGTGGTTGAGATAACCTCTAGGCCAAACTGTTCCGCAATCTTGTATCCAAACGGTGTCGCGCCCAGCTTAGGCATAGAAAGTCCGCCCGTTGCAATAACTAACGATTGGCACTCAATCACATTGGTGTTGGCATGCAATACAAAACCATGCTCGGTTTTCTCAATTTGGTGAACATCTTGCTGATAGCGTTGTGTAATCGATGGTAAATCGCATTCAGCAAGCAGCATTTTCACTATGTCTTTTGACGTGTAGTCACCAACGCAAAATAGCTGACCATGATCGCGCTCTTCAAACTCAATACCATGTTTGCTGACCATGGAAATAAAATCCCAATTGGTATATTGAGATAACGCCGATTTAACGAAGTGAGGGTTTTGGCACAGGTAGTTATTCGCTGACACATCGTAATTAGTAAAATTACATCGACCGCCACCAGCAATAAGAATTTTACGACCTGGCTTTTTAGCATGATCGAGCACTAGTGTCTTACGGCCACGCTTCCCAGCTTCCGCCGCACACATTAGCCCCGCAGCGCCAGCTCCGATGATGACAACGTCAAACTTTTCCGTCATGAATAGCTACTCATTTAAACCAATAAAAAAGGATGTGCATTATGCACATCCTTAGCAATTTGAAAGGTTATTTTAGCGATATTTACTTTGAATGCCAATTCAACACTCAGAGAATCATCGCAGCGAGCAAGGTGACACCTAGCAGAGAGGTCGACAAGATGAACAGCTCTCGTACTCTATCGCACTTACCTGTAAACACTTCATCATGATGGTGATGGTACTCTTTACTCTTGAGGTAGTGAAATAAACGAACTTGCTTAGTGACATTACCGTGGGTAGTAAAGAAGCCATTGCCATCCACTTGCTGGTAAAGCAAAGGATGAGCCTCTCGCATAATGTAAATGAGTGAGCGCAGCGCGGTAAGATAGCGAACCATGTTCACCAGCGTCACCATCAATAATGCAAATAGAATTGTGTCGGCATTGATCATCTTTTCCTCCCTACATCTTCTAAAATGCCCAGAGAAAAAGACGACCTAAACTAGAGTGTCTTTCGCTGATTACTCAGCAGGGGCATCCATTATTGAAGATGAACCTTCTTTTGCCAAAGCTGCTAAATCTTTATCGATAAAGAACAGCGCTTTACCATCTTCACCAACAAGATCTAACTTATCTAAAATCCCTTTAAATAACTTCTCTTCCTCGTGCTGCTCAGCCACGTACCACTGCAAGAAGTTGAACGTTGAATAGTCTTGTGATGTAAACGCAAGATGAGCGAGCTTATTGATTTTTTCAGTAATCATTTGCTCATGCTCAAAAGTTTCGCGGAATACATCTCCTAGGCTATTGAACTCGTGCTTAGGTGCTTCAATAGCACCCAGAATCGGCATTGATCCTGTTTCACTTACGTAAGTGAAAAGACGTTGCATGTGCTCCATTTCTTCTACAGCGTGCTTACGTAAAAATTCAGCCGCACCTTCGAATCCTTTGTCTTCACACCAAGCACTCATTTGTAAGTATAGATTGGATGAGAAAAATTCGAGATTAATTTGCTCATTCAATTGATCAACCATTGCTTGAGAAAGCATGTACCACTCCTACTAAGTCTATGAAGTTAAATTGACTATATCATGTTCATCACCTTAACACTTTGCATAGCAAATGTGGATCTGAGATCACTCCTGCAAAATTTATCAATCTGAGGTGCTAATCTTTAATCAACACCCTTACAAGGAGATAGCACTATGAGTTATCAACATATTTTGGTCGCCATTGATCTCTCGGAAGACAGCAAGCTTTTGGTCGATAAAGCGGTATCTCTGGCCAAGCCTCTTGATGCTGTGGTTTCATTTATCCATATCGATGTGAACTACGCAGAGCTCTACACAGGCTTAATTGATATCAACCTAGCTGAGACTCAACATCAGGCAATCGAAGCATCTCAAAAACAACTTCAAGAGCTGGCAGAACACGCCAATTACCCGATTAAGCATACCTTAGTCGGTAGTGGTGATTTGAGTAATGAGCTGTGCGATACAATCAATGAGTTTAATATTGACCTAGTCGTCTGTGGTCATCACCAAGACTTCTGGAGCAAACTGCTCTCTTCGACTCGTCAGCTAATCAACTGTTCTCCTGTTGATATGTTGGTAGTACCACTTAAAGACTGATTGATAGTAAATATTGGTATAAACTGCCCGATAATTTTTGATAATGAGTCTTAGTTATGGGGTATTTATCCGCGGTCACTTTATTGTGGGCTTTCTCTTTTAGCCTGATCGGCGTCTATCTTGCTGGTCAGGTTGATTCTTGGTTTTCTGTATTGATGCGAGTGGCACTGGCCAGCCTCGTCTTCTTGCCATTCTTACGATTTAGAGGTGTCGACAAAGGTCTAATCGTTCGTCTAATGGTCATCGGCGGCTTCCAGCTCGGCCTGATGTATTGCTTCTACTATCAATCTTTCTTGTTGCTTTCTGTACCAGAAGTATTGCTGTTTACTGTCTTCACTCCTATTTACGTGACAATTATTTACGACCTCCTGAAGAGACGCTTCTCTCCATGGTACCTAGTGACTGCCGTTATCGCCGTTGCTGGAGCTGCTTTTATTAAGTTTGCTGGCGTAAATGAGAATTTTGTTGTTGGTTTCTTGGTCGTGCAAGGAGCGAATATCTGTTTCGCTATTGGACAGGTTGGTTACAAGTACCTGATGGAAAAATATCAGGTAGAACTTCCTCAACACACCATCTTTGGTTACTTCTATCTGGGGGCATTGTGCGTTGCAACTGTCGCTTTTGCTCTTATGGGTAATATCGAAAAAATGCCAACAACTAACACTCAGTGGGGCGTATTAATTTACTTGGGTCTTATTGCTTCAGGTCTTGGCTATTTTGCTTGGAATAAAGGCGCAACCATGGTCAATGCTGGCGCTCTTGCGATCATGAATAATGCCCTAGTACCCGCAGGTCTTATCGTAAACATCGTTATTTGGAACAGAGATGTTGATGTCACTCAACTCAGTATTGGCGGTGCGATCATTTTGCTTTCATTGTGGGTCAATGAAACTTGGGTAAAGAGAAAAGTGCAGCAAAGTCATCAAGAGCTAGATTGATCTCTTTATAATGCCTCGTACATAAAAAACGCTCTCCTTGTGGAGAGCGTTTTTTATTGTTCATTTAGTGGATGTTAGAACCACTTACAACATCCCGCATTTCCGAAATGGTTGCCGCTAAGGCCAACGTGTTCGGCAATTTTGTCTCGAGCTTTTGCTGCTTTTTGAGCAGTTTTTGTTGCTTCTTAGCCAATTTAAGCAGCTTCTTTTGTTGCTTGTAGTATTTTTTGAGTGTTTTCTTCGCGCGCTTAATCACTCGCTTACTAGGTAAATCACCCAGTTTGGGCAACATAACTTCCGTTTGTTGATGGTGTATTGACGGTTGAGGTTGTGCCACCTTCTCTTTGACACGCTCGACAACCTTTCTTATCGCTTGAGCCTTGTCTGGTGAAGGGATAACTTTAGGTGTCTTCGGCAAAGCTTCAGCCAGTAAAGCGCAGTTTTTTTGTTGCTCAATAGGCTGATTTTGACAAGATTTCGGAGGAATTGCCGATGGTTTACAAAGCGAGGCTTTCGATGATGAAGAGCGAGCACATGAACGGCAGACATACTTGGTATCGCTCACCAAGCGGTGAATTTCACCTAAGCTATCAGCGATTTGTTTACGGTTCATCTTACAAAGACGTTTAGTCACGCCACCACTCCAGCTAAGAATACGAATAGTTCTTAGTAAGATATAACCATTTAATCAATAATAAGCAAGCGCAAACATCGCAGAATTAAAACAGCGTTTGCTAAGTCATTGATGCATTGACATAAACATCAAATCGGTTCTTTTTCGTTTCAATCGCCATCGCTGGTTTCTTATCATTCAGCCAGTTTGCGTAGTCCGGTCTTTTCACTACAACCCTTTTAGTAGCAAGGGCTAAGGCAGGCTCTAACAAACCATCAGCGTCGAGGTCTGCCCCAACTAGAGACTGAAAAACTCGCATCTCTTTTTTTACCAGTGCACTCTTTTTTTTGTTTTCAGGGTGAGGATACATGGGATCCAAATACACCACGTCAGGTTTAACAAAGTTAGGATCAGCCGCCAATTGTTCAAGCGCATCATGGCTCGAAGCATGAAGTAATGACATACGTTCACTGACCCAATCGCCGATTTCTGAGTCTTGCTTAGCTCGCTCAAGACCATCATCTAAGAGCGCTGCGACAACCGGATGACGCTCAACCATTTGAACCTTACAGCCTAATGACGCCAATACAAACGCATCGCGGCCAAGGCCAGCGGTACCATCAAGTACGGTTGGCGTGCTGCCTTTGTTTAATCCTGCTGCTTTAGCAATAGCTTGTCCCTTGCCACCACCAAACTTACGTCGGTGTGCCACTGCACCACCCGCTAAATCCACATATATCGCACCAAGTTTGGGCTCATCGAGTTTACGCAGCTCAAGCCTATGCTCAGTCAGAACTAAAGCAAACGGACTGTCATCACTGTGAGTCAATCCCCAGCGTTGAGTAAGCTCTACAAACCGCTCAGTTTGAGTCTGGTCTTCACATTGAAGTTGTAGTTGCACGAAGTGCTCCAAAATGTTGTTACGATAAGAGTGCGCAGTGTACTGGATTTTCAATACGGGTACTAAGTTTTCTCTATCGCCATTAGCTCTTCCACTAACTCCGGCAGTGGCTTAGGTTTGCCAATGATGTATCCCTGAGCATAATCAACGCCCAACTCCATAAGTTGTTCAATGATGTGGGTATTCTCGACAAATTCAGCAACCGTTTTTTTGCCCATCTGACGCGCCAAATCATTAATCGATCGCACCATTAGGTGGTCCATTTCATTCACATCAATATCTCGAACAAATATCCCGTCAATCTTGACGATATCGACGGGTAGCTTCTTCAGATATCCGAACGACGATAGACCTGAGCCAAAGTCATCGAGAGCAATTTGGCACCCCAACGCTTTTAACTGCGTAAAAAACTCTATCGCTTGATTCATATTACTCATGGCGGCAGTTTCGGTAATCTCTAAGCAGATTTTGTCGCAAGGTACATCTGATTGCGTCAGTTTATCCAGCAAGAAAGCGATAAACTCCTTGTTGCCCATAGAGTGACCAGAAAGATTGATCGCACAGGTAGTGAGTTCCTTGAGCGCTTCAGGGTGCGCAGACAGCCAATCTAGCGCTTGTGTCACAACCTGTTTATCAAGGAGGTGAGCAATATTGTATCGCTCTGATGCCGGCATGAAGATACCAGGAGAGATATACTCCCCATCGGCGTTTTTAATTCGAATTAGAATTTCGAAATGCATGCCCTGCTCTTCACCTGTTAAATCAAGTATTCGCTGGGCAAACAGTTCAATGCGCTGGTTCGCCAACGCTTCATGAACCAGATTGACGCTCTCCATTTCCTGCTCCCGACGACGCAACTCCTTATCGTCGAGACAGTACATGCTGTAGCGATTCCTGCCCTCTTCTTTGGCGACGTGACAGGCTGTATCCGCTTGAGCATGGACCATTTGCGGAGAAGACGCAGTGTGGTCAATCAAGCGAATACCAATAGAGCAGTTGAGATTAAGACGGATATCTTCCCAAACAAAGGCATGCTCACTGAGAGTGGTAATAATAGTGTCGGCTACTTTCTTAACATCTAGTTCTGTGCAATCTCTTAGCAAGATAGCGAACTCATCTCCTCCCATACGAGCTAAAATGCTGTTGTATGGTAATACCTCTTCCAACATGCTGGCACAAAACTGAATCGCGGCATCACCAGCCTCATGGCCAGCAGTATCATTGAGAACTTTGAGCTGATCGAGGTCGATGTACAGCATGGCATGAGTGCGGGTATAACTTTCTACTTCACCCAGAGCCTTCTCTAATTCTCTCTCAAAATAGTTGCGGCTATAGGTTCCGGTAAGCAAATCATGTTGCGCTTGATACTGAAGCTGTTCTGACAATTTACGCGTTTCAGTGACATCTTCCCCGACGATCAGAATGTGTCCAGACTCAACCAAGGGTCTAATATTTTCCCTAACCCAGACGGTATGACCGTCAGCATGTCGATATTCGATATCACGGCGCCACACGCCCTTTATTGCCTGCTTAGGTTGCAATAATACTTGTCTAGGAATGAGAGCATCCTGATTAAAATAGAACTCTCTTAGACGATGACCCAAAATCTGATCCGACTTATAACCAAGCAGTTGTTCGGCAAATTGGTTAACTTGTTGAACACGATTCTGCTCATCCAACGTCAACATCATTACAGGTTGCTGATCATAGTAGTGACTTAGATTCGCCTCTCTTTGATAGAGACGCTCTTCGGTGATTTTCCTTGCCGTTATATCGCGAGCTTCAAGTAAGAATTGTTTGCCTCCTTGAGGAGACGGAATAGGTTTAAGCGCAACTTCCAAAACCATAGAACCGTGCTCAGCATGCCAAATCTCTGCTTCAAACTGCGCTACGGAGTCATTGGATGTTTGTCTGAAAAACTGCTGTAACTGCTTTGCTGCTTCTACTTCCCAATGTCGGTGCTGCCAAATAGGTCTATCGACACTAAAGTCCTGATGGTAGAGAAGCTCCTGAAGCTTACTATTGCTCGATGTAATGCAACCGTCAGCGTCTAAAACACCGATAAAATGATAACTTTGGTCAAACACCATTTCGATCAATGTCTGACTCTCTTTTGCCATCTGTTCACTGCGTTTTATGCGACTCAAATAGTAAATCAGTACCATGATGACGATTGACAGGAAGATAGTCAGACTGCCGACCACTTTAAGTTCTTTGGCATACCTATCGGTAAAGTTCTGCGGTTTATTGAACAATGAAGAGTCCGATTCACCTTCGGCTCCCAAGCCCCATTTCATCATCGCTTGGTAGTCAAGTTTGATGTCAGGAGTACCCAGTTTGACGCTTGGCAAAGGCTCAGTAGGGTTATTTAAGGCGCCCACTAAAAGTTTGGCCGCTTGTTGTCCATGCAGAAAACCACTTTGAACCACGCCCCCAACGGCGCCATAGCCCAGTGCAAGATCGTGCACCATATAAACCGGCGCTTTTGATACTTCATTAAGTCGTTTCCATTTGTCGTGCTCTGCGACAAGTTGACCGTCAATCTCACGATCATAGATCGAGAAGAGAATGCTATCTTGGCGACTTAACTTAGACACATGTTCAAGAAGCTGCTCATAAGTGTCTGGAATGTAGGAAACAATTCGATCTCGATAATGGGGGTAATTAGCAAGAAACATCCCAACCTGTTTTCGAATCCCTGCGCCGCTGACCGAGTGATCACTAACGATATGAATGAGCTTTACTTGTGGTTGAATTCGCTCGATCAGAGATATGTTGCTATCGATATCGATATCTTCAGCAATCCCAGTCGCATTTAGGTTCTCATGTAGATTGGGGGTGTAGTTGTTGATACCACCAAAAATAACCGGTATATCGCCTAATTCGCTGGCAAGTCGATTCATTAATGCTAATGCGTTGTTATCACTAACAATGATCGCTCTAAATGTCTCTTGTTCGAATTTGGTTTTGTACAGTTGATACAAACGTTCAAAGTAAGTATCACTTTGTATACGCTTACTATCGAGGTAGAGAACCCGTGTTGGGATGCCAGAGTCCTTCAATTGGCTATCTAAACCACTTTGAAAAGCGTCAGTCCAAAAAAAGCCCTGATGGTAGGAATGCACAACCAGCACATCTTGATCATGCGCCTGGGAAAACGAACTCAAAATTATCGCTAGAAGGAATAGACAAAAACGCACTAAAATGTGTCTCAGAACCAAAAAATTATATTTACTATTGTATCACCACTGGTGATAGTTTGTACTAAGGTCGTAACATTTACGAGAATTACAAGGGGTTACATGCAGGCTAACAACATCAAACTGGATGACCTAGATAAGGCAATCCTAAAAACCCTTATGGAAGATGCACGTACTCCTTATGCAGAAATGGCCAAGCAGTTTGAAGTGAGCCCTGCAACCATTCACGTCCGTATCGAAAAGATGAAATCGGCTGATATCATACAGGGAACCGAAGTGATCGTTGATACCAAAAAGTTGGGATATGACGTGTGTTGTTTTATCGGTATCAATCTTAATGCGGCTCGAGATTATCACTCCGCACTTGAAAAACTGAATGCGTTAGAGGAAGTTGTTGAAGCTTACTACACCACAGGTGCCTACAACATTTTCGTAAAATTAATGTGCCGCTCTATTGAAGAGTTGCAGTATGTTCTGATTGATAAGCTACAAGCCATTGATGAAGTTCAATCTACCGAGACTTTGATCTCTCTACAAAACCCAATCAACCGAAACGTTAACCCATAAAAAAACTCGCCGAAGCGAGTTTTATCAATTTTTTATCTTATTACTTTGAGGCAAGGTAACTCTTAAGATCTTCAACAGAAATACCTTGATCTGCAATCTGTTTAGCCAGTGATTCAACCTGCTCACCTTTGCGTGACTCAATCACCTGCTGAAACTGGTAAACCATATCTCGCAGAATAGGAAGCGGAACCTGTTTCGCCGCACTACGGATGCGCTCGCCACTTTGGTTACCCAATTCACTCAACAATTTACCAAACATTATTTTTTCTGGAGAATCTTCCAATTGTTCCAGAACTCGAGCCATCTCATAGGTTGTCATTGACATCGTAGCGATTTATCCACACATACCGATATAAAGAAGCACAAATATACAACGTTTTATTTAATTATCAAAGCGCGTCTCGTAAGATTACGCCACTGCATGGTGCCAGTAACGGCCTGTTCTTGACCATAGAATAGCAAGTGCAGGTGTGACAATAAGCATTAAGGTTGCGATCATAATTTGTGGTTCCATACCTAGGCGCTGCACGGTACCTACGACTAAACCCGAACCGCTCATTTGAAATAGTCCCAGCAGCGCTGCTGCTGTACCCGCTTTATCGCCAAATGGGGCAAGCGCTTTACCAGCGGCTGCGCCAAGAATCCATGCAAAACCAATCGAAGACATAAAGATTGGTAGCATAAACGCCATCGCTGTCGCTTGACCTTTCAGAAGCATCATCACCACACCAGCAATTACCAAAGTTACAATGCCGACAGTCAGTGCCATATGCGTTCCAAATCTATCCATAAATTTTGGCGCACTCATACAAGCCACAATATTGATTGCCGCATTAATACCAAACCACATGGTGAACTCATTCATACTAAGGCCAAGATTCTCCATCAGTACTACGGGAGCCGATGTTACATAGCCGAGAATGACCGCCATCGCTAACATACAAAGAGTTGCGTGAAACAAGAATGACGGTGTACGCACGACATCAAGATAGCGATTAAGTTTGAATACCGGATCTTTACTCATTTGTGGGTTAGTCTCTTTTAGCCCAATCCATAGCATCACCAAGACGACTACCGCAAAGCCTGCCATAAAGCTAAAATTCGATCGCCAACCAAATTGCTGTGTTAACCAACTACCGAGTATTGGGGCAAGCGCAGGGATAAAGCAGATCGCACCATTTAAGTAACTAATCATTTTGCCACTTTTTTGTGGACCAAAGATGTCGCGAACTGTTGCAAAGGCTGCTACCGATGTCGCACACGCACCTAAGCCTTGTAGCAAACGAGAGACCAGCATCCATTCGATATTTTGAGCACTCCACGCCAATAAAGCACTGACCGCATAGATACTTACTCCTCCCAATGCAACAGTTCGACGTCCTAGTTTGTCCGCTAAAGGACCTGCAAATAGCTGACCGACGCCCATAGCAAACAAGAACCAAGTAATCGTATCTTGCGCTAACGCATGTTCCACGTGGAACGTTGACGAAATTAATGGCAGAGCAGGCAAATAAATATCGATAGCTAAGGGGCTAAACAGAACAAGTAATGTAAGAAGCATTAGCTGTTGCTTGGTTGGGTTGGTTGAGGTTGCCGTCTGCACTTGTATCTCCGCTGCGCATGATGAAATTGCCTGTATAGTAGGCTAAACTAGATATGCCTGCTAATGACGTATTGTCATCAAAGTTATTCCTTCTGAGAATTTCTAATGAATATAGAGAAACTTGCTCGTCTTGATCTGAATTTACTGGTCTGTTTGCGCGTGTTAATTGAGGAACTTAATGTTACTCGCGCAGCGCACCGATTGTGCCTTAGCCAATCTGCTGTCAGTAAGAATCTTGCCAAGCTTAGGACACAGTTTGATGACCCTCTGTTCGTGCGTCACGCCCATGGCCTAAAACCAACACCTAAGGCGCTGTTTCTTAAGCCCAAGCTTGAGATACTAATAAATCAATTAGAACAGCTAACACAACCTGAAGAGTTTTCGCCTAGCTCGAGTGATTATCGCTACCAGATTGCCGCAGTCGAAAGTGTTTACCCACTGATCTTACCCCACTTCCTTCCTCAGATATTTAACCGTGCACCGGGCGTCACTATCAGTACTCATGCTTGGTCTGACGATACATTTCGCCAAATACAGCGGGGTGAAATTGACTTAGGCATTACTGGGAAAGATATCGACATCAATGATGCAAAACTCACCATGCTGCCGCCTAGCGACATTTGCGAGCAGGAAATATACCGTGATAACCAAATGTGTTTAGTCCGAAAAGAGCATCCGGCTCTGGGGCAAATTTGGAACCTCGATAACTTTTTGGCTCAGCGCCACGTTCAAGTTCGCTGTGATGGCAACGAAAGATGGTTACTTGACTATCGATTAGCCGACATCGGCAAAGAGCGCGATATCGCGATTACCGTACCTGACTTTAACAGTGCGGCAAGCTTATGTTCTTACACAGACTTCGTATTTACCGCACCGAGTCATTTCGTAAAGCTAGCCTCAAAGCAACTAGACTTGACTGTCCTACCTTTACCGATGGAATTTCCTCCGATGGCATATACGCTGTTCTGGCACCGTGATAGAGAAAATGACCCTGCATTATCTTGGCTACGACAAATCATTCGGGATAAAACCACCGCTCTTAGATAATTTGCAGGCTGACGGTAAAAAGAGTAGCTTATTCTCATCGTCCAACTGCACGCTTAAACGTTGACACGGACAACTAGACAATAATGAAGGATTACCACAGATGCTTACGACTACAGAACAGCGTTTGGCTGCTATTCGCGAATGGCTCGCACAGAATAATTTAGACGCCCTGCTTGTCCCACATGAAGACGAATACCTTGGCGAGTACGTTCCCGCTCACAATGAGCGTCTCCACTGGCTGACTGGATTTACAGGTTCTGCCGGTGTTGCTGTCATTACTCAACACAATGCCGCTATTTTCGTTGATGGCCGCTACACGGTTCAAGTAACAAAACAGGTTCCATCAACACTGTTCGAATATCGCCACTTAATTGAAGAGCCTGCTCTTGATTGGATCCTAGAACATCTTGAAACAGGATGTTCAGTCGCGATCGATCCACGTATGCATAACTCAGCTTGGTTAGATTCAGCTCAAGCAAAACTTGCAGGAAAGCTGGAGCTCAATATTTTGCAAAGCAACCCGATTGACCAGTTGTGGCATGATCGTCCTGCCCCCGTCATTTCGGATGTAAGACTGATGACGACAGAAGCTGTTGGTCAATCTAGTGAGAGTAAGCGTCAAGAGATCGCTCATTTGGTTGCAAAGGCAGGAGGTCACGCCGCTGTGATAACCGCATTGGACTCAATTTGCTGGTTATTGAACGTACGTGGTCTTGATGTCTCACGCTTGCCTGTTTTGCTATCTCACGCGATTCTTCATGACGATGCGAGTGTCGAGTTCTTCCTTGACCCAGCACGTCTACCTAGCAACTTCTCTGAACATGTTGGTAATGGTGTAACCGTCCATCACCCAGATTCACTCAAGGCACAGATCGAAGCGCTTGCGGGTAAAAAAGTGCTACTCGATCCAGCAACCAGCAACGCTTGGTTCAAACTGATTCTGCAAAACAGCGGTGCGTCAGTCATAAATGCTGCCGATCCTTGTCTAAGGCCTAAAGCATCGAAGAACGAAGTCGAAATTTCAGGAATGAAAGCTTGCCACGTTAGAGATGGCGTCGCGATGTGTAAGTTCTTGAGCTGGCTAGATTCAGAAGTAGCGGCGGGAAGTCTTCACAATGAAGCAGTACTGTCCGACAAACTTGAGCAATTCAGAAAACAAGATCCGACACTCATGGATCTTAGCTTTGACACTATTTCTGCAGCCGGCAGCAATGCCGCAATGTGTCACTACAACCATGAGAATCAACCTGAGCCTGGAGAACTTCAACTAGACAGTCTTTACTTGGTTGATTCTGGCGGTCAATATCTCGATGGCACCACAGACATTACGCGTACCATTGCTATCGGAAAACCTAGCGACGAAATGATTAAGCAGTTCACGCTTGCATTAAAAGGTCACATTGGTGTCGCTCGCGCTCGTTTCCCTAAAGGTACTCGAGGATACCAGATTGATACTCTAGCTCGTCAGCACTTATGGGCCGAAGGCTACGACTATGACCATGGTACTGGACACGGCGTAGGGCATTTCCTCAGTGTTCATGAAGGACCTGCTAGCATATCTAAAAAGCAAATTGATGTGCCTCTCACTCAAGGTATGGTTTTGTCTAATGAGCCAGGTTACTACCGCGCTGATGCATTCGGTATCCGAATTGAGAACCTAGAGCTTGTCGTCGAAACACCGACTAAAGGCGACTTCCCTGTACTCAGTTTTGAATCGCTAACACGTTGCCCAATTGATATCAGAAACATCAATGTTGATATGCTGACGCGTCCAGAACTCGCGTGGCTAAACGACTACCACCAAAAAGTGTGGAATGATATCAACCCACTGGTCGAAGGCGACGTCAAAGAGTGGCTAAAGAACGCGACTCAGCCTCTGACCCATTCATAGAGTAAGTTCTTATACTTATAAAAAAGGCTCTCCGACCGGAGAGCCTTTTATTATTAATCAACTCTATGGCGATGTTTCACGTGAAACACTCTAACCAGAGTATGCAGAATGCCAATCTCGCCACACCGGATCTAAACCTTTCGACCTAATCATTGTTTCAATTGAATTCGCGCTTCTCTCATCACTAATCTCAAACTGTTCAAGCTCCGCGTCATTTGAAGCGTATCCCCCAGGCTGAGTTTTTGATGCCGCTGACATACTCGTAATACCAAGCGATAAAACATTGTCTCTAAACTGAGGTGACTCTCTGGTAGAAAGTGACAACTCAACTTCAGGGTTGAGCAGTCGATATGCGCAAATGAGCTGGACTAACTGTTTATCGCTCATCACAGATTTCGGCACAACGGAGCTTTCTCCCCCCTCACATGGTCTCAGCCGAGGGAAAGAAATAGAGTAACGTGATTGCCAATACGTCCGCTCGAGATAGTCGAGATGTGCTGCAACGTAAAAACAATCCGTGCGCCACTCATCCAAACCAATTAGAGCTCCGATGCCAATTTTGTCGATACCAGCCTTAGCTAATCTATCTGGCGTATCCAGCCTAAACTCAAAATCCATTTTATTGCCGCGCAAATGATGTTTGGCATAAGTGGAAGCGTTATAAGTTTCCTGATAGACCATGACCGCATCTAAACCGAGCGTTTTAAGCTCTGCGTATTGATGCTCCTGTAATGGCTGAACCTCCATAGCTAAGTAGTTAAAGCGCTGCTTTATTAGTGGCACCATCTCCCTAAAGTAATTCATACCTACCTTAGTCTCATGCTCACCAGTTACCAGCAGAACATTGTCAAACTTCATACGCTTTATCGCCTCGACTTCTGCCTCGATTTCTGGCTTATTCAATGTGCGACGTTTAATGCGATTCTCCATAGAAAATCCACAATACGTACAAGCATTGGCACATAAGTTTGAAAGATAGAGCGGTATATAAAGCGACATCGTGTTACCAAAGCGTGTACGTGTCGCTGAATATGACAGTTGGGCCATTTGCTCAAGATAGGGCTCTGCTGCTGGAGAGATTAGCGCTTTAAAATCTTCCAAGTCTCGTCGGCTCTTAGTCAAAGCATTCTCAACGTCTTTGGCAGTTTTGGCATAGATCGACATCGAAATATCATGCCAATTGTATTTTTTGTACTGTTCAACAAAACTCATACGATCTCCTCACTGCTGTTTATGACAGTTGATCGAGAAATGATGTGAGAGGACTAGATGCAATCGCATGGTTTGCTTTTCCTGCGAGTCCTGCTTCATATGCCATGCGGCCAGATTCGACGGCAAATTTGAATGCTATCGCCATCTCTACAGGATGAGTAGATGCCGCAATCGCTGTGTTTACAAGCACGGCATCTGCACCCATTTCCATCGCGAGTGCAGCATGAGATGGCGCACCAATACCTGCATCGACAACAACGGGTACATTCGCTTGGTCAATAATGATCTCGAGAAAGTCGCGGGACACAACTCCTTTGTTGCTGCCGATTGGCGCTCCAAGAGGCATAACAGCAGCACACCCTACTTCCTCAAGGCGTTTACATAACACTGGATCAGCATGGCAGTAAGGTAGAACTATAAAACCATCTTTAACGAGTTGTTCAGCTGCAAGCAACGTCTCAATCGGGTCTGGCATTAGGTACTTAGGATCAGGATGGATTTCCAACTTAAGCCAGTTGGTTCCTAGAGCTTCCCTCGCTAAATGAGCTGCGAAGATTGCGTCCTTTGCGGTTTTTGCACCAGAGGTGTTCGGAAGTAAGTTAACACCTGCATTGATTAGTGGCTGCAAGATATTATCTTGCTTATCGTTAACATCAACACGCTTAAGAGCCATAGTGGCTAACTCAGAGCAAGATGCCTCAATAGCTTTTACCATCAACTCACTATTAGCGAACTTCCCTGTTCCGGTAAACAGACGAGATTTAAATTGTTTGTCGGCAATTTTAAGCATTGATTCAGCCCCCTGCTATAGCTTGAAATAGAGAGATGCTGTCTCCCTCAATGAGAATGGTATTACTCCAGTCACTGCGTGGCACAACCTGATTATTGATCGCAAATACGTACCCAGAATCAGTAATGGCAAACTGGGTCACTATGTTTTCTAGGTTACAGCCAAAAGGTACAAGCTGCGGAATTGAATTGATCTCAACGGTTATCGTCGAACTACTGGTACTATCAAGCGAATCAGACGACACCGAAACTTTATTTGATGTACTCATATTTGCACCTCTGGAACTTTAGACTGACTTAACGACCCACAAGCAGAACATTGACTATCTCTGTTTATCGATAAGGTTTGCCAAGCAAGCTTTAACCCATCAAATAGATGTAAGGTAGCGGACTGAAAGTGAAACTTACCGGTAGCGAAAAGCTGAATTGCCGCGATGGCTTGATAGTTACCCATTGTTCCAACTACTGGCCCCAGCACTCCGCTATCGCTGCACCTAACCGGAAGTGTAAGCTCGTCGAACGGGAACAAACAGCGATAACAGCCATTTTCGGAGTCGGAATTACGATAATCGAATACAGAAAACTGTCCTTTCCATCCTATTGCCGCGGCCGTGATCAGAGGTTTGCGCTGTTCAATACAAGCTTGGTTGGTCATCTGTCGAGTTGTCATGTTGTCGCTACAATCCAAAACGACATCAGCAAGCATGACCTCGAGACTCAATTGCCGACCATCTAATCGTCTATTGATCGCCCTAATAGCAACGTTAGAATTCAACGCTCTAATTTGCGTTTGAGTCGCGATGACCTTTGGTCTATTGACGTCCTGCTCCCGATATATGACTTGACGATGCAAGTTACTCGGATCGACCACATCATCATCGACAATTACTATCTTTCCTACCCCTGCGCCGGATAGATATAGACTCGCAGCACTCCCTAATCCACCACAACCAATGATTAACACGTGTGCTTCCGATAACGCCTGCTGCCCTAGTTCAGCAAACTCAGGTAAGGCGATTTGGCGCTGATATCTAACAAATTCTTCATCACTTAGCATGTGTAAGTTCCTCTGAATTGTTTTTGTCTCGAACGCTGTGCTTACTCATTACTTGTTGAAAAAACTCTATCGCCTGTTCTATTGAGTCAGCTTCAGTGATTGCTCTGACTACCGCGAGACTGGAAACCCCACACTGCCAAACTTGATGCGCATTTGTTTGATTAATACCACCAATCGCTACAGTAGGAAGCCCTTGGTTCCCATGATAAGGAATGGTATCGATCAATTGCTGGTATAGAGCCAATCGAACCAATCCTTGTGGTAATGAAGGCATTTGCTTTGTCGTTGTTGGGAATATATGTCCTAAGGCGATATAACTTGGATAAATCTGCGCTATACGTAACAACTCATAATATCCATGTGTCGACAGCCCAAGACATAGTCCGGCTTCTCTCAATAGATCTAGGTTGGACTGCTCTATATCTTCTTGTCCAAGATGAACACCAAAGGCACCGTGCTTTATCGCCAACTGCCAATAGTCATTGATAAACACCTGAGCGTTGTGCTGGCGACCAAGCGCTACAGCTCGTTCTATTTGCTGCTCCAAATCATGCCGATGTGGATCTTTAATTCGCAGCTGAATCGTCTTCACGCCTAACTCTAGTAAACGCTCTATCCATTCAACACTGTCAACAACAGGATATAGACCCAACGCTAACTTCGATAACCATGGAAAAGATAAGGCTTGATTTGCATTCGACCAAGCCACATCAATACCAAGTCTTGAATCATTTAAAACAGGTACAGGAAAATGAGCATAGGAATTTGGCCATGTTTTGTTGAACCCGATTCTTGGATTGGAAAGTGTTTCACGTGAAACATCATCAGAGGAAGCCAACATTGCTCTGGCTAATGTCAGTGCGTCTTCAATAGGAAAGTCCAGAGCAAGTAGTGTCACCACCCACACAAAATGCGTTTTGGGACTAAACAAGAGCGAAGGCGCAGCGGAAAGTGCCCGTACCTCCCCTGTGTCTGGATGCCGCCAGACATCGAGCTGCGATGGTATGCAACTTACATCGCCTTGCTCAGCATCTTCTACATCGATAAAAATAGAGTTATTGGGTTGCTCTAGGTATCTCTCAATATCAATCGAACCATGATAGTAAAGAACGTAATCTAGAAGCACTTGACCATCATGCTTAGATATTAAGTCTGTACTGATGTGAGTGATATGTTGGTCGCGAACAAGTTGGATATGTAGAGTTGGGCTAACGCCCAACTCAATACACTCGATATCAAATCCTTGTTCTCTAGCCAACAATAGACATTGCTGAACATTCCCCGTCATTGCTATACATGACGCAGGTATAAGGATTTTCATCACTACTCGGCTACCTCTGGCTGAACGGCAGGATGGTACAACTCTGAACCTGTAGAACGAAATTCTGCCGATTTTTGACGCATTCCTTCCAGCGGATCACCGAGCATTTTTATCGATATAGCTTGATCTGCTGCTACCTGTTCGGTGTCTTTAGCATACTCACGAACTTCCTGTGAGATCTTCATGGAACAGAACTTAGGACCACACATTGAACAGAAATGGGCAACTTTGCCTGACTCTTGTGGCAGAGTCTCATCATGGAAAGCACGCGCCGTATCTGGGTCTAGCGCTAGGTTAAATTGATCTTCCCAACGGAACTCAAAGCGAGCTTTTGACAAAGCATTATCACGAACTTGGGCACCAGGATGCCCTTTAGCTAAATCTGCCGCGTGTGCGGCAAGCTTGTAGGTAATCATCCCCGTTTTAACGTCTTCTTTGTTAGGCAAACCAAGATGTTCTTTTGGCGTCACATAACAAAGCATTGCACAGCCATACCAACCTATCATCGCAGCCCCAATACCAGAGGTAATGTGGTCATAGCCTGGAGCGATATCAGTTGTAAGCGGTCCAAGTGTATAAAAAGGGGCTTCATGACAGTGTTCTAGCTGCTGATCCATATTCTCCTTGATCATATGCATTGGAACATGGCCAGGCCCCTCAATAATGACCTGAACATCGTATTCCCAAGCTATCTTGGTGAGTTCACCAAGCGTGCGTAACTCAGCAAACTGAGCTTCATCGTTTGCATCAGCAACTGAGCCAGGGCGAAGACCATCACCTAACGATAGCGCGACGTCATACTTCGCACAGATCTCGCATATCTCTCTAAAGTTCGTGTAGAGGAAACTTTCTTGATGATGAGCTAGACACCATTTGGCGATAATGGAACCGCCTCGCGAAACGATACCTGTAACTCGTTTGGCCGTCATTGGAACATATCGAAGAAGAAGTCCGGCATGAATAGTAAAGTAATCAACACCTTGCTCCGCTTGCTCGATCAGCGTATCGCGCATCACCTCCCAGTTAAGGTTTTCGGCAATACCGTTCACTTTTTCAAGAGCCTGATACATAGGAACCGTACCAATTGGCACTGGACTATTACGCAATATCCACTCACGTGTTTCGTGTATATTCCGCCCTGTTGAGAGATCCATAACCGTATCGCCACCCCAACGAGTGGCCCACACCAGCTTCTCAACCTCCTCCTCGATAGACGATGTAACCGATGAGTTACCAATATTTGCGTTGACCTTAACTAGAAAGTTTCGGCCAATAATCATAGGCTCAGACTCTGGATGGTTGATGTTAGATGGAATTATTGCGCGCCCCTGAGCAACTTCATTGCGAACAAACTCAGCGGTAATGTCGTTGGGCAAGTTAGCACCGAAACTTTGACCAGGATGCTGTTGATTAAGCACTTCATCACGATACTTGGCGCGTCCCATATTCTCGCGCAAAGCGATGTACTCCATCTCAGGAGTAATTAATCCTTTACGAGCATAGTGCAGCTGAGTCACACAGTGACCCGATTTCGCGCGTCGAATTCTAGGTAGATTCCCGTAACGAAGGTCATCTAACGTTTCGTCTGCTAATCGCTGCTTTGTATAAACCGAACTGACATCATCAAGAATTTCAGTGTCGCTACGCTCTTCGATCCAAGTTTCTCTAAGCTTAGGGAGTCCGTTATACAGATCTATTTCGTGGCTTGGATCGGTATAGACACCAGAAGTGTCATAAACGCGTACAGGCTCATTGGGCTCAAATATAGGGGATTCTTTAGTGCCACCGATTAGGCTATCAGACAGCGTGATTTCTCGCATTGGGACCTGAATGTCAGGACGAGAGCCCTCTACGTACACTTTCTGTGAATTAGGATACGGTTGAACAGACAACGTATCGATGAATTGTTTAGCTTCCAGTCTCGCTTGTTTGCGACTCGACATAGCATTTTTCCTTGCTTGTTATTCTAGATAAAAAGATTTTGGATAAAAATGCTTGGCGGAAAGATGCGACAAGAGGTATCGAAAACAGTGCTAAAAGTATGACTGTTTACAGAATCGATATTTGATATTAACCAGTTTGATACTGGTTAAGGTATCTTCTCTTGTTCCCTTCGCAGATACTAATCTGATCAGGTTCAACGGATCCCGAATTAACGGTCTCAGCCTTATGGCACTCCGACAAGTAAAGCGAGTATATAAAATCGGCTTGGTTAAACCAAGCCGACCTGTGCAAAAAATGTTAAAAAAATGAACAAAAAATAACTACGAACTTTTGACTAGTAGATGAAATCCTACCCAAGCAGCAGAGATACTCAACACGACATTGAGCAATACGTTCAGCCCCATCTTGAAAAATGCGCCTTGCTGCATGAGTAAAACGTTATCCATCGAGAAGGTAGAAAACGTCGTCAAGGCACCTAAGAAGCCAAGACCGATAATCTGTCTCCACGGCTCTGGTGCAAGAAGCTCATTCTCAAACGCTGCAATCAGCAAGCCCATAATAAAAGAGCCCACCACATTAACGGTTAACGTACCGTATGGAAAGCCTCGACCAAACAACATGATACACAACTCGGATATCAAATAACGCGAGCAAGCACCAAAGGCACCACCCACTGCGATAAAACCAAGAATAGAAAGCTGACCCATAACTCCCCCAAAAACTATCTTCTGGTTGATATTGTATCGATCATCGATAAATAATCGACCAAAATTCATAGCATCTTACATCAAACAAAGTTTGAAATTTAAAAAGTTACAGGTGTCACTTAACTTCAATATATCCCATCAAACCCGTTTTCATATGCTCGATAACGTGGCAGTGGTACATCCAGCGTCCTGGATTATCCGCAACGAAAGCCGCCTTCGCACTTCCATTCTTACCCAGCAACACAGTGTCAGTGTGGAAAGGGATATCAACTTTCTTTCCGTCTAACTCGAGAACTGTAAATGTGTGACCGTGAATATGAATGGGATGATGGTACTGAGTGACATTTTTAAGATTAAAGATATAAGTTTTACCAAGCTCAAGCGTCGCTAATGGAGCGGGAATATTATCTTTGCTCATACCCTCCCAGGCACGCTTATTGGTCAACCAGAACTTGGGAATCGACTTCCCATTCTTACCTACAGGCGTTACCGCGCCCTCCCACTCAAATACAAAATCAATCAACTCTGCATTGGTAAGATCAAGCTTAGGAATAGGGTTCAAGGGAATCACGGGGATCTCTGACTGATCTGGCAGATCAGATTCGATCACCGAAAAGGAACAGAGAGGAAATGGAAAACGTCCTTTCATCTGACGTACAAAAATACGCTCTCCAGCCACTGGAGCGATAAAGGCAACATCAACCCTCATTCCGGGTCCAATCTTGTGCTGAGATAGCTTATAGGGCGTTCTAATAGGGTTACCATCAATAGCAACTACCCATGCATCAACGCCTTCTATTGCTATAGGATAGGTTATTGTATTGTCGACATTGGCAATTCGTAATCGAGTCGTCGCGTTAGCCTTGAGCGTGTATTCTGGTTCATGAACACCATTAACGCTACTCCATTCGCCAGGTGTTCCCATACGCGCACTCAAGCGAGGGATCATTAGGTCCTTCCACTGCCCTTCCCGATCTAAATGCCAGTGTTTGAGCATCAGTTCACGCTCTTCATCGAACATAACAGGCTGTTGTTCTTCAACAATAATCAGTCCAACTAGCCCCATACCTAATTGCTTAACACTGTTCATATGTGGATGGTACCAAAAGGTACCCGCATCAGGCGGAGTAAAGCGATATTCGAATGTTTCGCCGGGCATGATTGGTGGTTGACTCAAAAAAGGAACGCCATCCATTTCAATTGGGATACGCAAACCATGCCAATGAATGGTGGTAGGTTCGGACAATTTATTAGTGAAGCGTATTGTCACCTCTTGACCTTGGCGACATCTAAGTGTCGGTGCTGGAATCTGGCCGTTAAACCCTAACACCTGAGTCTGATAACCGGGAACTAGCTCAGCTACAGAAGGCTCAGCGGTCAAATCATAGACATAATTACCTTGCTCATCCCGAGACTCAATTAGTGTACAAGCCGGAAGAACAGAAAGAGCTGAGAATGCCAATGAAGATTTGAGAAACGTACGACGAGAGATTTCCATAGTTGAAGCCTTAGTGATCCTGATGAGATATAAGATATCAGACTAATAAGAATAATTCTCAATACAATGCCAACTTTCAAATATTTATCAGATAAACACTACGCATTTAGTATCAAGTTTGCAGATACAAATATCAGAAAACAAAAAGGCTCTAGTCATTCGACTAGAGCCTTCTTAAGTATGGCAGGGGGGGAGATTTGAACTCCCAACACGCGTGTTTTTTTGGTATCGGCGGAATCCGCTGCTTTGTCGATACAAGCATGAGAAAGCAAAAAAGGCTCTAGTCATTCGACTGGAGCCTTCTTAAGAATGGCAGGGGTGGAGAGATTCGAACTCTCGGCACGCACGTTTTTTGGTATCGGCGGAATCCGCTGCTTTGTCGATACAAGCATTAGAAAACAAAAAGGCTCTAGTCATTCGACTAGAGCCTTCTTAAGTATGGCAGGGGTGGAGAGATTCGAACTCCCAACACGCGGATTTGGAATCCGCTGCT
>NZ_JBNJOF010000024.1:0-55203 GCF_050113875.1 Vibrio sp. TRT 1302 | reverse complement strand
ATACCGAAGTATCGAATTGGATTATCATCAACGAGTGCCCACACAGATTGATAGGTCTATATTTTTAAAGAGCTTTTTCTAGCTAGCTTAGCGCTTGTCGCCTCACTGCTAGGGGTGCGTATCTTACGCTTCCCATTTTGAGAGTCAAGAGTTTTTTTAACTTCTTTTTTCTCTTCTCAACTTGGCGTGTGACTTTCGTCTCATTCCGTGTCGATGGAGCGGCATTATAGGGAGCTCTTAGAGGATGACAAGTGTTTTTTTGAAATTAATTTCCGTTTGGTCAAAAAGAAATCAAATCGCTGAAAATAGAATAAAATTTCAACATTTGAGTCAGGTCACATCAATAGGTTGGAAAAACTACAACCATATACGTAAGATCCCTGTGTCTATTTTGTTAACGGTAGACCTAATTTTTCTCAAACCTAAAAGTTGTATTCCAATATGAGTTCAAACAAATCGACCTTAATGATTGTCGCCTTAGCTGTTTTGGGTGGGATCATCTTTTCGCAGGTAGCTATTTCCCCTGCTTTGAGCTTTGTTCTAGGTGTTTTTGCTTCCGCTTTTATTCTTAAACTTTCAAACACCAACATCGAACAAGATCAATTGAATGACCCTTCAACTAAAACACTCTATGTCGGGAACTTGCCATATAAGGCAAATGAATCCCATGTAAAGGACCTGTTCGCCAAGCATGGTGAAGTTTTTGCGGTTCGTCTAATGAAGGATAAACGCACTGGTAAAAGAAGAGGGTTTGGCTTTGTCGTAATGGCTGCGACAGATGCACAGCCCGCTATAGATGCACTTAATGAGAAGGACTATATGCAACGAACTCTGAAAGTACGTATTGCTAATGACCCTAAATCTCAATCGGATAGTACTGAACTGGACTAAAGCCCATTAAGTATAATGCCTGATTCAAGGCTCCTTCTTCCCAAGGGGGAGCACTTGAATAGATTTCTCTCTTTCCTTTCTTTTCGCTATTCGCTTCAACGACCAATAAGTCTTTCACCCTTCTCGCAATCGCTTCTCCTGAATCAACCAGTAATACATGGTCTGTCAACACCGCCTGTATTTCTTCTCTGATCAGTGGGAAGTGTGTGCAGCCCAGTACCGCTACATCGATCTTGCTCGCCATGGGTGAGAGTATTTCTTTTAACTCACCAAGATCAACGCTTTTGCCTCGTAGTTTTTCTTCTGCGATATCCACCAGCCGAGTTGAACCTAGTAATTCCACTGGTTTGCTTTGCGAAAAGTCTCGAATGAGGTCATGGGTGTATTCGCGCGTAATAGTTGCGGGAGTCGCAATAAGACCCACCGCTTTATTGGCAAGGTTGGATGCGGGTTTGATTGCCGGAACGACGCCGACAACAGGAATTGATAATTTGGCTCTTAGCGTTGGTAAAACGATCGTGCTGGCGGTGTTGCACGCAATGACCACTAAATCGATTTGATGCTCTGCAACCAAGGAAGAGACGATGATATCAACGCGGGCAATCAGAGTATGGTGGTCAAGTTCGCCATATGGGTATGCTGCGTTATCAAATATATAGAGGTAATCAAGTTGAGGAAGTTGAGCCTGTATTTCTTTATATACAGATAAGCCGCCTACACCAGAATCAAAGATCAGTATTTTCGCTGTTTGATGGTTCACTTGATTAACTCATTACATTTGGACTTGGCAATAATACTCTCTGCTAGGTATTTGGCAATCTCTTCGCGGTGTAACGCTGATAGCAGAATCGCTCCCCCTCTTCTATATATGTAGTTTCAATATCAATTCTGCCCGAATAGCTTCGGGTATCAGTAACCAAGGTGTGAAATTCACCATCTTCACCGCAAGGATCTACACCGTCAGGCAAACTGCGTATAAACGCTTCGCTGTACCATTTGCCACAATACTGGCTTGAGAGTTGGGAACTATCTGTCGTAACAACTAATGTCTGAATCTCTCTTGCAATGATTTCATCAGCAAGATCTCTACTACTCTGACCCAATAAAGGGAATACACACTCCCAACCGGCTGGTTCTATATAGCTACGACGATAGGCTTCAATGCCATTACAGAACATATCGCCAAAGGCGACAGCATCTATTGAGAGGTTACTCTGTTTTAAGCCTCTGATGATGGTGTCTTGATAGATCTCGTTTGGTGGAAATGATTCGGGTAGTTCGATTTTAATTAGAGGTAGGCCCAACAGTTCGGCTTGCATATCTAGGACATAAAGGGGCGTGGCTTGAAAGGGGACTTCGTCTTTGACATAGGTGGTATAAAGTCCAACGACATTGTACTGCTCGCTGTCCATCAATCTTTCAAGGGTCAGTGTCGAGTCTTTGCCACTTGACCAGCTAATAATGACGTTCTTTTGCATAGTGATTATCTATCAATAAGAAAAAACCGCCCGAAGGCGGTTATAGGTGTTTAGAATTGGTAAGAGCCCGTTAGCATAACTTTACGACCATCGCCTGGATAGTACGCTCCCCAGTTGTTAGCATTTGCCGCGTATTTTTCATCGAATGCATTGTCGACACGAAGTGTCGCTGACCATTCATTTTGAGTGAAACTTACCGCTAGGTTACCTAACCAGTACGCTGGAAGCTTATCTAAGCTATTCGATGTGTCACCATCTTTAAAACGAGTACCTGTGTAAACACCTTCAACAAAAACTTGCCATTCGTAACTGATATCGTATGTCGCAAATGCTCGGCCAGTATTACGTGCGACCCAAGGTAGTTTCTTACCCTTGTTATCACCACTTGAGAACTCAGCATCAATCAGATTGTATTCCAAACCTAACTGAAGGTTTTCATGTACATACAAATCACCGCTAACACTGATACCATTTCGTTCAGATTCGTCAGCATTAACATTCGCACCAGAAAATAATCCGCCAACTGGAGTCGGTGCGCTACTATCGAAAACAATTTCATCTTCTAGCTGTAGATTGAATACATCTACTTTAATGCTGTAGTCACCTTCATATAGCCCCCAGCCTGCTTCCAAGGATTTACCTGTTTGTGGCTTCAGACCTAAAACACCTGGCGAGGTATAAGCTTGCTCGTCTATCTTAGCAAACCTGAAGTTTGTCTCCCCGCGAACATATACTCGCTGAGACTGATTAATCTTGTAGTTCAGACCAAGCTCATAAGCGTCCTGAGATTCAGATAATTTCTCTGCGTTAGGGTAGATTCTGCCGTCGTAAAGCTTGTCTTCTACCGAGCTGTATCTAGCCCCCGTTGTCAAAGTTAGATCCGTGATTAAAGGGTAGTTTAGCTGACCAAACACGCTGTAGCTATTTTGCTCGTTAGCTCTGTCAGTCGATGATGATTTGTATGAGTGATCACGATCTGCCCCTTCAAGACCGAGTAATACATTACCTTGGCCAGATTGTGTAGAGAATTGGTTTTCTACGTTTACCGAACCAAATAGTTGCTTACTTTTACTTGTTGTAGAGCTTCCCCAAGCTGAGCCAGATCCTGAAGTGTTATCGTAAATAACATCAGTACCAACAATCCATGCGTCACTTAAGTTACGCTTGTAACCCGCACGAAGTGCTTTAGTGATTTCATGAGAGTAATCGGTCGGGTTTGATGAACCAGCCTGAGTTGGATCTTGCTCATATTGTTCTTCAGTTAACGAGCCTGCATATTGACGGTTATTATCGTAGTAGCTTGCTTCTGCGAAAAATTCTGTTTGGTCTTGGTCGTAGTTCAGTCTACCCAGTAATACACCCGTCTCACGCTTGTTATGCTCTCGGTAGTTATCACTGTTATCCTGACTTGCGCTTAGGAACAAGTTCCAACGATCATTTAACTGCTTAGATACATCAACACTACCCGCGACCGAGTCGAAGCTACCAACACTTACTGATACGTTACCACCGTCTTGATTGCCATTCTTAGTAATGATGTTGATAACACCACCTACAGCTTGATCGCCGTATAAGACACCAGCACTACCTGATAGAACTTCAACACGTTCAATCTGCGAAATCAGAATTGAGCTAACTTGCGGAGCAGAAAGGTCTTGTTTGTTTAGACGACGTCCATCGACCAAAATCAGCGTGTTGTTAGCCGCTTGTCCACCAGCAAAGCCTCGGATAGCAAATGCAGGTCCACTGTTTGTGTCAGAAATCTGAATACCTGCACGAGCTCTTAGTAATGTATCTAAGCTCTTAGCACCGCTAGCTGCAATTTCATCAGAAGTAATTACGGTCACGTTAGCTGGGATGTCTTCAATAGAATTGTTGAAGTCACTTTTGGCAAGAACCACCATAGTCTCATCAGTTGAAACTTCTTGAGCGTAAGAATAAGAGGCGTGTGAAAGTAGCGATGCCACTGCCATCGCTAGAATAGATCGGTTCATTTTTATAATCCTAAATCGCGTAAGTCCTACTGAGCATGGAGCCTATTGCTTCCAGTGTTTTGCTCAGCTGCTGGCAGGTCTTCGGACTTAAGAGCTTGGCATTGGCCTCCTACTCGCTCTACTTCCCGCATAAATCTATATACAGTGTCTATTTGAGCTTTCGTTCTCTTTTACCGCTGCGCGTCAGTTCTGGATTTACACCAGATTCCCTTTTCAGCCATCTATACATCTAGACAGCACCAGCTTGGCGTCGATGTTATTAAGCAATTGATTATTTGTCCAGTCTATATTCTTCATTCATATAAAATTGGCCGATTTCATTTACTCACTCATTACCACTTTACACGCTATCTTTAAGGCATTGAGGGGACAGTACTGGACATACTGCTGAGATTGAATAAAATCTGCGCTCTTGAATTAAATGCACCATTCACAGGTACAAAACCAAAGGTAATCACCATGGCGACTCTTGATGTAAACCCACAACGCTACCAAGAACAACTGGCTGAAAAAGTCGACCGTCTCAACGAGATGTTCGCTTCTTATAATGTACCTGAGTTGGAAGTGTTCGAATCACCAGAACAACACTACCGTATGCGTGCAGAATTTCGTGTTTGGCATGAAGGTGAAGACCTTTACTACATCATGTTCAACCAAGAGACGCGTGAGAAGTACCGTGTCGATCAGTTCCCGGCCGCTAGCCGCCTGATCAACGACTTGATGCCTCTTCTCGTCGAAGCGATGAAAGGTAATGAATCTCTGCGCCGTAAGTTGTTCCAAGTTGACTTCTTATCGACACTGAGTGGTGAAGTTTTGGTGTCACTGCTTTACCATCGTCAATTAGATGAAGAGTGGACGAAACATGCAAAAGCCCTCAAGCAACGTCTCAATGATGAAGGGTTTAATCTCAACATCATAGGTCGCGCACGCAAGATGAAGATTGTTCTTGATCGCGACTATGTCATTGAGAAGCTTGATGTCAATGGCAAACCATACGTTTACCAACAAGTTGAAAACAGCTTTACCCAACCTAACGGTAAGGTCGCAGAGAAGATGTTGGAGTGGGCGGTTGACTGCACTCAAGAAAGTAGCGGCGATCTACTTGAGCTTTACTGTGGTAACGGTAACTTTTCACTAGCACTCGCGCAAAACTTCGATCGCGTTTTGGCAACTGAGCTTGCAAAGCCTTCCGTAGAATCTGCTCAGTACAACATTAAGGCCAATAGTATCGATAACGTGCAGATCTTACGTCTGTCTGCTGAAGAGTTTACTCAAGCAATCGAAGGAAAACGTGAGTTCCGCCGTTTAAAAGATGCGGGCGTCGACCTAAACAGTTACAACTGCAATACCATTTTTGTTGATCCACCACGTGCAGGTATGGACATCGACACATGTAAAATGGTGCAAGGTTACGAACGCATCATGTATATCTCATGTAACCCGGAAACACTGAAAGAGAATCTGGATATCCTTTGTGAAACACATAAAGTGACTCGTTTCGCCCTGTTCGACCAGTTCCCATTTACTCATCACATGGAAGCGGGTGTGCTACTAGAGCGCAAGTAATTTCAAATAGAACAAAATAAAAAACGAGCCTATGTGGCTCGTTTTTTGTCTCTAGAGTATGGCAGATTAAGATTCTGCTTTAGTGACTGCATTTAGAAAACCCAGTTTCTTTGCAACCCATAGTAGCAAACCTAAGGTGATGAAGATTGCCAACATATTTGAGCCCGCATCTGGATACTGCGCTTTCACAAACGCGGAATGGCCAAATGCCCCGACAAAGAAACACGCTAGACCCACCAGCGGGATATCTTCAGAGACAGGGTTACGTAGGTACTCTTGGTAAAGCGCTTGTACCGATAGTACAAGTGCAATCAGTGGAAAAATTGAGAAAGAGACTTCACTCATAGTTAGCCATGACAACATGGCATCACCACACATACCCGCGACGAGCGCCAATACGAGTGTTTTCTTCTCAGAACCACGATTAACTTGGTTTGTTTCATTCGACATTAATCTATCCCACCTTTTAATCGGTTACGTTCACGTTCTTTGCGATACCAGAAAGCCCCTTTGGCTATCATTCGCAATTGCATTATAAGACGCTCCGCGAGTTCATCTCGCTCATGCCTTTCTAAATCTAAAGCTTCTGCACCTGAGCTGAAGACCAAGGTAACGGATGCTTCTGCTTGGGTAAAAGCTTCGTCCCGAGTCATCCCGGTACTAATCAAATACTCTGTCATCTCTGCGACAAAATGTTGCATCTCACGAGCGACAGCGGTACGAAATTCAAAAGAAGTACCCGATCGCTCACGTAACAATAGACGAAAAACGTTTGGACTACTTTCGATAAACTCCATGAAGGTTTCAACCGAAGTTCGAATCACACTGCCCTCTTTGACAATGCGTTGGCGTGCTTGGCGCATAAGTTGACGCAGCAACAAGCCTCCCTCATCGACCATGGTTAAACCTAACTCATCCATATCCTTAAAGTGGCGATAGAATGATGTTGGAGCGATTCCCGCTTCGCGTGCGACTTCCCTTAAACTTAAGTTGGAGAAGCTACGATCAGCACTCAATTGACTAAACGCTGCATCAATTAATGAACGACGCGTTTTTTCTTTTTGCTGTGCACGGATTCCCATGGATTTCATATTTGTTTTTCTATTTTTCTTTCAACGGTAGCCTTTAATATACAACGATTGGCTTAAGGAAATAACCCATAATCTCTCGCTTTGACAACCGAGTGGCAATTAAACCGAGTTAGGCCAAATTTTCAATCTTTTCGCCCTTAATTAGAGACATACGACATACCCTTTAATCTATTTACTTGATTCTACGTGATCTCACCGACTCTCTAGTGCGCTTTTCTTTTACGCCCTTGAGGAATCAGTTAAAATCTCGCTACAGCAATGTTAAGACTATATAACAAGGAAAAAGCTATGGCGGAGAATAACCACTTTGATGTAATCGTTATTGGTAGTGGTCCCGGTGGTGAAGGGGCAGCGATGGGATTAACCAAAGCGGGATTAAATGTAGCCATTGTAGAAAAGGAAAGCAGTGTAGGTGGTGGTTGTACTCACTGGGGAACCATCCCTTCTAAGGCGCTGCGTCATGCAGTTAGTCGTATCATAGAATTCAACAACAACCCTCTGTTCTGCCACAATAACACCAGCTTACACTCAACGTTTTCCAATATCCTTGGTCATGCAAAATCTGTTATCGATAAACAGACGCGTTTACGCCAAGGCTTTTACGACCGCAATCAGTGTACGTTGATTTTCGGCAGCGCTCGTTTCATCGATAAGTACACGATAGCGGTAATGCAAAGTGACGGTACTGAAGAAACCTACAGTGCAGATCGATTTGTTATTGCGACGGGCTCTCGTCCATATCAACCAGATAATGTCGATTTCATGCATGAACGCATTTACGACAGCGACTCAATCCTTAACCTAAAGCATGACCCTCGCCATATCATTATCTATGGTGCTGGTGTGATCGGTTGTGAGTACGCATCGATTTTCCGTGGATTAGGGGTTAAAACTGACCTAATTAACACCCGAGATCGCCTACTTTCTTTCCTTGATAATGAAGTGTCTGATGCGCTCTCTTATCACTTCTGGAATAGTGGTGTCGTGATACGTAACGATGAGACCTTCGAAAAAATCGAAGGAACCGAAGATGGTGTCATCGTTCACTTGGAATCAGGTAAGAAGATGCGAGCAGACTGTATCCTTTACGCGAATGGTCGTACTGGTAACACGGATAAACTCAATCTTTCAGCGGTTGGTCTAGTGGCAGACTCTCGCGGTCAACTTAAGGTTGATGGCAACTATCAGACTGAAGTGGAACACATCTATGCTGTTGGTGACGTGATTGGTTACCCTAGCCTAGCCAGTGCCGCCTACGACCAAGGTCGTTTTGTTGCTCAAGCAATAACGAAAGGCCAAGCAGAAGGTCATTTGATTGATGATATTCCAACCGGTATCTACACCATTCCAGAGATCAGTTCAGTAGGTAAAACTGAACAAGAGCTGACGGCGGCCAAAGTTCCGTATGAGGTTGGACGTTCATCATTCAAACACCTAGCTCGTGCGCAAATTGCTGGGAAAGATATTGGTAGCTTAAAGATTCTATTCCATCGCGAAACCAAAGAGATCTTGGGTATTCACTGTTTTGGTGAGCGTGCCGCTGAAATCATTCACATCGGTCAAGCCATCATGGAACAGAAAGGCGAAGCGAATACGATTGAGTACTTCGTCAACACCACCTTTAACTATCCAACCATGGCGGAAGCGTACCGAGTTGCCGCTCTCAATGGTTTAAACCGATTGTTCTAAGCACTCAAACGAATTAAGCCTGCATTGTATGCAGGCTTAAATATTTAGTTATGCTTCTGAATAAGGTAAGAAGCATGGAAATCAATGTGCTCATCAATAAAGCTGGATATGAAGTAGTAACTATGGTCATAACCCGGTTGAAGACGAACCTCGACATCTGAACCATGCTCTTGTGCCGCAGCAATCAGAACTTCTGGTTTAAGCTGTTCGACTAAAAAGCTATCTGCATCACCCTGATCAACCAGAATCGGCAACTTAGACTTCGCCTGTTTAAGCAACTCACTCGCATCGTACTGTCTCCATGTTTCGAAGTCATTACCAAGATAAGCATTAAACGCTTTCTGCCCCCAAGGTGATTGCATCGGGTTACTGATCGGGCTAAACGCTGAAATCGAGCGATATTTCTCACTGTTCTTCAAACCAATAGTCAACGCACCGTGTCCCCCCATGCTATGACCAAAAATAGAACGCTCTTTAGATATGGGAAAATTTGCTTCAATCAAAGCAGGCAGCTCATCAACCACATAATCGTACATATGATAGTGGCGAGACCAAGGCTCTTGTGTTGCATTGAGATAGAAGCCCGCCCCCTTACCAAGGTCATACCCCTCATCATCAGCAACATCGTCACCGCGTGGACTGGTATCTGGCGCAACAATCGCTATGCCTAACTCTGCTGCACGACGAAATGCTCCCGCTTTTTGCATGAAGTTTTCATCTGTACACGTCAATCCAGAAAGCCAATAGAGCACAGGGACGGGACTACTCTTCGACGCTTTCGGTGGTAAAAAAATCGCAAAACGCATTGCGCAGTTCAGTCGAACAGACTGATGTGTGTATTGTTTGTGCCAACCACCGAATACTTTGGCTTGGCTAATATTCTCAATGGTCATAACAACCTCATGGGGAAAAGCGATTTTGGTAAATTAGAAAGTTAACGCCCCTGTTTCAGGGCGTTAAAATTTAAGCGTGAAACGTTATCTATCCATGTGAAGTACAGTACGAATAGACTCACCTCTGTGCATGAGTTCAAATGCTTCGTTCACATCTTGTAAACCCATCGTATGAGTAATGAATTCTTGCAGACCGAACTCACCAGCCATGTAGCGTTCAACAATTTCAGGTAACTCTGAACGACCTTTCACACCACCAAATGCGGAACCACGCCATACTCGACCAGTAACCAACTGGAATGGGCGAGTTGAGATCTCTTGCCCAGCACCAGCGACACCAATAATCACTGATTCACCCCAGCCTTTGTGGCAGCACTCTAGTGCTTGGCGCATAACGTTGACATTACCAATACACTCAAATGAGTAGTCGACACCGCCATCCGTCATTTCAACGATAACTTCTTGAATTGGCTTATCAAACTTTTGCGGGTTAATACAATCGGTCGCACCTAATTGTTTTGCTAACTCGAACTTACTTTCATTGATATCAACGCCAATGATGCGGCTTGCACCAGCCATACGAGCACCAATGACCGCCGATAAACCAATACCACCAAGCCCAAAGATAGCCACAGTATCGCCCTGCTCAACCTTAGCGGTGTTTAAGACGGCACCCATACCCGTTGTGACGCCACAACCCAGTAGACACACCTCTTCAAGTGGTGCTTCTTTGTTAACTTTAGCCAGTGAAATTTCTGGCAGTACGGTGTACTCAGAAAAAGTAGAGCAACCCATGTAGTGGAAAATTGTTTCACCATTAATTGAGAAACGACTTGTACCGTCAGGCATCAAACCCTTTCCTTGAGTTTCACGAACAGCCTGACATAGGTTAGTTTTACCTGATTTACAGAACTTACATTCACCACATTCCGCTGTGTATAGTGGAATAACATGATCACCCACTTCAACGCTGGTTACACCCTCGCCCACCATCTCAACAATACCACCACCTTCGTGGCCGAGGATTGAAGGGAAGATGCCTTCTGGATCGTCACCAGACAAAGTAAAAGCGTCTGTGTGACATACACCCGTCGCCACAATACGAACAAGTACTTCACCCGCTTTTGGAAGTTGAACATCAACTTCTTCCATTTTTAGTGGTGCGCCAGCTGCCCATGCAACCATCGCTTTCGATTTGATATGAGTTTGACCAGGTTTCAGTTCAAGTGCCATTGGGTTTTCCTTCAAGGTAGGGATTTGTTATGACGCAATAAGCGTAGTTGAGCTTGCGTCTCAATGCTGCGTCGTTTTGTTGGAAGTTATTTTAGGCATTTCAACGACAATGATAATCCAGTCATTTTGAAAATGATTTTTACATATAAGTAATAATGGTGCGTCAATACAAAAAGCCGAGCACTAAGCCCGGCAAGCAATCATTAAGCGAGGAATCTGTTTTGTCGCCACTGATTAATTAATATCAATGCAAGCGAAATTCCCCTTACGGCCATGAAACTCAACATAGCCAACCATAGTGCATGATTCTCTAGGTAAGCCAGCAGATAGAACACCACAAAGAAAGTACAGGTCGAAACAAACATGCTATTTCTCATCTCTGCCCCTTTGGTTGCACCGATAAAAACGCCATCGAGTAAGAAACACCACATAGAAACCATTGGCATCGCGATTAACCAAGGTAAGTATTCAAGAGCAATAGTCTGTACCTGAGGGATGTCTGTGATCATTCCGATCAAGCTCGATCCAGCGACAGCAAACACGACTGTCAGCAAAAAGCAGATCACAAAGCTCCAAAAGAAGGTTCCGAGTAAAGAATGGCTCAACTGCTGTTTGTCTTTTGCACCAATCGCTTTGCCGACCATCGCCTCCATCGCATAAGCGAAACCATCCATACCATACGAAATTATCATTAGGAAACTCATCAAAACCGCATTAGCCGCGACAATTTCATCACCAAAGCTTGCCCCTTGAAAGGTCATAAAAGTAAATGCAGCTTGCAGGCATAGTGAGCGAAGGAAGATATCGCGATTGAGTTTAACAAAACGCGCTAAACCTTGAGTGGTGTCTTTGAGCAGTACCCACACAGGCGGTAAACGTTCAGATCGCCACTTACGCCACACACAATAGAGACCAAAACTCATCCCTGTGTAATCGGCAATGACGGAGGCCAGCGCCGCACCCTCAACTTTCCAGCCCAAACCGATCACAAACAGCACGTCGAGCACGATATTCACCACATTAGCAATGATCACCATCCACATAGGTGCTTTGGCATTTTGGGTTCCTAGCAGCCAGCCTAATATCACAAAGTTGACCAGCGCAGCTGGGGCACTCCAGGCGCGCACAGCAAAGTACTGAGCACCATATTGCTTAACCTGCTCGCTGGCATCACTAAAACTAAATATCCACTCAGCGACAAATTGATGAAATAAGAGAAATAGCGAAGCAAACATCAAGGCCATACTCATACCTTGACTGAAAACCAAGCCCAATTGGTGAGCGCTTTTCGCTCCATAGGCTTGAGCAGTGAGCCCCGTCGTCGACATTCTCAGAAAACCGAGTAGCCAGAAAGTCACACTGATCATCGTGCTGCCTAACGCAACACCTCCCAAATACCAAGCATGTTCTAAGTGGCCGATGACAGCAGCATCCACCAATCCCAATAAAGGGACGGTGATATTGGAAAGCACCATAGGAATAGCAAGCAGCAATACTTGTTTATGGATGGCGCGATTGGATAGGATCTGGAGTATTTGCACGTTATCACTCTATAAACATCAGAGTGACAAGTGTAGCGAGATCACCAGCGAAGCTGAACCACTACTGGTGTTAATCTCTGCTTTATAAAACTGAGCTTGGTGATCCAGCGGTGCCACAGTTTCCAGCGTCCGCAGTCTCTTTCGAGTGGTGAATAGGTTTTTGCCCAGCGAGCCCATGGCAAGTAGCCAAGTAATGCCTCGCCAGGATCACTATACCCATGAGCATAGTGAACAGCCCCTAGCTTTTGACCTAGTTTGGACTGAGTGAGATCTCCCGCAAGAACCATACAGGCGCGGGCAGAGTCAAAGTGACAACCTAGAGCTTGAACAAACTTCGCGATTTGCTGCGCATTACAATCAAGCAAGGCATGTTCACACACAATCAGGACTGGTGTTTTTTCAGGAATAGGTAACTGTTCCAGCCAACTCAGCTCATCGACGCTACCGCAAATGTGGTGGTAACGTTCACTCGCATGAAACAGTTTCTGGCGCCAAAGTAGATTTTCAGTCACATCGAGTTCTAGCCAGTGGCATCGGCCATTATCGACGCGGTAAAAACGAGTATCGAGACCGGCACCCACATTCACAATCCAACCATCTGGATTACGTCTTATAAAATCAGAGACTTGCTGATCACACAATTGAGTTAGCGTGACATGAAGCAGCTGTTTTTGGTCAATATCACCAGAAAAACAGTCGGGGGCAAGATGACAACGCTGGCACGCACGCGCAGCGATAGGGTCATAGACCAATCCATTGTCAACCAAGCTTTCTCGGCTACGAAGCCATAATGGTTGCAGTAAATTTGTCGGGATCTGATAGCGATGTTTCGTTGATGCGTGATTGACGGCCATTATCATCTTCCTTCCGTAGCCAGAATTTAGATGATAATGAATATCAATTACAAAATCAACAAGTGAGAATAACTCTCAAGAAGAGTCATTACATCCAATCTGTATTGCGGATAATGCCGACAGCCAAACCTTCGATGGTCAATTGCTGACAAGTTAAATCCACTTTGATCGGCTCAAACTCTTCGTTCTCTGCGTGAAGCAGAACCGTAGAGCCTTTGCGTTCTAAACGCTTTACTGTCACGTCATCGTCCACTCGAGCCACAACAACTTGCCCATCACGCACATCTTGAGTCTTATGAACAGCAAGTAAATCGCCATCCATAATACCGATATCTTTCATACTCTCGCCATTAACACGAAGCAAGAAATCGGCTTGCGGCTTAAACATACTAGGATCAACTTGGTAGTGCGTCTCTACATGCTCTTGAGCAAGGATAGGTTCCCCTGCAGCCACCTGACCAATCAGTGGTAGACCCTGATCATCATTAGCCACGTCTTCTAACAAGATACGGATACCGCGAGAAGCCCCTGGAATAATCTCAATCGCTTGCTTACGCGCAAGGGCTTTTAAATGTTCTTCAGCAGCATTTGCTGAACGGAAACCAAGTTCGCGTGCAATTTCGGCGCGCGTCGGTGGCATACCAGTGTCATCAATTTTACTCTTGATGAGGTCAAAAACTTGTTGTTGGCGGGGCGTTAACGGCTTCATAAGTCACCTGTCTTTTTATACAGTTAACTGTGAGTATATCCAGTATTTGGCGAAATGAAAAGCCAATTGATTGTTTTTTAGTAAGTTAGCATGGTCACCCCGTTCTGCTTAAAAGAACAGAATGTCTAACCATACATAACCCGTTAACAACATGGTCACCATTACTGCTGCTGAGCCTAAATCTTTTGCTAAGCCCGCCATTTCATGTTGCTCTGTTCCGATTCTATCTACGACGGCCTCAATGGCACTGTTAAACAGTTCTGCGATCAAAACCAGCACGACAGTTGCAATCAGCAGAATCCTTTGCCACTGGTTCTCTCCTAACAAAATAGCGACTGGAATCATCAAGGCTGCCAGTAATATTTCTTCACGAAATGCAGGTTCATTTTTAAACGCCGCCTTGAGCCCCTGACAGGAATAGCGTGTCGCGTTTTTGAGTCGTTTTAATCCATGAGTGGTTTTAGGTTGCAAGCTTCTCTCTCTTTGCTATTTATTTAATCGAGCTATGGGCGCAAAAATTGATGTTTTCATAATCAATAATAAGTAAAAGGTTCGACCAGTTTCTGTTATCCTTGCCGCCTATAAAAATACACGCTTGGGCACATCCCCACTTCTATAGTTACAGAACTGGAAATGTGCTTATGCAAATCATCTATTTTTGAGGCTAAGAACCTTATGTCTTCTGGACGAATGTTATCGCGTTCCTTGCTAAAGCTGCCTATGTCAGTGCTGGTTAAAGGGACAACAATTCCTTCAAACCCTATTGAAGATCATAGCATCGATATTAACAAGCCGATTATTTACGCTTTGCCGTATCGCTCAGGTGTCGACTTGCTTGCACTGCAAAAACAAGTCATTGCGCTGGGTCTACCTGATCCCCTTGAGCCTGTAGAAATTAATGGTAAACAGTTTAACCGCTATGTGTTTACCTCAGCCCGACAAACCGTCATGGGCAACGATCAAGATGTACCAAACGAATCGATCACTCTATTCTCCGATCTGCTGGAACTGCATAAGTTTGATTCAGAGCTCGATGTTCAAGTCATTCCGACCACTGTTCTTTGGGGCCGTAAACCGGGTAAAGAGTCACAACAAAAGCCTTATCTCCAGTCACTCAATGGGCCACAAAAAGCGAAAGCGGTTTTGTTCGCAGGTCGTGATTGCTTGGTACGTATTAGCCCGGTAGTTTCGCTTCGCTACATGGCGGACTCGCACGGTACGGATGCTTCAATCGCACACAAACTTGCCCGCGTAGCGCGTATTCACTTTTCGCGTCAAAAGCTCGCTGCATCAGGCCCTAATCTGCCAAGTCGTCAGGCATTATTTGATCGTCTGATGAAATCTAAAGCCATTGAGAAGGCCATCGAAGACGAAGCCAAATCAAAGAACATCTCTATTGAGAAAGCGCGTAAAGAAGCGCACGCCATTATGGATGAGATCGCCGCAGACTTCTCATACTCACTAATTAAGAATGGCGAGCGCCTGCTTGGCTGGCTTTGGAACCGTATCTACCAAGGTTTAAACATTACCAACGCCGCTACGGTGCGAAAACTGGCTCAAGACGGACATGAAATTGTTTATGTTCCTTGTCACCGAAGCCATATGGACTATTTACTGCTGTCCTACGTACTGTACCGTGAAGGCATGGTGCCGCCGCATATCGCAGCAGGCATTAACCTAAACTTCTTCCCAGCAGGGCCTATCTTCCGTCGCGGTGGCGCTTTCTTTATTCGCCGTAGCTTTAAGGGTAATAAGCTATATTCCACCATCTTCCGCGAGTACTTGGCAGAACTTTTCGCCAAAGGTTACTCCGTAGAATATTTCAGTGAAGGCGGTCGTTCACGCACAGGTCGTTTGCTACAAGCAAAAACTGGCATGCTGGCGATGACTATCCAAGCAATGCTACGTGGCCTGAACCGACCAGTAACGCTGGTGCCAGTCTATATTGGTTATGAGCATGTAATGGAAGTGGGCACTTACGCTAAAGAGTTACGCGGAAAGCGCAAAGAAAAAGAGAACGCTGGCCTAGTGTTACGCACAATCCGTAAACTACGCAACTTTGGCCAAGGCTATGTCAACTTTGGTGAGCCAATTCCGCTTAATCAGTACTTGAATGAAAAAGCCCCTGAGTGGACCAAAGATATCGATGCCATGGGCAGCAGTAAACCTCAGTGGCTAAACCCTGTGGTGAATGATCTCGCGACTAAGATGATGACACATATCAACGACGCGGCGGCAACCAATGCCCTAACTCTGTGTGCGACAGCATTATTGGCTTCTCGTCAGCGAGCACTCTCTCGTGACAATCTAGTTAGCCAAATTGACTGCTACTTGTCGATCTTAAAAAACGTTCCATACTCGACAACCTATACAGTGCCGGAAGATAGTGCAGAAGCATTGGTCAAGCATGCCGAGTCACTCGATAAGTTTATTATCGAGTCAGACAGCATGGGTGAGATTGTGTCACTGGATCGTAATCAATCGATCTTGATGACTTACTATCGAAATAACATAATTCATTTGCTCGCTCTGCCATCGCTTATCGCTCAGATGTTGGTTCGCCATCAAAAACTTTCGCTTAAGCAGATCAAGCAGAATGTCGCCTTGGTTTATCCATTCCTCAAGCAGGAGCTTTTCCTGAGCATTGAACAGGAAAAATTGGATGAGCTAACGGAATCCTACATTGAAGAACTTGCACATCAGGGACTCGTTACGATCGATAGCGAACAAAACGTCGCGATCAATCAAGCGAATACCCAAGTGCTTGTGCTGCTTGGACGCACGATTACTGAAACACTGCAACGCTACGCAATCGCTCTAAATTTATTAGTTGCTAGCCCTGATTTAGGTAAATCAGATCTTGAGCAGAAGAGTCAGGACATTGCTCAACGCCTAGGTCGCCTGCACGGAATCAACGCACCAGAATTTTTCGATAAAGGTGTGTTCTCGGCACTGTTCACAACCCTAAAACAACAAGCGTATCTTGATGTGGATGGCAACTGTGACATAGAGAAAAGCCAAGCTCTTGCGAGCCTTCTCTACTCTATGCTTTATCCTGAAGTACGTTTGACCATCAGAGAAAGCATCTGCCAAACCGCAGAAAACAAATAAAGTGACAATAAAAAGGGCATCCAGTGGATGCCCTTTCTTTTACCAAAATGCGATAAATAGCCCTATGGTGATGACCATTCCGACATAGTTGTTATTTAAGAAGGCTCTGAAGCAAAGGTCACGATCACGGTGGCGAATAAGATGCTGCTGGAACACAAACAGAGCCCCGACCACCAGCAGACTCCAGTAGTAGCTAGATCCAAGTTGATACCAAGTGCCAACAAACATCAGCATCACCAAGGTGACGAGCTGAAGGAAACCGATCACCATCTTATCAAATCGTCCAAACAGGATTGCCGTCGACTTGATACCAATCTTAAGGTCATCATCTCTATCAACCATCGCATACTGAGTATCGTAAGCAATCGTCCACAGTGCATTAATAGCGAATATAAACCAAACCATCACTGGTACTTCATTCGCTTGTGCGGCCCATGCCATCGGAATCGACCAACTAAACGCTAGTCCAAGAAAGAGCTGTGGCAAGTGAGTAAAACGCTTCATGAAGGGATAGATGAAGGCAAGAACAATACCGACGAAAGAGAGCTGAATAGTCAGCGCATTCATACTCAACACTAAAGCAAATGAACTGACGGCCAAGAGAGCAAAGAGAGCCAAAGCTTCCTTTGATGTCACTCGACCAGAAGGCAAAGGTCTCTGTTTGGTGCGCTTAACATGGCCGTCAACCTTGCGATCAGCAAAGTCATTAATCACACAACCCGCCGCACGCATAAAAATAACGCCCAATACAAAAACCAGTAGAACCTTTAGACTTGGCATCCCTTGAGCAGAAATAATCAACGCCCAAAGTGTTGGCCACAATAGCAACAAGGTTCCAATCGGCTTATCCATACGCATAAGTTGCCAATAAGCCACCGCTTTATCCGCCGTCATTCAAACACTCTCCCCTGAGTAGATAGGCGCTGTAGGCAAAAATAGTTCTGCAACTAACAATGGTTTGTGATTCATCCACAACCGTGAGCGTCGAGCGAGTAAGAGTTGTTCATCAACTTCGACAACCCCAACCTGCAAGGCGTCCCGTTTGACATTGCTGGCACTAAATACCGTAAGTCCAAGGGGGATTTCTCCTTGCTGAGCCAAGTCATACTCTTGCTCCAACATTGATGAATAAGGGATTAACGTTCTCCCAATAACCCAAGCGCAGCCATCGCCTTTGAGAACAACCTTGCGCAACAAGCACTCTTCTTGAGCGAGAAGCGTAATTTCTTGTGAGTTCAGTTTTTCTGCTTTGACAATCTTGTTGTGCAGTAAGTCGACAGTTAAAGATTGGCAATAAGACTCTAATAAACGTGACAATGAGCCCTGTTCTAGCAACCACTTTTTTGCACTTTGTGTAGGGAAGCTAAAATACTCTGGATCCTGCCATTCAACTTGGCGTAACGCAGATAAATAAAGCGCAGTCGATTGATTCATACTAGTATTCAATAAGTAGCCTTATCAGCGTACAATAAAGCTTCGATCTCTGATGTTAACCACCACAACGAGTGCTTAACGCATTTTCATTACAAATAGATGCTCTATTGTAACAAGACTCTGGCGATTCGAGTATCGTGATTGGAAGAAAGAAAAGTTATAAATATGATTAAACGTTACCTAGCCCAAATTTTTGTCGCTTGGAGTCTGTTGATCAGTCTCCCTGCGATAGCGGAAGAAGAAGGCGTCCCCAAACTGGCTTATTTCACCCTTGAACCTGATTTAACCACCAATTTTTTCACTAAAGGTAAAAAGTTGGGTTATATACAGGTTCGAATCGACATCATGGTTGCCAGTCAAGCGGATCTTGCAGTGATTGAATTACATCAACCCTTAATTCGCGATGCTGTAATTGAGCTATTAGGGAAGCAGTCTGAAGAGACCATCACGTCATTAGCAGGACGTGAAGATTTACGTAAAACCTTGGTCGAACAACTCAACGCGACTCTACTGCCAGAAACAGGCAAAACAATCATCGCCGATCTGCTCTTCACAAAATATCTCTATCAGTAAGTCGTCTAAGGATGGACGGCGTGCATACGCCGTTTTCTTTATCTGCGAGAATTAGCCCGCCCAGCATCCACCGCTCCCATCAGCACACCAGATAGTAGACCTACAAGATGAGCCGTATTGGCTATCGCCATAAAAGGCTGAACAAACCCGAGAACTAACCAAACAAGCATAAATCCGATGACGGGCTTTGGCATCCCCAGACCCAATTGCGGGGCTTTATAACCCACTACCCATAGATATCCCACCAACGCATACACTACGCCAGATAAACCACCGAAATTCGCACCTTCAACCCAGAATTGGCCAATGCCTGATAGTGCCGCGGATAGCAAAAACAGTTGCAGAACCTTGCCAGAGCCCAGCTTTTGTTCAATATCGCCACCGAGCTGCCACCACCACAGCAAATTAAACGCAATATGCATGACAGAGAAATGGAGCAGCGCATGGCTAAACCACCGCCAGATTTGCCACTCTTGACCTGAAAATGCCGGGAAATGAAGCGCTGCAAAAACGGCATTACCGGCTCCAAACTGTTGTAGAACAAAAATCGCTATACATGACGCCATAACCAAGAGCGTTAGCGGACCTGCTTTGGCTTTGACCATCGCCAACATACTTGGTGATTGGTACTTAAAGTGGTTTTGACGAGTCTCAGCCATATCCCAAGAAGCCGCTTGGTACTTACTCGCGTTAGGATTATCTAGAAATTGCTGGAGTTCAGCTTCCGCTTCGACTTGATGCTGGCTATCGGTTAGCCATAATGCGAACTGCCCCTCCCCCTCTGGCATCATTTTGATATCAATTTGGCGAGACGCCATGTAATCAATAAATGCCTGTGCCATTCTCGGATGGTTGAGAGAGATGAGTTTATGCATATCGCTATCCTAAATTTGATTCAGTGGGCAGTTGAGCTCGCTGCCAGGCTTCGAAGCCACCATCCACACTATACACCTGCTCAAAGCCTTGGTTAACTAAATACTGCGCCGCACCTTGGCTACTGATGCCGTGGTAACACATCACCAAAACTGGCTGCTCAAATTCCACGCTATCCATAAACGCCACCATAGTGTCGTTGGTTAAATGGAAGGCATCTTGAGCATGTGCGACGGCAAAAGATTGCGGGTCACGAATATCGACCATACGAGCTTCACCTTGTTCCATAAGGCTTTGTGCGCTATTGACATCGATATGTTTGTACTGGTCCATAAACTTTCTCTTTTCATCATTATTATCAAGCGTCATTGTAACCTATCCAGTGCTCAACAAGTACACGGGAGAAGTAAGGTTATCCACCCGTGATCATAAATTCACCAGTTGTGGATAAATCTGTGGATTGCGTTGATAAAGTGTTTCATTGAAGATGGATCCACAATATGTAGTGATGATCCTTATTTGATTGTGAGTAAAGAAAAAATTATCCCCACCGCAAATCATGCTCAAATGACTTGATTCACCCTGCTTTCTGACAGATAGCAAAGAAATTTACCACAGACTTACCCACAGGCTACTCAAACCATAACGATCATCTTGGCAATGCATAATTTTAGAAAGCGATCACAAATAAAAAAGCCGAGATCCTAAGACCTCGGCTTTACCAATTTATTAGCTGTCGTGCGAGTAATTAAAATTCGCCAACTGCCGCTTTCAGTTTTTTCATCGCATTCTTCTCTAGCTGGCGAATACGCTCTGCAGATACGCTGTAAGTTTCCGCGAGTTCTTGCAGAGTAGACTTATTATCATCAAGCCAACGTGAACGAACAATGTGCTGACTACGTTCATCTAGAGATTTAAGTGCTAAGCTCAAGCGATTGTTGGTATGCGCTTCCCAGTTAGCCGCTTCAATGTTGTCTGCAACGTCAGACGCTTTATCTTCGAGATACACCATTGGAGCTGTGTATGAGTTACTTGAGTCATCTTCATCCATTGGCATCTCAAATGCCGCATCTTGCGCAGCTAGACGAGATTCCATTTCACGAACTTCTGAAGGCTCGACACCGAGTTCTCTTGCTACAGTCTCTACTTCACCGTTATTAAACCAACCTAAACGCTTTTTAGACTTACGTAGATTGAAGAACAGTTTACGCTGAGCTTTAGTTGTAGCGATTTTAACAATTCGCCAGTTACGCAGAACGTATTCATGGATTTCAGCTTTAATCCAATGAACGGCAAAGGAGACAAGGCGAACGCCGACTTCAGGGTTAAAACGTTTAACCGCTTTCATCAAACCGATATTGCCTTCTTGAACAAGGTCAGCCATTGGTAGGCCATAACCAGAATAACCACGAGCGACGTGCACGACAAAGCGAAGGTGCGAAAGGATCAAACCTTTTGCGGCCTCAATTTCACCGTCGTAATGCAGTCTCTCAGCCAGTTCACGTTCCTCATCAGCCGTCAGCATTGGGTAGCTGTTTACTGAACGGATGTAGCTATCTAAGCTATCTTGCGTAACTACTGCCATTGGATATGCTTGGTTAGTCATTCATTTCCTCATCAATCTCTGATCTGGAGTATTTTTTAACCCATCAATCTTGAACCTAAAATGAACAGGTTTCAAGCTGCGAAAGTAATTATGCATAAACAAAATGTCTATACAAGGGAAAAAGTACACGGTAGCGTCTACTTTTTCAATAGTATGACCACCACAAAGTCAATCGGTTCAAATTAAACTGGCTCGATCTCTTTTAAGTGGCGCTGCGCAGAGACCTTAGCGGCTAGGCAACCTAAGAAGGTTCCAAGCATCACTAGCAGTAGCGACTCATCCCAGCTAAGGCCAACTAATCTGAAGTGACTATCATACAGAAGGGCCAATTTCTCCACACTGCTATTAAGCAAAACTGTGATTATCGCAGTCAAAATCCACGCGCTAACCGCTCCGAGTAAACCAAACCACATGCCAGAGTAGAGATAAGGGCGTAAAATGTAGCTGTTCGTTGCACCGATCAGCTTCATTGTCTGGATCTCTTCTTTATTCGCTAACACATTAAAACGTAGAGTGTTGCCGACAATTAAGAATACAGAGGCAAGCATCAGCAGAGATAGGGTAATGACAATCCCGCTAACGAGGTTCTTAATCGCATCTAAGCGAGCGAGCCAGTCCTCATCCAAACGAACATCAGTAATGCCCTCTTCATCACTAATACGCTGAACAAGTTGCTTTATCATTTGATTATCATCTTTACTTGGCGTGATGACCAACACACCGGGTAGTGCATAATCATCAAGCAAGCTCAAGGCATGTTCAAAGCCTGAATACTGACTTAAATCATCTAATCCCTGCTGAGGTGAGATGTAGTTCACTTCAGCCACATCCTCCATGCTTTCGATCTGGTCTTTTAGCACCATGATTCTAGCTTCAGGAGTGTTCTCTTTTATGTAAGCACTTACTTGCGATGGGCTGGTAACATTGCTCGATGCCGCAGAGATATTCTTACCCAGCAAGTAAAGAGCCGATGGCATGGCCAATGCCATAGAGATAACTGCCAAGGTTAAGATGTTGCCCATTGGTCTTAACCAAAACTCACCTAACGAAGCTTTGGCTTGCTTGAAATGGACAGCAAAAAAGTTGTCTTTCTTAACGCGATTGTTCGTTCGTGATGCTTTAGCGCTTTTATTACGAGCATTAATGGCCATAGTCTTCTACCTCACTGAGAAAACCTTGGTTTAATTCAAGATGACGGTATTGTGGGCGAGTATTTACTAACCCAATATCGTGCGTAGCCAGTAGGATCGTCACTCCGGCACGGTTAAACTCTTCAAACAGTTTCAATACTCGATTAGATAACTCAGGGTCGAGATTACCCGTGGGTTCATCTGCAAGTAACAGAGTAGGACGATTGACCACCGCACGTGCTATACCGACTCGCTGTTGTTCACCACCGGACAGTTGGCTCGGTAAGCACTTGGCTTTATCTAGCAGACCTGTCTTATCCAAGGCTGCCGAGACACGACGTTTGATCTCATTTTCAGAGATGGATTCAATTCGCATCGGCAACGCAACATTGTCGTAGACAGTTCGGTCCATCAACAAGCGATGATCCTGAAACACAATACCAATGTTGCGACGCAAAAATGGGATGTCTTTATTAGGGATTCGAGTAATGTCGTGGTCATTGAAACTGATTTTTCCATCAGTTGGTCGCTCAATGGCACAAATCAATTTAAGCAGAGTACTTTTACCGGCACCTGAATGACCACCAAGAAAGGCCATCTCACCTCTACGAAGATGAAAATCGACCTTCTGTAAAGCCTGTCGACCACCACGGTAAGCCTTACTCACTTGCTGAAATTTTATCACCCGAAATCCCTCTTAACTGAGTTTCTTCAATTGGTCTTTGTGTTTACTCTAGTCTTCACGACTGAATAGAGCGTCAATGAACTCTTGAGTTTCAAATGGACGTAGATCATCGATACCTTCACCTACCCCAATGTAACGAATTGGAATCTGGAACTGGTCAGCGAGTGCGAAGATCACACCACCTTTTGCAGTACCATCCAACTTAGTCAAGGTGATACCTGTAAGCGGTGCAACATCACTAAACAACTTAGCCTGGCTAATCGCGTTTTGACCAGTACCTGCATCTAAGGTCAACATGATTTCATGAGGAGCTGAGCCATCAATCTTTTGCATTACGCGGACGATCTTACGCAGCTCTTCCATCAAGTTAGATTTATTCTGTAAGCGACCTGCTGTATCAGCAATCACCACATCTACACCTTTCGCTTTAGCGGACTCTATCGCGTCGTAGATCACTGAGGCACTATCTGCGCCAGTGTGCTGTGCGACTACGGGTACATTGTTTCGCTCACCCCAAACTTGAAGTTGTTCTACTGCCGCAGCACGGAACGTATCCCCTGCCGCAAGCATCACTTTTTTCCCTTCAGCTTGGAACTGTTTAGCCAGTTTACCGATCGTCGTTGTTTTACCTACACCATTCACGCCAACCATTAAGATCACGTAAGGCGCTTTAGAACTGTCTACTTCTAGCGGTTTCTCGACATTCGACAAGATCTCTGCCATTTCTTCTTTTAGAAGTCCATAGAGTGCTTCACCGTCTTTTAGTTCCTGACGTGATGCTTTTTCTGTTAGGTTTTCAATGATTTTTAATGTGGTATCCATACCCACATCGGCAATAAGAAGCTGTTCTTCCAGCTCTTCAAACAGATCATCATCAATCTGCTTACCTTTGAACAAACCAAAGAAGCCAGCACCAATATTGGCTTTGGTTCGTGCAAGGCTGCGTTTCAAACGTGCAAAGAAACTTTCCGTCGGTTTTTCCTGTTCCACGACACGAGGTTCAACCGCTTGTGGCGTTTCGAGCTCTTCAACAGGTTCAACTATTGCTTCTGCTTCTGCTTCTGCTTCTGCTTCTGCTTCTGCTAGTTCAGCCTTTTTGTCTTCGATTGGTTCGTCAACAACGGCTTGCTGCTCATCTTGTTGTTCGTCAGTCGTTGTTTGTTGTTCTTCTGCGGGTTGTTTTGCTTGTTCTTCATCACCAAAGCCAAGCCAAGAGAGTAATCCGCGCTTCTTTTTTTCCGTCATCTGGGGCTATCCTAGATCGTCTTAATTAACTCAGACTTTTTTCTGCGGGCATTATCCACGCTGAAAAAAGAAAAATGACAACAAAGTGAAAAGTTTTCACTGCCAGAGTGTTGGTATACACTTTGTCATCAACAAATTTGGGCTGTATGTTAGCGCTCAACAGCAGAGCGACTGGCTATAGTATCACTTTATTAGCGGTCAAAAAATCTATGGTAAGACGTCGCCAGCAAAACACATCACAAAAAAAGCCTTCAACCGGCTTTGTTCGTATTATTAGCGGCTTATGGAGAGGAAGAAAACTGCCTGTTCATGATGCCGAAGGACTAAGACCAACAACAGATCGCGTCAAAGAAACACTGTTTAACTGGATTGCTCAAGATGTTCCCCGCGCTAAATGCCTCGATCTGTTCGCCGGCTCTGGTGGACTCGGTTTTGAAGCAGCTTCACGCCAAGCAGAGATGGTGACACTTATCGAGTTAAACCCTAACGCGTTTAAACAAATTGAGAAAAACATTGCTTCATTAAATGCTAGCAATCTGACAGCTCATAACACAGATGCCATTAGCTTTCTTAAACAGCCGGGCACACCTCATCATGTCGTGTTTATTGATCCGCCATTTCGCAAAGGCTTACTGGATGAAACCGTTGCCCTACTTGAAAGTAATGGCTGGTTAGCGGATGACGCTATGATTTATGTCGAGACTGAAAAAGAATTGAGCCTTGACTCCATCCCTGCTCACTGGCACTTACACCGTGAGAAAACAGCTGGTCAGGTCAGCTATCGACTATTCAAAAGACAAGCAGATCAATAAGGAAATTTTGATGAAAGCACTGATTCTTCTGGCCAAAGCCGCAATAGGCTTTGTCTGGTTTATTCTAATCGTTAACTTCTTTATGCCGTTTCCTGGCAAAGCAGCCATCGCGCTCTACATCATGACAGCATTCCTGTTCATTATGCATGGTTTGCAAATGGCGATTTTCATTGGCGCATTTGGCGACAAAATTAAAATGAGCAGCTGGGAAAAATGGTCAATACTGATCTTTGGTATCTTCGCCCTACTTGATATTCGTCGTAAGCACATGACCTAATCATTCCAGAAACAAAAAAATGCCGCTCCAAATAGAGCGGCATTTTTATTTTTACGTTTCAACGCTAAGCAAGATAACTCTTCACACCATCTAAGAACATCTGGGTAGAGATCATGATCAGTAGCAAGCCCATTAAACGCTCTATCGCTTTTAGACCACGTTCTCCCAATATACGGTGGAAGAAACTGTAGAACATCAGAATAAAGAAGGTCACGCTCCACGCGAGCAACACAGCAGCAGAAAGCTCAAGTAAGTTGTTCGGGTACTGACTTGAAAGCAGCAATAGAGCAGCAATAACTGATGGCCCTGCAATCATCGGTATAGCCATCGGCACGATAAAGGGTTCCTCACCCGCGGCTAGGCCAGTAATACTACCTGCACTAGGAAATATCATCTTAATTGCAATAATAAATAGGATGATACCACCTGAAATGCTTAACGTTTCAGGCTGGACGTGCAAGAAGTTAAGAATCGTCTTACCTGCAAACAAGAACAGCATCAGAATCGCAAGCGCAAAAATCAACTCGCGAATAAGCACTTTACGTCTGCGCTTGGGATCGAGATGTTTTAGGATCGATAGGACAATAGGAAGATTGCCAAGCGGGTCCATGATTAGAAACAGCATGGTCGCGGCGGAAAGAATGTCCATAAAAGGTCTCCAAAACGTTATATATCAAGCACTAAAAATTCGGCGAAGTATAACAAGCTCACCAGACGATTTGGAGACATTGACAGAAATTATCTTAACGGTGGTATCGAGTCATAATTAATGACTGCACACTCTCTCTGCATTCACCATCCAGATACCATCTTGTACGATCACTTTCTCGCGCTCGATAAAAAACTCGAGTAGGGTTTCCAGCGTAAATCCATTGCACTTACATGTACGAAAACGAGCTTGCTCACCAAATGCTTCACTTACCGCCTGCTCTAAGTCTGATTTAGACATAGGCTGCTCTCGCAATAAGTTTAGAACGTTATGGGCATGAATTTCGGTTGTCATGAAACTTCCTCACTAAAGGTAATAGACCCATCAAGAATACAGGCTTCATCAATATTTTCTTTGATTTTAAATAATCAGAGAAGCCGTTATAAGTGAGTGAGCAAGGAGATAACTACCAGAGACAAGGTAACGTCCCCGATACATTGAGGGACGGTAATCACTGATTGCGAGTAGCACTGCCGATAATGTTAACGTCACTGTTCCAACGAAACCTAAACCATTGGCAATGCCGCCATTAAGCAACCACACTTCACCGGCAGCCCAATTGAGCTGTAACAGTGCGATTCCCATCATAACGACAGGGAAAATGAGTCGATCAATTTTGGGCAGTAGAAGAAAGAAGCTCACGATTGCAACGCCTAATAACATTGCAGGTAACCACCACACGATATCACCTGACAACTTCACCCAAAAAGAGGCGCCATAGCAGAGCTGGGCGCTGATAAAGCCGACAAAACACAACTTTAGGTGACGCTTTACAAGATAGAGCCAATCCGCCGCCATAGAAACGAGCAAACCAAGTGATACCCACCACGCATCGATGCCAACTAGAGCATTTTGACTCCAGAGCATGACCAACAACATAAGCAACGACATTGTTTTAAACATCGCTGCTTGTCTTACGTGATTACTTTCACTCGCAGAAATACTGATATATCCCGAAAGAGCAACAGATAGCCAGCTCCACATTCGAACACCTCAAGAAAATTTGAGGTGCTAGTGTAGGCAGAGTCGTCAAGATGTCTACCGTAGAAGGGCAAAATTTGGATCTCGATAATACTTCTCGCCGTCAAGCAAGCCGACTTGTGTGAATCACCATCATTATTGCTTTTTGCTCATAATGTTCTCAATGGATGAGAATTTCATTATATCTTTATCTAGCGCGCTTCAGATCGACCAATCGCAGTTAAAAATAAGAACCAAACGTGGCACATTTTTTACCCCAAAGTCAAATCATTAAAAATCAATAACTTAACTAAAAATACAGAAATCACACTCATTCAAAACATGAAGTTTTCTCATATAAACCAGCCAAATCGACCAGTATGATTTTTAGACTGAGCGCCAAAACACAGTCAGATAGAAACTTAAAACAAACTTTTGACCATCCCTAACAATGACATGACGAACCAACCAAAAGTATAGGAAAAGTCATCTCACCCAATGAGAAAAAACAACACCAAACATTAAAAATCAATAACTTACAAAACAAAAACAAAGCTATTAGCTGGCATTTTGAGCGGTTACAAAACTATCAAAAAACAAATTAACCTTCGCAATTCATCGAAAACAACGATAGAAAAGTATCTTTTTTAAGGACTAGCGATCAAATCACTTGATCTAACCATCAAAACACTGCTATTGTTAGTCATACATTGTTAAACATCAATTTAAAGGAGCAGTGCTATGATTTCTTCTTCACAAAAACAAGGACTTGTAATGATCGCAGTAGTCGTAGGCCTAATGACACTGCCGATGATGTACTAAGAAATTATTAAAAACAAAAAGGGACGCTAATGCGTCCCTTTTTGTTTTTATTGGGTTTTAAACCATCACTTTGATTCAAAAACACTCTGTATGTCTAAGTTTAACACTTAGAAAATAAAGGTGGTTTTTAGCAATTACTCTACAAATGCTTCGACAACACGTCCCAATGAGCATAATAGAACAATAATGCCGCAAGAGTGATTAAGGTCATCAAGGTTATAGCTGCTCTCCAGATGAAACGGCTACTCCTAGGTGTCAGCTCTTTTTCACATTCATCACAAGCGGCTAGAAACTCTTTGCGACTATCTAGTTTGTAATCTTCTTCATGCACGATTTTATTGCGTATCGTTGCGATATATCTCAGCTTACCTATTACATCGTGAGGAAGTCTTTCTTCACAACTGGTAATAAGCTGATGCAGTCCCTTACCGTCTGCATGATATTGCGTCCGAAGAAGCTTCTCGATCTTGCGTGTTCGAGTGACCACTTTTTCAATATCAGACATAGTTTCCCTCCATCGCTACTAAGTTTAGGGGGTAATTGTTACTTGTTCTATCTACTGTCCCATTTTTTCTACAAGTTGCAAGTTAATTTATGTAAATGAATCAATAGCTAATCAACTAAATTGCTCCCCCTTCCCCTGTAGCGGTATGTGATATGACTCGAAAAAAACATTCCATCTTGCTGTTTTGTTTTTACAGCAAGAGCCGTGCCCAGACTATCTAGTGAAATCACGTTAAAATGACTGCGTTTAGTAAAAAGGACGAAAACTATGCCTCTCACTCTTTCTATTGCTATCGCCCTTTTTGCGCTTATAAGTGGATGGGCATTTGTCCATTTCTACCGTAAGCACATTCAGGGTGAAAATGCCCCACAACAAACAGTCGAAGTGACCATCCTCGATAAACAGGCAATTACTGTTGATGATCCGAAGCCTGGCCAAGATGACCAAGAATATTGGATCTATGTTCAAAAAGGAAAAATTGGTCCTAAACGTGAATTTCAGGTTGGTATCCACTATTTCCATGCCTTAAATCCGGGCGATCAAGGTACGCTCACTTATCAAGGTGCCAAGTTTCTCCACTTTGCGTTAAAGCGTTAAGGCAACAGCCAACGTGTATAAGCCGATCTCGCCAGTAGCCAGCTCATTGCAAGCGAGCCACAACCACTAATGATTATCCATACAGGGATAACCCAAGCGGGATGTCCCTGATGCCAAGCGAACTCTTTCATCGGCCATAAAACGATTGGATGCAAAATATAGATGCCCAAGCTATGACTGCTAATGAACCCAATCACTCGATTGGCTTGGGATGATAAGCCTTCACCAAAATAACGGCACAACATAAACACCATGCTCGCCGCAATGACAACGTTAAGCGTTTTATAGGATAGCCAACGTCCTACCGTATATTCTTCGGCCGCTACACTATTGGTGATGACCATAAAGCCTGTAACAAATAGGGCAATGGCTCCAAGCACAGTGAAAATCATCACGTATTCTTTGCTTAGTGGCACGCGTTGGTAGAGCAAGTATCCAAGAGGAAGATATCCGCTATAGAGCCACATTTGGTTGCTCCACACACCATCGATCCCCGTAAGGTAGAGCAACGTAGTACCCAACCAGATAGCGACGTAGGCATAGAGTGAGCTCTCGCCATATTGTCTAATGACAAACTGAAAAAACGGAATTACAAAATAGAGCGGGATAAAGTAGTAAAAAAATCCCAGATGGTAATAAGTAGCGTGTGTCAGGCTGTTTTCAAGTAGAGACTGAGTTTGCTGACTGTCAAATCCGTTCAGGCTCCAACCTGCTAGAAATGCATAAAACAATGACCAGACAATAAAAGGCAATAGCACTTTGCCTAATCGACGTTTCACATAGTACTTAAAGTCAAATGACCGCTTATCACTCAGCATCAAAGCGCCTGTGATAAGAATAAAAACGGGCACCGCCCAACGCGTTACGCTATTGACTCCAACCGCCGTCGCCCATTGGTTAAATGGGATGAGACCCAGTTCGTATCGATAAGGGGCAAGGACATGAATTGCGATTACCGCTACCGCTGCTACGCATCGTAGCAAGTCAAAAAAATGGACTCTTTCTCTCATACCTAACCCTTTGCAATCTAACTTACTGAATATAGCAATAAAAAAGCTGACCAAAGTACAACCTTGGTCAGCTTTCAGTCATGATTAGTTGATAATGTTAAGCTGATGCAACTTGTTCGATTTTCGGTAATTTCAAAGAAATCATCGTTGTTAACGCTAGGAATGCAAATGACACCCACAAACACGCCGAAAGACCCGCCATCTGAAATACCCAACCAGAAAGGATCGTTCCAATAAGACGCCCCATGGCGTTAGCCATATAGTAAAAACCAACATCCAAGGAAACTCCATCCCCTTTGGCGTAGCTAACAATCAAATAAGAGTGCAATGATGAGTTCACCGCAAAGATGGCACCAAAGAGCAGCAAGCCACCGACAATCACCACTTCAGGTTGCCAACCAATCTGAACAGCGTAGGCGATACAACCAGTAACGACAGCCAAACCACCAGCCCACAGCATAGCAGCATGCCCGTCAGGAACTTTGCCCTCGGCCTTGCCCGTAATCTTTGGCGCTATCCCCTGTACGATCCCATAAGCGATGGTCCACGCAGCCAAGAACCCGCCAACCCACAAATGATCCCAGCCAAACACACTACCAAGATAAATCGGTAACGCGATAACAAACCATACATCTCGAGCACCAAACAGGAACATACGCGCCGCGGAAAGAATATTGATAGGCTCTGACTTGGAAAAAATCTGCTTAAACTTCGGCTTAGTTTTCGCTTTACCCAAATCACTTTCTAACCCAACAAGACTGCCGATAAACACCAAGCTCAGTACACCAGCCATAAGCAGCACTGCATATTTAAAACCCACTAACGACAGCAACAATCCACCGATAAAGAATCCAGCACCTTTCAATGCGTTTTTTGAACCGGTGAGAATCGCTATCCATTTATAGAGAGAACCTTGCTGTTCATCAGGCACCAACGTTTTTATGGAACTTTTGGCGCTCATTTTGTTGAGATCTTTTGCGATACCCGATAGTGCTTGAGCCATCATCACCCAGGGGATCGTCAGCCAACTGGTCGGTACCGCAAGCATGGCTAAAGCGAAAATCTGCATGCCCAAACCAATGTTCATCGTCTTATTTAAGCCAAGACGCGCCCCCAGCCATCCTCCGATAAGGTTAGTAACAACCCCAAAAAACTCGTAAAACAGAAATAGCGACGCAATTTCTAGAGTGCTGTAGCCAAGACTGTGGAAATAGAGCACGACCAGCATTCTGAGTGCACCATCAGTAATGGTGAAGTTCCAGTAGTTAAACGTCACCAGCATATATTGGCGCACGTTTTTACTCAGATTTGCGAACATAGATAACCTAACCTTGTTTACTTGCAATCTAATCTCACAAAAGAGTGCTATCGAAAATAGAGCAATAAGAGCTTTTAGACACCAGTAGACCAAAAGCTCTTTTCGGCGCTATTTTTCAGCGACAGCTTTGATGTAATCGACCTGAACAGACTTAGTAAAAGCACCAGGGCGTAATGCCTGTACCGCTTTTACAATCTCTTCCAGTTGCCATCCTTTTTCTAACAAGAGATGTGCGGCAAATAGTCCCGTACGTCCAGAGCCTCCCATACAATGCATGGCAACTTTGCCTCCGTTGTCCACAATCTGGTGTAACTTAGGACTCGCTTGCTGCCATTTGCTAGCAAAATCACCAGTCGGAGCGCAGTCATCTTCAATCTCTATCTGGAACCACTGCATCCCCATTTGCTGTGTTATTTCACCGAGTGCGGAGACATCTTTGCTTGCAAGTTCTGCGTTATCCAGTGCAGTCACAATCGCCTGCACACCTTGCTCTTTCAGTTGAGCCAGTGACTCGGCTAGCTCTACGCCTTTTGTTCCAGGGCATGGGGTCAGAATCAGAGCACCAGCGTCTAAATCAAGCTGCCAAAACGGGTGTGTCATTGTCTCTCTCCTTACGCCAGACCGACTTTACGAACCAATTCCGCAGTGCGCGTCGCGTAGCCCATCTCATTGTCGTACCAAGCGTAAATTTTCACCATGCGGGTACCCACAACCATGGTTGACTGAGCATCAACGATGGTTGAGCGTTGATCTCCTTTGTAGTCAATCGACACCAGAGGTCGCTCTTCAAAGCCCAGAATCCCCTTCAGCTCCCCTTGAGAAGCTTCTTTTAGCAAGGCATTCACCTCTTCCGCTGTGGTGTCGCGTTTGACATCAAAAATGATGTCCGTTAGTGATGCGTTGGCCAACGGAACACGGACTGCATGACCATTAATTTTGCCTTTCAACTCAGGGAAAATCTCAACGATCGCCGTCGCACTGCCAGTCGTGGTTGGGATTAAGCTCATGCCGCATGCGCGGGCACGACGTAGATCCTTGTGGGGTGCATCGAGAATTGTTTGAGTATTAGTCAAATCATGGATGGTCGTAAATGAAGATTGCTCAATGCCCAACTTCTCATGGATCACTTTAACTACTGGCGCGATACAGTTGGTAGTACACGAAGCGGCGGTAACAATACGGTGGATCGCAGGGTCGAAGATTTCATCATTGACTCCCACTACGATATTCGCAATTCCAGGCTCTTTAACCGGTGCAGAAACAACCACGCGTTTCACACCTTGCTCTAGGTATTTGTTCAAGAAAGCGGTTTTGCGATGGACACCCGTCGCTTCAATAACCACATCACAGCCAGACCAATCAACGGCATCAATATCTCGCTCCTGAGTCGTTGCCACCGTGTTGCCATCAATCACCATCGCATTGCCCTCAACTGCAACCTCGTGATGCCAACGTCCTTGCACTGAATCAAACTCTAGAAGGTGAGCCAGTGTGGCGGCATCACCGGCAACATCGTTGATTAGAACAAACTCTAGTTCGGGCCAATCAAACGCAGCACGCAGGGCTAAACGTCCAATACGGCCAAAACCATTGATACCTACTTTAATCGTCATAACTTTGTCTCTTTATCTTCAAAAACTATGGGCAGCAGACTGGACGAGACTGGATTGCATGAAGTCTCTCTATATCTTGCTGGTATTCTTTTTTCAGGCAGTTGGAAGCCACCAAATCATCAATCAATTTGTTCATCCACCCTGGCAAATCTTTCGCCAAACGGTAAAACACCCACTGACCTTGTCGAACGTCGACCAATATTCCGTTCGAGCGCAGTTGAGCAAGATGACGTGATATTTTCGGTTGGCTCTCTTGCAGTGCTTCTGTCAGCTCCCCAACACATAGACACTCTTCTCGCATGATTAACATCAAGCAACGAACACGGGTCTCATCGGAAAGCAATTTGAAAAATTGGTGGGGCAGCATAAAACATACTCATATATGGATATGCGAATATGTTTATTTAATTAGATGAATTGATCAACACCTGAACGGCATTTGTCATAAAAGTTTCATGATTGGGCAGTGGGGTTAAACGACCTTAATAAGGTCTTGGCTCCAACGTTGGGCCTGATTGATTCTTGGCATCACTTCATGAATCGAGAGGTTGAGTTGCTGACATGCTGACTCCATACCTGTCCAGTCGGCACTCTCATAGCACTCTTCCAATTGCAACAAGGTGCCATATGGCCCCTTTCTTTCAAGCAAAGCGACCTTGATGGCTTTACATAAGGGCAGTTGATTAACCAACTCTTCGAGTGGCATATCCAACAACGCATCAAGCATTGAAAATAAACCAATAATGAAAGCCTGCTCACGCAGTTGATCAAACGGGTTATCATCCGACATTAATTGAAAGAACTGAGCGCGCTGAAGGCACAAAGTGTAAATCTCTTTTGGCTTATAGGCAGAAACAAATGAAGCGACGACCAGTGACACAAATATCTTCAGCTTGTCTTGACCCAGATAAACCAGCGCCTGACGAAACGACGAGATAGGTACTTCAATCCGATTCGACATGGTATTAACAAAGCGCAACAATTTATACGACAGAGCCACATCTCGAGCGACAATCCTCTCTATCTGCTCAAAGTCCACTTGTGGCTGACATACAGCTCGGAACAAGTCCATCGCAATCACCTGCTCAGGGCTAAGATAGCGCTGTCGAATAACAACAGGCTTACTAAAAAAGTAGCCTTGAAAAAACGAAAAACCAGCAGACCGAGTCGCGAGAAACTCTTCTTCTGTCTCGACTCGTTCTGCTAAAAATTTCCGTTTGACGCCCATGGCCAATCGCTCTTTGATCAACGCACAAGACTCTTCCAGTCCCGTTGCCATGATGTCGATCTTAACAATGTGCACCAATGGCAGAAAACGCTCCCACTCAGGCTTGTAAACAAAGTCATCTAACGCAATCAGATAACCATTAGCATGGATCTCTTTGACGGCTAGGAACAGTTCATCGTTGGGAATACAGGTTTCAAGAATCTCAACCACAATCTGCTCTTTTGGCAAAGAAAGCGGAAGTAATCGCACCAGACTTTCGTGTGGAAAATTAATGAAGCAGCGAGAAGCCGCAATACGAGGATTGGTCCCAATCGATAGGAAGTTTTCGACAATCAGCCGATAGGTGGCGCGGTTGGACTCAATATGACTTGGGTATGCATTGCTTTCGCCATCACGAAACAACAACTCATACCCCAAGGTTTGTCGCTTAGCATTTAAGATAGGTTGACGTGCTACATACGTATCACGTATTCGCTTTTGCATATCAGTCAGTAGCTCAGTTATGCTTTTGCAGCTGCCAACAGCGCACCACACCCCATAAACATAGAGCCAAACACTTTGTTTATCTTAGACATAATACGATCAGAACGAATAAAACGACCCATTTGCGAAGCCAAGCTGGTGTAGCCCAACATAACAACTGAATCTATAGTTACGGTCGTAATACCTAGCACCAACAATTGCGTCAATTGGTCTCTTGCTGGGTCAATAAACTGTGGAAACAGGGCCACAAGAAAGACAATAGACTTAGGGTTAGTGAGGTTAATCAGCACCGCTTTGCGCATTAGGTTGGTACGTGACATATATTGAGTCGCCTCATTAGCCGCTAAGCTTGAGCGATCACGCCATTTTTGGATACCAAGCCAAATCAGATACGCCGCTCCTACCCACTTAATTACGCTAAATGCCAAAGCAGACTGTGCAACCAAAGCACCAATACCTGCACCAACAAGAGCAATATGAATAGCAAGACCAATTTGCAGACCGGCGATAGCAGAAAGAGAATGGCGTGTGCCGTAGCTCAGTCCATTACTTATGGAATTTACAGTACCAGAACCTGGCGCAAGGCTAAAAACAATTGCCGTAACCACATAAGCAAGCCAAACATGCATATCCATAGTATTTCCTCTCGACTAAACGTAGCTAGCCACACATAATCTAACTCTGCCGCAAAAATCAATCATATTCAGGTCATTAGCGTCAATGAATGATTCAAGCTCCAACATAACTCCTTCTTATACTCAAGAGTCAGATTTTGAGCAAGCAATCAGTAGCGATATTGCCAACTTTTGGCAATCTAGGCAGCAGGGCTACCTAAAATCGTTCGATCGGACCTCATTATACTGGATAAAGTTCTGTTCACCTCAGCACACAAAAGCGATTGTCGTGGTCAATGGACGAATCGAGTGCACCACGAAATATCAAGAACTGTTCTACGACCTATTTCAGCAGGGTTACGATATCTATTCCTATGATCACAGAGGACAAGGGCTATCTGATCGTCTGATTGAAGATAAACAGATGGGATATGTCGGAGAGTTTGAAGATTACGTTCAAGATCTAGACGTCTTACTTGAGCACTTTAGCTTAGAGCACTATGACAAGCGCTATTTACTTGGTCACTCTATGGGGGGAAACATCGTTACTCGTTATCTCCAAACACGCGATTCTCTATTTGATGCGGCATCACTTAGTGCGCCAATGTATGGCGTGAATCTGCCGTGGCACCTAAAACCCATTGCAACTCTGCTTGGCCAACTCCTGACAGCGGTTTACCCCAAGCCAACTTTTGCTCCCGGCCAAGTGGCTTACTATCCCAAACCTTTTACGGGCAACCTACTAAGCCAAAGTTCGATTCGCTACCACTGGTTCCGCAACCTCTATGAACAACACGCCGAACTAAAAATAGGTGGAGCAAGCACACGTTGGGTATGGCAAGGCTTAGTCGCCTGTAAACAGTGCTATTTAATGACACGTCATATTAAGACGCCACTGCTCGTGATGCAGGCAGGAGACGATCAGATAGTCTCTAATCAGGCACAAGATCAATTTATGCGTAAGCTGGCTAAAACACATCAAGATTGCGCATTTGAAGTCATCGACGGCGCCAAACACGAGCTATTGTTTGAGAAAGACGAATACCGTAATCAAGCCCTCGATCTCACTCTGAACTTCTTTGAAAAGCACTAAAATAGGAAATGATTGAGGGTGAAGTTTACCCTCTTTTTCCCCTTTCTCTTGGAGTACACTATTCGCTCTAACCAATGGCGAATCAACGCTGCACAACGAGGGTGATATGACCAACTCACGCCAAGATACTCCTTTTCACATTGTCGCCTCCGATCTCGATGGCACTTTGCTTGCTCCAAACCACCAGCTAAGCGAGTTTTCCAAACAGACACTCAAAGCCCTGCACGAAAAAGGTTTCACCTTTATCTTTGCTACAGGTCGTCACCACGTTGACGTAGCCGGTATTCGAGAAATCGCCGGGATTCCAGCCTACATGATCACTTCTAACGGTGCCCGAGTGCATGACCAGAATGACCAACTAATGTACAGCAAGAATGTTCCTGCTGATTTGGTTCAAGCAGTGATCGATGTGATCAGAGAAGATCGCAATATCTTTATCCACATGTACCAAAATGAAGACTGGCTGCTGGATAGAGATGATGAGATGCTCGCAAAATTTCATAGTGAATCCGGCTTTAGCTATAAGCGATTCGAAGCACAAGCTGCGCCATGCAAAGGCATAGCAAAAATATTTTTCACTCATCCAGAGCATGATCATGACCATCTCGTTATCTTTGAGAAAAAGCTGCGAGAAACGTTTGGCGACCAGCTAAATATCGCGTTTTCCACACCTTGGTGCCTAGAGGTTATGGCCGCTGAAGTATCCAAAGGTCATGCGCTAGAAGCGGTTGCTAAGTCCTTAAACCTCACCCTAGAAAACTGCATTGCCTTTGGCGACGGTATGAACGATGCTGAAATGCTTGAAATGGCTGGTAAAGGCTTGGTGATGGAAACAGCACACCATAAGGTGAAAGAAGCGCTGCCTAATAACGAAGTCATTGGTAGCAATGCAGATGATGCGGTCGCTCATTACCTCCAAGACCATCTGTTTTAATGACTCAATTCACGACCATCAGGCTGCTTATTGCAGCCTGATTTGTTTCACGAGAATTATCTTTGGCTAGGGAGTTTCTCTTTATCGAGAATCGCACTCCACTCCTGCTCAGAAACAGGCATAATTGATAAACGATTACCCTTTTTCACTAACGGCATATTTTCCAACTCAGGCATGGCTTTCATGACTGAAAGTGGGATTAAGCGCTCTGTCTTACGAACAAACTCGATATCCACCATCACCCAGCGTGGGCTATCTGCCGTTGATTTTGGATCGTAGTAGTCGCTTTCAGGATCAAACGAGAAATGATCTGGATAAGCTTCCCTCACGACTTTAGCTATGCCTGCCACGCCAACCTTTTTGCATGATGAGTGATAAATCAGAACCAAGTCCCCCATTTTAATCTGATCACGCATCATATTCCGAGCTTGATAATTCCTTACGCCTTCCCAGCAAGAAACCTTTTGTGTTCGAAGAGTGTCAATAGAAAAGGTGTCCGGTTCTGTTTTGAACAGCCAATATGCCATAATAGACTCCGCCAATTTCTGAATAGGGAAGATATAGCATGAAGGCGCTTCGAAACCCAGCGGCTGTAATGACTTTACTTACGTTGTCAGCATGTTCGACATTTGATTCTCAACAAGTAACTTCAACGCCAACAACGCCTAAAGCGAGTTTAGATAACCCTGCGAGTATTCAAGCACAAACGTTTGTAATGCGCGGTGAAGTGATACTTGGTCATGAGGTTCGCTCCATCACACCTTGCGGTAGTCAGCAGCAGTATTGGCTCGACCTACCCAATGACAGATTTCAACAGGCTCTTAAACTCGTCCCAAGCCCATATGCCCCTCTGTACGCAGAAGTGATCGGTCACCTTGCAACCGGTCAAGCAGATGGTTTTGTTGCCGACTACACGGCGCGCTTCATTGTTGATTCAATCAATATCCTTAGTGCGGAAAATCCAAAACGCTGTGACCAGCCAGTTAAGCCTACTTCTGCATTTGGTAATGAACCATTCTGGTCTGTTGCCTTTTCAGACAAGTTCCTCACATTTCAAAAACTGGGAGAAGAGAAACAACAACTCGCACTGAAGTCGAGTCGAATTGAAACCGATCGCCGACGCTATCAGTTCGATGCCGGATCGCTAGAACTCAATAAACGCAGTTGTATCGATGGTATGAGCGACTCTCTGTACGGATGGAGTGCAACGTTACAGCTGGGTGACTCTACCTACAATGGCTGCGCAACGCTATCGAACAAAGATGCCACTAACAACTGGACGGGGTTTTATCAAGCCACATCCACACAAGCTAGCAACTTTAGTGTCAGCTTAAATATCGCTTCTGACCATACGGCCACAACCACTTACAGCTATAATGACGGCGAATCAGACTCTGTAGAACGAGGCTACTGGCAGCAACTAAACCCAAATCAGGTTCAGGTTGTCATGACTCACCATCAGCAACAACCTCTGCTTTCTGAACGTATCTTTACACGAGAAGGGAACCAGATAACGGCTGACAAAGAAAAAGTGGGCAATATGGTCTACCCTATTGCTGACGGTGGACTGACCTTATTCAAGTCCGAGCAGGGCGCCTCGACAACGTATGGAGCGACGAGTCCACTCGCTATCCCTGCAACCGCTGAGTTCAATCCCAAAGTTGACAAAGCACTGCGAGATTATTTCAGCGCTAACGGTATAGATCCTACCGGGACTCGCTACCGCTGGCTTAGCTACGACCTCAATGGCGATGGCCATAAAGAGCTATTGGCACAACTCGACTGGTGTGGCTCTGGTGGCTGTACGCTCCTGATTTTCGACAATCAGCAACAGGATTGGCGCTTCAATAGCAAAATCACCTTGGTCAGAACGCCAATTAACGTTGGAGTCAACAAACAAAGCGGCTGGCAAGATCTGGTTCTATTTGTTAGCGGTGGTGGCGCGATACCTAACCAGCACGTTCTAAAATACGATGGTGTTAAGTATCCGCTAAACCCAAGTACCGCCCCAGTGGCAGGTTACGATGAAATCAGTCCAATCCAGTTGTTCTCTGATGGACTAACCCCTCATCAACAAGGCATTACTCTTTGAATACCGTAATAACCTCTGAGGGCACTCGTTGCCCTCATTGTCTGCTGCAACATCAGTGTGTGTGTGAATGGTTGCCAAAGACACAAGCCCCTCTGCATATCGCACTATTAATGCACGAGAACGAGTTGGATCGTGAGACTAATACCGGTAAATGGTTACTCCAAAGTTTGGCAACCAGTAGCGCTCATGTATGGAAGCGCACGGAGCCTTGCACAAACTTAATGGCATTGATGGCTAGCCAAGAGTATGACCCGTATTTGCTCTTCCCAAGCGATAAGAGCATCGATATATCAGAGATTAAACGTCAGCAAGAACAGGCAACAACAAACAGCACGCCCCTGTTCATCATTCTCGATGGCACATGGCAAGAGGCGAAAAAGATGCTGCGTAAAAGCCCTTGGTTGCAAGGGTTGCCACAAGTACACCTTGAACCAACCCGAGTCTCCACCTATCAGTTGCGACGTAATCAACAACAAGGCCATCTGTGCACATTAGAAGTGTGTTGCGAGCTGCTTGATGCCGTTGGTGAGCCAAACTCATCAGAACAGCTATTAGGTTTTTTTGAACACTACATGCAGGTGTTTAAAGCCGACAAAAGTGGGCACGTTTTCAACGCTAAAACAGACGTTTAGGCTCTGCTAGATAGAAGCCTTGCAGGTAATCAACGCCGATGCTTTCCGCAATGCTACAAATCTCACTATTGTGCACAAACTCCGCGACCGTTTTGGCATTGAGAACCTGACACAGTTTGACTAACTGGGCAGTAATACGGCGCTGTTTTTCGTCTTTGTCGATATTTCTTATCAAGCTGCCATCTAACTTAATAATGTCTGGCTCAAGACGAATGATCTCATCTAAATTGGAATAACCGGAACCAAAATCGTCAACCATCAAGCGCACACCCAATTTTTTGAAGTGACTGCAAACTTCCGCCATGCGACCAAAATCTTTAATCTGTTCCGATTCTAAAACTTCAATGCCTAATCGATAGGGATCATTCATCTCAGCGACCGACTGCTCAAGTAGATACAACGTTTTATCACTCAGCATATCCTGTGGTGATAAGTTTATGGAGAAAGACTCTTGTCTGTTGGCCATATATGCCACCGTAGAGGTCAGCATGTGGCGACTCAAACGCGTATATAAATGAGTTCCTTCGATAATAGGTAAAAAACGCCCTGGAGAGATGATGCTGCCCTCATCTTCGATTCGAACCAGACACTCTTGTGACACTTGTTCTCTTGTATGAGCGGCAAATATTGGCTGACTGTAGGTAATGATGCGTTTATTAAGAATGGCTCGGCTAACGACGCCCATCAACTCAAGCCTATCTTGATGTTCAGCAACAGAAACCGCGCAATCTTTCGCATTAAACATATGGGTGTTGCGTGCTTTCCCCATTCGTCTAGCATCGATCGATTTTAGCAGTAGCTCTTCTCCCTCAACTTCTGGGAAATCAAATCGACTCGCGATGCCTGCGGTAATCGATACTGACAAGTAGTCGATTTCTGGCAACCCAAATGGGTCAAAATTAATGTGTTCTAACTCTTCAGCAAAAGAGGAGAATTCAACTCGAATTTGTTCACTCGTGCGATTGGATATAAAAACAATCGCCCACTCAGCAGGTCCGATATAGTAGAGGTGTTTAACAAAATCACTACCATGACGATGAGCAATGCTTGAGGTTATGTGCTCTGTCAGATCTCGGATTAACTCATCAGCGACTTGATAACCGTACTTTTCATTAACCTGATGAAAGTTCGACAATTTAAAAGTGATAATATGCTCATTGCTTTTAACGCGAGTTAGCCTTTCCTGTAAGGCTACCCGATTCTGCAACCCAGTATGTTTATCGAGGCGGTAACTCTCAATCAACCTCTCGGTCTGTTTTGCCAGTTTTTGTTCAACACCTTGACGGATCTGGTTGAGCTCATCAATTGAATGACGAATGAGATGAAAAAGTGGCGAGACTGGAAATTCGTCGTTATCAGCAACAGTCAGAGCCGGACGCGATTCATCTTCACTCATCGCGACATAAGTCATGCTGTGGTGCAGCGTCTCTTGACGTTCGCTACGATAAAATTCCCCCAAGCAGTATGAACCACAACAAATTTCGAACTGATCGAAAAGCCTGATTTCACTGACACCCTCAACAAACTCCAGTCGAGACTCGCAGTTATAGATAAACACAGACTCTGGGTTATGTTTTGCTAGTTGAATGACATCATGGCGAACCTGTTCAAGCGTTAAAGAGGGATGGTTGTAGCAGATGCGTACCTCATCACCAATCGAGATCGATTGATCCAATTCAATACTACCGTCAGGGTAAAGGGCTCTAGGACAACTGATTTGCCCAGAACTGCTTTCTAAAGGGAAGCTTAACATCTGCTCTAAAGCTAACGAGCGCCCTTCTGCGAGCCTCATTTGATATAAACTATAAGCAGGCTGGTAGTCGAGAGACTTGAGCTTAGCGCCTTCCGCATCGGTGACTCTTAATGGACCACCAACAGGCGTCCATTCAGAAAATGCGTTGCGCCATACTTGTAAACGTTCACTGTGGAGAGCAACCGATACCGATCTCTTTTGATAAGTTTGAGTGCCATACAACACCCACTCTTCACGTACATCAACATTGGCAGCCACACCACCACTGATCGGCACTGATGTTAACTCCCCTAGCGCTCGGTAGAGATTAAAATCCAAACTCTTGATGTGTTGTGAAAAACTGATGATGAGTTTCGACTGCTCATTCAGTTCAAGAGCACCAAAAACATTGCGTGCTTCTTGGATAGGATTCTCAGTCAGTTCAACACATGCAGAGGTGATTCGAGTATGCTCAAAGCAAGAGATAACAACTAAGCTTCCATGATGAGTGATCTGCCCATCGACAATCGTATGGCGGGTGCTATGCCCTATGATGTGGCTATGTGGAAGGAATTCATGAATCTGCCGCGCATAAGCACATACTCTATCTTCTGGCTCTGTTGAAAAAAGCTGGACAAGATATGATGCAGAATTCCTAGCAGGAATATCCTGGAGAAACGCCATTAATTGCTGATTATCAGTCACCAGCGTGGAATAAGTGCGCATTCAAATAGCCTAAGACGTGTTTCATTTGTTTACTAGTGGCTATACCGTAATGCATGTGCATCCATATGAAAAGAGTTGATTTCGAGAGTTGTTAGTTACTTCTCTATCAATAGTGACAAGTCAGACAATCGGTTTACTTCAACATCCGGGATGACTTTCACCTTATCATGTTGATACAAATCGATATTTTGGTCATTGAACCAACAAGCCTTCATTCCACTGCGCTTGGCGCCAAGGACATCTGAGACCAAGTGGTCACCAACGTGCAAAATATCCTCAGCGGGTATCGCCAAAAATTGTTGCGCCTTATCGAAGAGATCTCGATGGGGTTTTGCATAGCCATCTGGGCCAGCTTTCAGCACCAAAGAGAAATAGTCAGCTAAACCAATTTTTTCCACATCGACATTACCATTAGTGATCGCTACCAAAGGGATCTGATTAGCCAACTCGGCCAATACTTTGTGAGATTCTAACGGTACTGTGAAATCGCTCCGAAGCTCTAAGACACGCGCAATCGCCTCTTCAGCAGCCGACTGTGCTTGTTGCGCCTGATAACCAAGCAAAATCAGTCCCTGCTCAATCTGTTTATAACGCCATAGCGTCACATCGTTAGGTAACCAGCTATCTTGCTTTGCCAAGGTTCGTTTTAAGTCATACCACCAGCTTAACGGCTGAGTCGCAGAAATAGGGTGTTGGTGGTGCAACCATTCAACCATCTGGCGTTCAACCTGACGAATGATCGGACGATTATCATAAAGCGTGTCATCGAGGTCGAAAGTCATTGCTTTGACTGCTTGCCATTGACGGAAAAATTGCACGATTAACTCCCTTTCTTTTTCGCTCTTGGGTGTGCCTGATCGTAAACGTCAGCCAAATGTTGAAAATCTAAATGGGTATAGATCTGAGTGGTTGAAATATTTTCATGCCCTAACAGCTCCTGCACCGCTCGTAGATTATTACTCGACTCCAACATATGTGTGGCAAATGAATGTCGCAGCTTATGGGGACTAATGTGGCTAGCGACAGACTGTTTGTGGCCCCACTCCGCCATACGTTTCTGAACATTCCGGTGCGATATCCTAACTCCAAGCTTTGAGACGAACAGAGCGGGCTCATCACTCTTCGCTAAGCTAGAGCGAACTTTCAGCCATTTGGTTACCCATTCCGCCGCCATTCCAGAGAAAGGGACTTTGCGTTCTTTATCACCTTTACCGATAACACGCAGTTCACCTGAAGAAAGACTCACATCCTTAAGGTTTACATTGACCATTTCAGCCAAACGAAGCCCTGCACCATACATCAGCTCCATCATTGCACGATCTCTAATCGCTAATGGATCATCTTCATTAACCTCAAGCAATTGACCTACTTCATCAACATCGAGGTTTTTAGGCAAAGGACGCTTTTTACGTGGCGCAGAAACCCCTTTAGCTGGATTTGCAGCCAATTCGCCGCGCAAAATCAGAAAGTCAAAAAAGCTACGTAACGAAGAGAGACGAGTCGCAATACTGCTGGCCTTCATCCCATCACGCATTCCCTTACTGGCAATTTGGCGCACCCATCCAGCGTCCACTTGTTGCCAATTTTTCAGACCAAGATGAACAAGGTGACTTGCCATGGTTTCGAGTTGTTGTTTGTAATTGCGCTGGGTATGCAAGCTCAGCCCCTTTTCGCTTCTTAAATATTCATAGAAGCGTTCCAGAGGCTGTCTTAGTCCGTTAGGAAGAGGAGTTACTGATTCGCTCATGCTCTTCACATTGCCAAGGCAGGCTTTCAATCAAATGAGATAACACCAGCGCCAAGTGGCGCAGGAACAAGGTGTCCATATGAGGTTGGAAATGACCACCATCACCGCTTGAGAACATGAGTACTCCTTGAAGTGCTTTCTTATACAAGGGTAGCACGACATACGAACCCATTTCTGGTGCTCGGGAGTTTTCACCTAGCAATAATTCGCGATCTACTTTGCGCATACGCCCTAAGTAAGCACTCTTACCGTTTAAATGATTGGTCGCAAAACGCTGATAGTTTTCTTTATTCAATGAGTAGTAGCCCGATTCGCTATCAAGTAAGCGCACATAAGCCACTAATCCTAGTGATTTGGCCATATTTTCAATGGCTTTTACTACCGAAAACAGGGTGTCACATTTGAGGATCTGCTCTTGCAGCTCCATAAACTCATGAAATGTTCTGTCATTACTTTTAGCCAGAGACATCAATGAGGTGATCTCTTCTTCTAACTCTTCGATTCGCTGACGCTGACGGTTCATTTGCACATGAACAAGAGAAACAGCACCTTGTTCCTGACTCGGCAGTGCCAGTCGGTCCACTAAATCACGTCGATGAGTAAAAAAGTCTGGATTGTCACTTAGGTACTCGGCTACCACTTCAGCCGTCAGTGCATCCGCTTCAATTTGAGACACGTTGAATCCTTGTTATTATTTTATTCTTAGCAGCTTAGCTGACCATCAAACACATGGGTAGCAGGACCTGTCATGTATAACGGTTTCCCTGGCCCTTGCCAGCTAATGTGCAGCGAACCACCAGGTAGGTTCACTTTAACGCTTTCGTCTAATAGACCTTGGACGATACCAACAGCTACCGCCCCACAAGCACCACTGCCACACGCTTGAGTCTCACCAGCCCCTCGCTCATAGACTCGTAGGTTGATTTCATCTCGTCGCAATACTTGCATAAATCCAGCATTAACGCGCTCAGGGAATCGCTCATGAGACTCTAGAAGAGGTCCTAATGTGTCGACATCAGCCGTAGCGACGTCATCAACCACAGTCACCACATGAGGGTTACCCATACTGACTGCACCACAGAATAAGGTTTTTTCCCCTGTACGCATGATGTACGTTTTTTCAGTCTGCTTCGCTTTGAAAGGAATCTTACTTGGTTCAAATTCCGGCACTCCCATGTTCACCGTAACCTGATCATCTTCCTCTATGTTCAGTACCATTTTACCCTTTTTAGTACTGACGCTAATGCTGTACTTGTTCGTTAATCCTTTCATTCGGACAAAGCGAGCAAAGCATCGAGCACCATTACCACACTGTTCAACTTCACTACCGTCAGCGTTAAAAATTCGGTAGTGGAAGTCGGTTTCAGGATCGTATGGTGCTTCCACGACAAGCAGTTGGTCAAAACCAACGCCTGTGTGACGATCCGCCATACGACGGATCAAATCAGGGGAAAAGAAAATATTTTGAGTAATACAATCAACGACCATGAAGTCGTTACCCAAACCGTGCATTTTTGAAAAATGGAAATGCATAAGACTTCAATTACTCCGGAAGTACGTTTTCAAGTGCCCACAAACTGGATAGCTCTTCTCTTTGGCGCACTAAGTAAGCTTGATCGCCATCAACCATGACCTCTGCTGCACGAGAACGAGTGTTGTAGTTGGAAGACATGACGAAGCCATAAGCACCAGCAGAACGTACCGCTAGCAAATCATTTTCCTCAATAACTAGCGAGCGGTCTTTACCGAGAAAATCACCCGTTTCGCAGATAGGTCCCACCAAGTCGTAAGTCATTGGCTCACCTTTACGAGGGCAAACAGGCACGATATCTTGCCATGCTTGATAAAGCGCTGGACGCATTAAATCATTCATTGCGGCATCAATAATGGCGAAATTCTTGTGTTCGGTATGCTTAAGGAATTCAACCTTAGTCAGCAACAGACCTGCGTTAGCTGCAATCGCACGACCAGGTTCAAAGATAAGCTCCAAGTCTTGATGATTTTCAAGACGACCTAGCAGTGCCTTCGCATAGTCAGAAGGCTCTGGTGGCAGCTCATCGCGGTATACCACCCCTAAACCACCACCAACATCAAGATGCTCGATCTTAATGCCTTGGGCTTTTAGATCATCAATAAGAGCGAGCAGGCGATCTGTCGCATCGATAAACGGTTCAATATCGGTTAGCTGAGATCCAATATGGCAGTCAATACCGCGAATCTCTAAGTTCTCTAGACTTTGAGCGAATTTATAAACCGCAGGTGCACGATCAAACGCAATACCAAACTTGTTATCACGTAGGCCAGTTGAAATATAAGGGTGAGTATTTGCATCGACATCTGGGTTAATGCGCAGCGAGATCGGCGCTTTAAGACCAAGCTCTCCTGCAACCTTGTTGAGACGCTCTAGCTCTGGCTCAGACTCTACGTTGAAACACTTGATACCCAGCTCCAGCGCACGTTTCATCTCGGCTTCGGTTTTACCAACGCCAGAGAATACAACTTTGCTTGCTTCACCACCGGCAGCAATGACTCGTTCCAGTTCACCACCAGACACAATATCAAAACCAGAACCCAAGCGAGCTAACACATTCAAGACACCAAGGTTTGAGTTTGCTTTGACGGCATAACACACCAAATGAGGGTGCTCACCTACCGATTTATCAAACGCGTGCCAGTGACGCTCAAACGTTGCGCGTGAGTATACATAAAGTGGCGTGCCGTACTGTTGTGCAAGTTCGGTTAGTGCGACATCTTCGGCCCATAGCTGGCCATCATCCTGATAGTTGAAGTAATCCAAAGTACTTTCCCTTATATTCTGTTTCTAATTATTGTGAAGATTGCTCGTTCTGCTGAGCATCTTCAGGCATGTAAAGCGGTCCAGTTTGACCACAGCCAGCTAAGCCAAGCACCGAAAAGATAAAAAGAGCTAAGATCGATTTTTTCATTGGTTGTATCGTGATTATTCTATCAATGCCCCCTATAATCGCACCACACTCAAGAAAAGCAATAGGATAGATTAGATGAACGATACGGAATTTCATCAGTTAGTAGATGTTCAAATGCAAATCATCGAGGAAATGATTGATGATTCAGGTGCGGACATCGATTACGAGACCTCTGGCAACGTAATGACTTTGGAGTTTGAAGACCGCAGTCAAATCATTATCAACCGTCAGGAACCAATGAAAGAGATCTGGCTGGCATCTAAATCTGGGGGTTTTCACTTTGCTCTAGTTGATGGCAATTGGACGTGTTCAAAGACTGGACTAGAACTTATTGCTATGGTTAAGCAAGAGTGTGAAAAACACTGCGACGAAGAGATCGAGTGGGTCTAAAAAGTTATCCCTGCCCAACATAAAAAAAGAGCATCCTTAGATGCTCTTTTTTGTATTCGTTTATGCATTCACTATCTTGTTTGGCCTAGTGTAACTCGCGCCATCATTTCGATAAGGAACAATATAAGGTTCGTCATCTTCTGGACGAACAATCTGGTAGTACTGCGGTAAATTGAAATTGATCAGTTTCGAAGAGAGCGGATTTTCATCTTTCACCGAGGTATAAAAACTGTTCACGCTCGCAATCATCTCATCTTTCTCACCTTTAAACTGGTGATAGACTTCCACTCGATTGGATTCATCCAACACGTAGATATTGAAGCCTTTGTCAGTATCTTCAAAAAAGAACTGAATCAAACCTTCGCTGGCAAAACCATCAACCACCTCAGGCAACTGATAGTCCTGTTCCTTATCTAGCATCAGAAGTGGTGAACCTTTCAACTTGTTGGTCGAAATACTGCGATAGAAATCTACCGAGTTTTCCAACATTTGAACCGAAACACCACGACGTTCATAGAACAGACCGTAAGTTTGCTGACCTATGCGTAACGCCTTAAATCGACGACGTTTTTCTTGCTCAACTGGCTTGAGACGTAAATCAATACACTCTGCCAATAACTGATAAACCTTGTTGCGCATGACGCCACGTAGATTTTTGCTGTAACAGAACACATCAACCGACTCTGGTGGGATCGCATCCTGATGCATTTTCCCTAGCACGGTTTTCAACCCGTCCAGCATGGCCGTCTCACCTTTAAAATGCAAAGTACGCACTTCATGCCACGAATTGCGGTAAACCAAATCAACACTGCCGACTAGGCATTTCTGCTCAGGACCAAAGCTAAAAATATCCGTGGTCTTAGGATCAAGCTTCAAAGACTTGCCACTCAAGTCTGCTGTTGGATCGTTTTCAAAGTTGATAAACATCGCCAGTTGACTAATTTCACATGGGCTAGCTAACGCTTGCATTGTCGGTCGGCGTTTACGCAGTGAGAAGGTATTACGTAGGTCACTCACCATCTGATAGAACTTATCGATGTCGAGGTGAGCGTCACGAATCACAGAATGCAAACGAGTCGACTCTGTAATCAAACCATTAAAGAATGACCATGCTACCAGCTTACTCAAATACTCGTTATGTTCTAACGGCGCCTGACCGATAATACGGTGGGGAGTCAAAGGTTGTTTATACAGATACCAACCCGCTTTATTTGTCCGTCCTGGACGAACTTCAATAAAGGTCAGGTCAGACTCATGTAAATCTGGAGAAATCTGAGGATTAAGCAGCGTAACCTTACCTGGTAACACTTCAAACGCAGCATACAGCTTACGCGCCAAGATACTAATATCCTGAGGGCTAATAGCTGAAGTAATATCATTGCGACGAGCAAACTGAATAAGATTCCGGTAGCTCTGCATCAAAGCGTCCAGCAACGCATGGTGTACGACTTTGACTTGCTCTACTTTCCAGTTACGACGGTCATCAAGCTCTTCAATAACAGAGTCTGACCAGTTCCACTGCTGTACTAGTTCACTCAGCGCTTCACGACGCCATTCCACCGAACCCACACTTGGTTCTCTAGAAAGCTTTTCGTGCGTTTTAAGATAAAAACAGCGGCGCACTAAATCTAAACGCGTGGTATCTCCAATACGCTCAAGATAACGAGTCACCTTTTCTAGCATTAGGTAATACGCATCCATCCCGTACAGATCCGGCTCATGCGCAAAGAAACGTCGCTTAGTATCTAGACTCAACAGCTGAGTATTTGGGTACTCCCACGAATAGGCTTCTAATAAAATGGCTTTCAGAACCGACTTGTATGGCGAGTCAATACTCTTGTAAAGCTGCCATAGATTCGAGCCAAAATACTCCTCTGCAGGAATTCGATTCAATTTGCCAAAGTCAATCCACTTAGAGCAATCGATATATCCTTTGCTGCAAAGGTCTTTTACATATTCGTCGTAGCACTCTTCCATCTCTGTTGGAACAATCTGCCACAGCAAGCGCTGGCCAGCGAGGCGCACAGCACTGCGATAAAACTCATCAAGTAACAGCAGATGTTGAGATGAACCACAGTTGTCGCCGGTCATTTCTTCAGAATGATTTGAACGGAAACGTTGCTCATCCATTAAGAAGAAATTCGCTTCAACACCCTGAGTTTGTGCCCAATCAGTGATCAGTAAACATTTGTTGGTTAGGCTCTCTCTTTCCTCGCATTCCATCTCAGGTGATACACATACCCAAATATCCAGATCACTGGAAGTACTTTGCCCAATAGAAGATGTACTTCCCATGGTATAAAGACCGAGAATCGCTGGATTTTCGCTGGTTGGTAGAGGCTGTCCAATAGTTAATTGGCTATCTTCAACGAATTGCTGCTGAATTTCGTTAAGCTCAAAATCACAAATACCAAAAGGAACTTTGGCATCAAAGTAACCAGGAAACAGAGGATGGTTGAAATGGAGTAGAGTTGGGATCAGATGGAAGACTCGTTGACTTGGTAAATCCATAAGCGCCAGCGCACGTTCAATACGTTGCTGGTTAAGGTTATCAAGTCTCTTTATTAACGTCTTGGTGTAAGCCTGCAAGGGAGCTTCCTTGGTTCATATCCTAGATAGTGCCTGACTAAAAACTGTCCTAAAGCACCAACAAAACGTGATCAATCTAACATTTTTATTTGGATTGGTAAAGAAATGTACGATCTGATCTACACAATTTTGTCCATCTGAAGTTGCCGCTCTTAGTGTGGTACGTAACTGCTCTTAATAATAATAGCCTATTTTACAAACGAGACATTTATCACACTCTTTCGATGATTTTGTGCTAGCAAACATCAATCCCTCACCCGAATGAATATGCAGTAATGCATTTTTAGCCGACAGTGGTAGGATTAGCCATTATTTTGGTATCAGCAGAACACTATGACTCAAACAACTCCAATTCGTATCGCTACACGTAAAAGTCCACTTGCGCTTTGGCAGGCTCACTATGTTAAAGACGCATTACAAGCTGCTCACCCAGGTTTGGAAGTTGAGCTAGTGACCATGGTAACCAAAGGCGACATTATCTTAGATACACCGCTAGCAAAAGTGGGTGGTAAAGGTTTATTCGTTAAAGAGCTTGAAGTCGCCATGCTGGAAGGTCGAGCAGATTTAGCCGTTCACTCGATGAAGGACGTTCCTGTCGATTTCCCTGAAGGCCTAGGCCTAGTCACCATCTGTGAGCGTGAAGATCCACGCGATGCTTTTGTATCCAACACATACAGCAGTATTGATGAACTCCCTCAAGGAGCCATTGTGGGCACTTGTAGCCTGCGTCGTCAATGCCAACTTAAAGAGGCTCGTCCAGACTTAGTCATTAAAGAACTGCGTGGCAATGTTGGCACTCGTCTCAGCAAGCTGGACGCTGGCGAATACGATGCCATCATTCTTGCTGCCGCTGGTCTAAAACGCCTTGAACTGGAAGAGCGTATCAAGAGCTTTATTGAACCAGAACAATCCCTACCAGCGGTTGGACAAGGTGCAGTCGGTATCGAATGTCGCTTAGATGATGAACGCCTTATTGAACTCCTAGAGCCACTAAACCACAAAGAAACCGCAGACCGTGTTCGCTGTGAACGCGCAATGAACCTAACCCTAGAAGGTGGATGTCAGGTGCCAATCGGTAGTTACTCACTCATTGATGGCGACAACATCTGGCTACGTGCTTTAGTGGGTGAACCAGACGGCTCTAAGATCGTTCGTGGTGAGATCCGTGGCGCTCGTGCAGATGCAGAAGCTCTAGGTGTCGAACTTGCTAATCAGCTATTGGCAGACGGCGCGAAAGAGATTCTGACTAAACTGTACGCAGAACACGAGTAAATCACTATGGCAGTACTGGTCACTAGGCCGGGACAACAAGGCCTTTCCCTATGTGAGCAACTTTCGAAGGTTGGAGTTTCCAACCTTCACCACCCTCTTATACATATCCAGCCCGGTGAGCACTTAACCGGATTGGAGAATCGAATAGCAGACGTTGACATCATCATCGCAGTTAGCCAACACGCAGTAGAAGCGAGCCATCGTTTCCTCTCACAATTGAGCCTAACTTGGCCTTCACAGCCGATCTACCTTGCCGTTGGTCAAAAAACTGCACATGTTTTGAGCAAAGTAAGTCAACAAAAAGTACACTACCCAGAAATTAGTGACAGCGAACATCTACTTAATCTGGATGTACTGCAAAACGTCACCAACAAATCAATCCTCATCTTGCGTGGAAATGGTGGGCGAGAACTCATCTTCGATACGCTCTCTGCACGAGGTGCGTGTGTTGAATATAGAGAAGTATACAAACGAGAAAACCTAGCTTTCCGCTCAGATTTACTCGTACCGTTCTGGCAAGATAAAAACATTAATCAATTAGTCATCACCAGTTCAGGTCAGCTCGACTACTTTATTTCGCAGTTTAATCAACAACAACGGGACTGGTTATTTACGCTACACCTCTACGTACCTAGCGAGCGTATAGCGCAACAAGCACGAGAAGTCGGTTTTAAAGTGGTCACCAATACTTTCAGTGCCTCGAACCCAGTGTTATTGGCTGCTCTCCGGCCAGACAAAACAGGACAATAAGTCATGACAAGCAAAAATAAAAACGAAAACATTGCCCCTGACCAAGAAAAAGATAAGGCAGCGGACGCAAACAAATCAGAAACAACAGCGTCTGCAGAAACAGCGGTAGAGACATCGGAGCAAGTCTCACCAGTGACGGAACCAAAACCTAGCGAAGCCGCGAAAACTCAAGCTGAAGATAAACAAGCCAAACGTGGCGTTAAGCTCGCGACTGTTGCCATCGTTATTTCGGTCCTTTTCGGTGGCGGTCTTACCTTCCAAATGCAGCAAAAGAACGCTGAATACCAAGCGCAAATTAGCGCACTACAAACTCAATTGCAGCAAACTCAAAACTCAGTTCAATCTGAACTTGAAGCGACCCAACAGCAAGCCATCGCCAAAGCGACAGAAATCACTCACCGTGCCGAAACCGTATTAGCTCAGCAACAAAAAAGTATTGAAAGCCTTCAGTTAGCCGTTGCTGATGTGAAAGGGCGTCGTCCAAATGACTGGCTTCTCGCGGAAGCAGATTACTTGGTAAAACTGGCAGGACGTAAACTCTTTCTTGAGCATGACGCGGTCAGCGCAACCAAACTGATGGAAAGTGCGGACCAACGCATCGCTGCACTGAACGACCCAAGTTTAGTTCCACTGCGAAAAGCGATGGCCAACGACATTACTAAGCTCAAGACCATTCCATTAGTTGATCGTGAAGGTTTAGTGCTACGCATTACAGCACTACAGCAACAAGTAGATAAGCTCCCACTTGCCAATGCCCTGCTTCCTGAAGCAGATAAGCAGCAAAAACCTGTAGTTTCAGAAGACATTTACGACTGGCAAGATAACCTACTTACTTCACTAAAAGATTTCTCTGACAACTTCATCACTTTCAGAACTCGTGATGGCAACGTTATTCCACTCCTATCACCTCAGCAGCACTTCTACTTAAAAGAAAACATTAAGGCGAAGTTAGAAACAGCGATTAAGGCCGTCTACGTAGAACAACAAGAAATCTACTCGACTGCGTTAACGACCGCAGACAAATGGTCATCAACCTTCTTTAACCAAGACTCAAATGAAGTGAAAGAGTTTAATAAAGCGCTAGAACTATTGAGCTCACAAAAGGTTCAAGTTGAGTATCCAGTTAAGCTTGAAACACAACAGAACCTATCTGATGTCATTCGTGAACGCCTTCGTCGTGAAGTGACGACTCTAGTATCGGAGGATAAGTAATGTTTCGCCTTATTTTTCTCTTTGTCGTACTCGGATTAGGACTGTTTGTTGGTACTCAGTATGCAGGTCAACAAGGCTATGTGCTGATCTCAATTGCCAACAAAACCATCGAGATGAGTGTCACGACTTTAGTCATCTTCGTTATTGGCGCGCTAGCTGCGCTGTTCGGTTTAGAGTATCTGATTAAGAAAGTATTCTATGCGAGTTCAGCAACATGGAATTACTTCAGCGTACGTAAAATGAGACGCTCACGCCGCTACACAAATGAAGGAATCATCAAGTTGCTCGAAGGTAATTTCAAGCTCGCAGAGAAAAAAGTGACTCGTTGGGCAAATCATCATGATATGCCACTACTCTGTTACTTAGTTGCATCAGAAGCAGCACAAGGCATGGGTAATGAAGCACAGCGAGATCGTTACTTAGAACTGGCAGCACAGCAAGAAAACGCTGAGCTAGCGGTTGAACTCACTAGAGCCAAACAACAAATTCGCGATGCTAAGTACAACCAAGCTCTTGAAACGCTGTCAGGCTTGAAACGTAACTATGCCAACAACCTAATAGTCCTGAACTTGCTCAAACAGGTTTACATTGAACTGAAGCTTTGGCAGCCGCTTTTGGACTTACTGCCAAAACTAGTGAAGAGTAAGATCGTGACCGAAGATGAACAAGAGCCATTAGCACAACGAGCACAATGTGGCCTGCTTACTGAAGTTGCAGAGCAAAAAGGGAGTGAAGGACTGATCGCTCACTGGAATGCACTACCACGCAAGGTGAAATCAGACGCTCATCTAGTGGAGTGCTTTGCGAAACAACTCATCAACCGTCAGGCAGATAACGAAGCGTTTACTTTAATTAAAGAAACACTTAAGAAGCATCCGAATTCTGAATTATATCGCTTACTTCCTGAGCTTAAACTCTCAGACAGCCACCCAGTTATCACCTTCTTAGAAGAAGTCCTAAGAAAAGATGCCAACAACGCACAAGCAAATAGTGCTTTAGCGCGGTTCCACCTACGTAATGAGAATTGGAGTGGCGCTCAACAGCACTTAGAGAAAGCGCTCTCTATACGTTCAAACGTCTCAGATTACGGCCTACTCGCGGATGCCCTAGAGAAACAAAACCTAACTAAAGCCGCACATGAAGTCTCTAAAAAAGCACTGACTCTAGTCAGCGGTCCTGCTGCTTAACACTAGTAAGTACTTTAGAAAGCCACCTAATCAGGTGGCTTTTTTTATAGCGAGGATATTTTCTCTTATCAGGGACAAGTCCTATCACATCATCTTCTAGACCCACATCTTGCCAGTTTACAGCCAAGCCTTACCTTCAGCAGGGTAAGCCGCTCCCATTGTCTCAAGGCGCAGAGTTCGTGTTAGCCCCTACCTCGGCGAGGGTAGCCATAGCACGTACCCGATTTCTGCACGTGAAGCACTCTAGCCCCCTAATACACAAAAAGCCCGTGGCGTAAGCAACGGGCTTTTAAAACGACCAAAGCCTAGCGTCAGGCTGGGCTGTGTGAATCAGAGGCGGACGGTCAGGACGGCAAGT
>NZ_JBNJOF010000023.1:0-56047 GCF_050113875.1 Vibrio sp. TRT 1302 | reverse complement strand
ACTTCTATATATAACACCCCCCCCCCCCCCCCCCCCGCAGTAGCCCATTATTGTATAGCTCAGGTGGTCGAACAGTTTCCACAGGCATATTCATAGTGTTTGTTCGGCTAGCTTAGTTTTCCTCGAAAAAAGGTTATTCGGCGAAAACTATCAAGTATGTAGGAATAAACGCACAGGCATTTATGTGGGGGTTATGTATTATATATGTGCTTTTCTGAGAGGTTATATGCGTAAACTTAGTTTGTTTTCTATTTTGCTGTTACTCACTGTTTCAACGTCATTTTCTGCACTAGCACTAGAAGAGGGCGAATGCATATTCACGAACTTAAAACTCGATTATGTGGGCGCTAGTTTTCCAGGCGCGAATGATATTTACCTTGATGGTGATGTGCTCGGTACTATGTACATCAAGTTCGACTTTGAATGCCATGCTAGCACATATCAAGGTATCATAGGGACTTATGGAGCGGGAGCCAGCTACACTGGAGCCAATCGAATATACCGAAGCAATATTGATGGAATTATTTTAAAATCAAATTTCTCCGTAAACAAATTCGGGGGTCAGGCTGGTGAGTTTGCAATACACAATGTCGGCGGTGGGTATCAATGGGGTACATCTAATATCGCCACTTTTCAGGTCATTAAGTCAGGTACAATAAGTAATGCTAGCACGTCAGTGAACTTAAACTTAGAACATCCATTTAGAATAGCATCTTCGGTGTTTTGGGACCTGAAACCTGTCTACCCTCACCATAGCGATATGGACAGTACTGATGACATTCCGGTTTATAACGCATCTTGCGATATTACACACCCTTCCATTGTTGAAGTTCCGCGGTTAATCCCTTTACAGAATAACGAAGTGAGTAGTCGCTTCAATATAGTATTGAACTGTTCTAATAGTTCGGTAATGCAAAACAACATCGAATTGACGGTCAACCCAGTGATGACTGCCGGTGTAACCTTAAGTTCTGACAGCCAGTCATTATTGTATAATTCAGGTGGACGAATAGTATCAATGAACATTTTCAATAGTGTCGGAGCGGAAACTCAAATGAAGTTTTCAACTATGTACCAATTTAGCAATAGCAGCGGGGGGAGTAGCTTTACCATTCCAATGCGAGCGCATTTTTCCCTTGGGAGCGGTTCAGGTTATGGTGACTACAGTTTTCAAGCTTTGTTATCTGTTCAGTACAATTGATTAACTCCCAATCTACTTAATATTAAAGTTTTCAAATATAACTAGTTATAAGTTTATCGCAGACTATCAATCTCAATCTGAATCGGGGGACATACTCAGCATTCTACTTTTTAAGGCCTCTTGCACTAAGCTTTGCCGATATATTTATGGTAAAGAAACGTGCTCAAGTAGGATTGATTGATAAAAGTCGGCGCCTGATACCGATTTAACAAAACTATAAAATAACCTCACATATTAAACGTTATTTAGCGAGAGTAACCTGCATTCACTTCAATCGTAGCAACTTCCGATAAATAAGTTACTTCTATATTAGTTTATATATCTTTCACTATTTGAGTAAAAAATGGGTTGCAAAAACTTATAGAAAAACCAAGGCGCAGACGGATTGCCATAAATCAAAAATAAATATGGATTATAAGAACTAAGATTTTTTGGTTTTGAAATATGATATTTGAACCAATGGTTGAAGAATCTCATCCTTAGTAGAATAACTAACTTCGAGTCGGTATATACCTATACCATGGGTTGCGTAAAACTCACGCAATCTATGTACTCTACGTTGACCGATCCAATCATTATACTCTTGTGGCCCATCCTTGGAGTTTTTGATAACGATTCGAGCGTTCAAATTAGGGTGTACGTGAAGATATTGAATACTTTCTTTGAGTGCCGAATCATTGGTAACGTAACTTGAATTTACTTCAAACACCCGTGTGACTTCAATTACAGCCTTTTCTGAAATGGTTGCCGGCTGTTGTAGCGAAGCAGGATCTGATACATCCTGCGTTACAAGCCCTAGGTCTACAGCGGAAAGTGGTTGTGAAATTATGGAGCTAGCTTGCCTTGAAGTGGAAAGTGCCCATGAAATCCCCACAGTAAACTCTGGATTCACTTTTACTTCAGTCTCTTTCTTAACTACAGCAGCTACTTCTCCCCAAAGTGTGACCTCCTTATCAAGTTGAAGCTGAAGAATACTTGAGACCCCTGCTTGAAATGGGTTGTTACCATCTTCATACTGAATGAACGAGCCATTAAGTAGTGAAGTGCTCGAAGAAAAAGATGTTCTCCCAAATAAAGAAACTCTAGCTTGAAAGTTCTTACTGTCTAACTCTGTGCTGTTGTTGTAGCCAAAACGAGAATCAAGCACCAATGATGGAGTGATACTTACACCATAATTGATTTTGGGAGAAAAGTAGTTATATGTAGGCTGGTAACCTGTTGCAAAGCCAAAGTAGTCGGTATGTACAGTGTCATCATCTATAGGATTGGGAGTTGACCATGCTTCCGAATACACGGCCATACAGATGCTAAAAGTTAACAGTTTGAATTTCACTTAAACCACCATAGTCATTAATAATTCCGTATTCCAACGTCATATTTTTCACGTTGATTCCATCAGGTAGTGCATATTTTTGCTGACCGAAAGGTGGCGTCATGTTGAATCTGTCATCAAGCATTTTGGAAATACTACCACTGGTTACTGATAAGTGGCCAAGGCTTAGGTAGTAAGGGCTATTATTGGATGACTGCAAGTAGTTTTTTCCATCCTTCTCAATGATTTTCCAAGAAAGTTCTTTTGCTGCATCATCTAACCCTTGCATATCTAACTGTTCCGGTCGAACAATGACTTTTATTCGAGTTCTTACCGCTATGCTTAACTGATTTTGGCCCTTAAGAGATTTTTTTGGAATTTCTTGTACTGAAAGGAAAAAAATACTTTCTCGGTCTTTAGCAAGATTGTTACCAACAGGAAGTATTCTTACAAAACCTCTTTCTTTAGCACCCAGCTTAAAGACAGGTGGCGTTAATACCAATGGGAGGCTGCTAGTATTTCCTTCGGTGTCCTCAATCCAAGACTGAACAAGGTACTCCCCCGTAGAGTCATTGATAATATCGATTTGATGCTCCTTGGACGTTGACATCACCTCCCTTGTATTTATTGGACGCACTCCGGCATACGCTTGAATAATGGGTAAAATACTAACGACAATAACTAACAAAGATTTCAATAACATTTTTGTACCTAATTACAATTTCGCTCAACGATGTTCTGCAAATTTTTAGAGTCAGGGCTTACATTCAATGAAAATTTACAAAGGTCAGAACCAACAATGAAAGTTGTTGACTCACCAGGCTTAATACCTGATAGATAAACAATATTATCGGTTCCTACGAAAGACACCTCGTCGTTTTGGTTATCTATTGAAACAACAGGCTCTCCAAACAAATTATCTTCGGCGTGTAGTTTCACTAGCGCGCGTTTTCCTACGCGAGCTTTTAGGCTGACTAACACGGTCGAACCTCTCCTAGGGACGTAGGTTTTACTGAACTCCACTAACTGAACATCAGGGTTTTTCTCAGCGTTGATATGGATCTTATTAGAACCATAGTCATTTGCATAAGGAACAACTGCGACACCATTTCTATTGGTTCTTGTCGTCGGGTTGTGATTAACAACCAAGTCATTGGCATTATCAACCTTAACGATTGCGGAAGTCTCGCCCAAGTACTGAGTGGCGACAATGCCTCCTTGATAGGCAAGCAGGCCGCCATTCGCACTTAAGCTACCAGATGTCACTTTTCCGTGAGATTGAACATTCGCAGAAAACTGTCCATAAGATTTCGTGGCTCTTACATTTGCGGATACTGAATTTTTATCGGTGTCTGTATCATGCGCAACACTAGTGGTGTAGTCATAATCTCCTACAGTTCCGTTGTACGATAGCTGGTTGTTAAATGCCCCCGTGTCTTTCCTATGAGTGGATGAGAATACCACGCTACTGTCTCTATTTTCGCCAAGTGGTAGGGATAACGAAAGACCCAACCTTCTATCACTACTCACTCCATAGTTGGCTAGAACTGTATCGCTGATGGTATAGTTCAAACCTACAGAAGCTCGACCAAAGCTAAAACTGAGCGATGAATAAAGCGAGGTGCCACTCAACGGTGAATCATGATAAGTGTCATACTTATATGATAAATACAATGTTGCCTCGCTGAATGGTTGACTAAGTGAAACTTCAAATCTGTTTCGCAAACCGAGCTCAGTTCTGCTGATATCAGGTTGATATAAGGTAGAAACATACTCTTCAAAGGTCTGAAAATCAGGAGACCGGTATTGATAACCGACCAACTGTAGGCTTGTGGATGAACGATAAAACTGTTTTGCATACAAGCTTTTAATAATAAAACCACTATACTGCCGTTGGTCTTCTAAACCAGAATAGCGCAATGCACCACCTTCGAGAGATAGTGCTCCAAACTGTCCTAGGTCATAAGTTAATCCCAATTCGCCATAATGATATTGGTCGGATAGCAACGTAGAAAACTTAGGTGTAACGATCCCAAGTCCATACTCCAAACCACCAGTTAAAACCACCGGTTGAAAAGAGGAGTGAGAGTTACGATATTGTCCAGCAGATAAGGAATAGTTAAAATTACCTTCGCGAAGTAAAGAAGGCAGCTTAGTAAAGGGGATTGTTCTGCGCCTAATTTGCCCATCACTTTCTTCAATAATGAGTTCTAAATCCGCACCTGTACTTGATACGTCAAGATCATCAATGGCGAACTCTCCCGGTGGAACTACTCGACTGTACAGCACTAATCCGTTTTGAAGAACGGTAACTTTAGCTGAACTTAAAGCGGTATCTCTTAAAATGGGGACATAGTTGTTCCAGTGGGATTTATACATATTAGTTGCTTTTTCGAGATGAATGCCAGTCAAAGGCAATGAACCATTGACAGCAGAAATGTTGCCGGAGCGTATTTCACCAAAGCTTGCTCGAGATGTAATAGAATCTATATCTCTGTAAACAAAAAAATCACTCACGTTAGAGTTTAAATCGTTGCCACTTTTGTATAGGTTTCCTCCGCCTTTTAAACGCCACATACCAAAACTTGCTAGCGCTTGGACACCCAAATAGCCATTTACATCAGACGAATTATTTGTGCCACTAATATACGAGTTGTAATTAAATTTAACGCTATTAATACCTTCGTCCCAGTTAGAAGACGGCGTTTTTAGTTTTCCATCAGGCTTTTCTATATTGATATCAGGAACACTAACAACTAGAGATGACTGTGAAGAAACATAGTTCGCAGTTGCCGCGTTAGGATTGATGTCCGTAACCATATAGCAACTTCTACTCATTTCAGGGACTTTAATGCTCAAACTATTCAATTGTTTTTTTGAGAAGCACGGCTGAAGGTTACCCGTGGTGTCTTCTACAAACTTGATTAGCATTCGCTGAGCGTTAAGTCCATTAAGCTCCACGTCAATCATATGGCTACCTGGCGAAATGCCTCGCTCAAACCAATAAGTATCTATCTCCTTTCCGATAATATTGCTATTCATAAAATTCAGATCGTACTCAGAACTTTCCACCTGATAAGCAAATAGCAGTAATAATAGAGAATAAATAATGCCATCTGATTTCATTCTACATTCCGGTCTGAGTGAATAACTGGGAACCGTTCCAATGGAATAGTTCCCATATGGGAGGATTTAAAACGAGAAGTTTAGTTGTATTCGATGGCGTAGGTTGCTGTCGCTGTTACAACACCTGCAGTAGGTGCAGAGCCACTGACATTGACGTACGCTGCATTAAAATTGAGTATATAAGACTGTCCAGCATCGCCTGAAAGCGGCAGCGTTGTTTCGTCCGACTTGTTGCTACCACCATTGATGTCGATAACGCTGGTTCCATCCGCTTTTAGTAATTGAATACCAACACCTGTTGCTGCACCCGTAGTTGCAGTGTTCTTTAAAACATATGCATTTGATGGGTCACCTTGACCAGCAAAAGTCACTCGCATTTGTTCGGCTACCGTAGCACTCTGACCTTTACAGTCTGAAAGTGAAATCGTGAACGCAGTCATACCAGCACGTGAGCCTACCGCTGTCCCTATAGCTGAGCTGCTAATGCTTGGCATTGTCATGTTTAAATTTTTATCTACGGAGCCACCACCGGTAGCAGCGCCATCTACTTTACATGAACCAGCCGCAATCTTACCGTTGAAGGTAATTTGTCCATCCGCTGCTTGAGAGGCTGTACTTGCTAGTAACATGCAACTAAAAATAGTTCCTTTGATTATGATATTTCTCATGGTCGCTTATATCCTTTCTATTGTTTTCAATGGATAGTGAGTTTCACTCACTAGTGAAGTTATATTATTAAAAATTTGACGCACGACTTATGTAGGACATCAGTCCGTGAGCTGTAATATGTTTCCTACACACCTGTCCCAATAGATTTTCCACAATGGATTAAGTTAACCGAAATAGTCTGGGTGTAATAAACGTTCGACTTAATCATATGAAACAAGATCGAGCATTGAAACGCTTAAAATTCGCCTCATTGAACTTGTTTAAAATAAACACCTAGCATATCGAACCAAGCGGCTAAAGAATAATATAACAACAACTGTTACGGGTAATAACAATTGGTATATTCGACAATTTAGCAACTGAAGGACGTCAGAATTTTAGGCCAATCTGAAAAATAAAAAATTCGTTAAAAATTTGGTTGCTTTAGCACCTTCTCAGTAACTCGACCGAGACCGAATTACCCTACAAGATAACTTCAAAATTCCTTCACTCATAGGTGTTTACTAAAAAACAAAAGGAAATATCATATCAATGCGCATCTATTAATGGAGATATATTCGCAATGATAATAAAAAAACGCGTAACTTTAATTGTACCTTTGTTCTGCATTACAATGTACGCTTCAGCTAATGAAAAATATGAAGGGTCATATGTTGGTGTAGATATTGGGTTATCCCAAAGTGCCAGCACGGATAATTACATCAGTCTAGATGCTGATGGATTGGGATATAATTTTTATGGTGGTTATCATTTTAATCGCATAGTTGGCATCGAAGCAAACTACAACGATTACGGAAATATGGAGCATAGAGGCAAAAAGTTAATGGCCCCTATTTCGACGTCTATATCTGCTAACCTAGGTTACACCTTTGAGAATACAATACGCCCATTTGCCCTAATTGGACTAGGCTATGTTAACCTCCGTGCGAATAGCGAGTCTTTGCTGGAGGAAGATAGCGGACTAGGATTGCACTTTGGAGTTGGCGTTGAATATTCTCCAATAGCAAACCTAACCATCAGAGCTATAACTCAAGCTGATGGAATCAATGTTGATAAAAAACCCTCTAACCTTAGCCAGACTGATAGCAACCTTTCTTTTGGTTCTACATCCGTTGGTCTGTCATATAAATTTTAGTAGGTTTTATTGTATAGAGGGGGTTACTAGCTAACTCCCTTGCTGTCTTGTTTTTTGCTTCTGTAACTTTATTTTTCAAGAATTAGGCTCTGTACACCACTGATAACAAACAACGTATCTATCCGTGATAGATTATTCTAATTTCATAGAAATCAACTTACTTAAGCGCAATCAATATTAAAACGGTCAGGAGTCTTATCAAGACCGTTTACCATATAAAATAATCAATCCTAATATTCTCCATTTGAAGTGTCCTGTCATATCAAGATTTTCAAATAAAATACAAAATCAAACAACAAAACTACGAGAGGTATCTTTAGGTAGAATATCCATAATGCTAGAAACATTGAACTTGTCTAGCACTCTCTTCTTATAAGTCGACACAGTTTTATCACTAATGTTAAGCCTCCTAGCAACCTCTTTATTTCTATGTCCCTCTGTTAGTAATTTCAATACCGTAATCTCACGCGCTGACAATTGAACTTTATGCTCTTGATTATAGCTAACAGACTTTTTGAACTCGAAGCCCTTTACTGCAGCGACTAAAGCCGACTGAAGTATTTCAATTGAATCTAGTCGAGAAACAACACCTTTAATATTCATTTTATTAAAAAGTCGAATATAAGATAGAGACGTATTCATACTATATGCAATAATGTATATATTTGGATATGACTCTTTTAAAAAACTCGTTATTTTTGATGCTGTAGACAAATCATAAAGGGGATCAAATATAATACAGTGCACAGGCCTACTCTTCAATTCGTTAGCCAGTTTAGAACAATTGTCCAGACTATAGATATCCCCAGTAAATTCTTGATTTTCTAAAAACTTAACCAAAGAATGACGTAGCAAAGGCTGTGATTCAACAATTAGAAAGTTAATTCGCTTTTCTTGATGCATGACTACCTCGTAAGATGCAATGTATTAATAACCTATAAACGAAGTGTCATATTAGTATCAAGTGATGTATCGTTGGGAAAAGTTTGTTTTCTTAGAGGGAAATCACCTTGAGATGTTTAACCAGGTTGAAAACTGACTTAACACCATATTTGTCAAGGACTCGGCGTTTATAGGTACTCACCGTTTTCTCGCTTATGTCCATTTTTCTCGCTACCGACTTGTTTGTATGTCCTTCTAGCAACAACCGAAGCACTGTACTCTCTTGGTTAGAAAGCTTAACAACCATCCTCCCTTGGTGTGACCGAAAAAAAGTGTAACCATTCAGCACAGCGTTAATCGCATCAACTGCACGAGTGACACTTTCTTTCTTATCTAGGTAACCTGATACACCAGCATTAATAGCGATATCACTACATAACTGCTCATCTTTACTTGAGATAATAATGGTTTTGCCCTCAAAACCAGTCAACTTTGCTTTGTTCAACAGTTCGAAACCATCATCACCATCCAACTCGATATCTAGTATGAGTAAGTCGACCTTGTTTTCTGCCAAATGTAACAAAGCCTTATCTGCTTCAAAGACTTGCTCTACATTTGCATGTTGGAAATGATCTTCTATCACCTGTTTAAGTGCTGCACAGACAAGCGGATGATCGTCAACAATCAAAATTTTCATCTACTAAACCTCTATATTTGGGGGCTTGGCTTACCCAACAAAAAACCCTGACAAATGTCAAATCTCAGATCTTTAGCCAATCTAAATAGATCTTGATTTTCAATTCCTTCCGCTACAGTCTGAATATTAAGATCTCGGCAAACCAAAACGATATTTTTAATCAATGCATAGGTTTTCTCATCCTCACTTCCTGCTAATATTAGTTGTCGAGATATTTTAAGTTCGTGAAATGCAAGGCTCGCCAATTTTTTATATGTGGCATAATCATCGCCAAAGTCATCGATTGAGAACTTCACACCGACAAGAGATAACTTATTAAAAGCGTATAAAAAATCACAGTTAAGAAAATATTCCTTACCTTCTGTCACTTCAATAATTATTTTATCAAAGTTAAAGTTATAAGAATTTACTAACTCGATTATAGATTTGACCAAGCCTGAATTAGAAAAAATATCAGGTGGCGCATTTATTGAAAATGAAACATCAATAGAAGCTTGTTTCCAATAACATATTGCCTTCTCTAGGCTTAGGAGAAAGAGTTGGGTATAAAAGCTTGTAGGCAGATCATCAGTAAGGAACCTGCTTGGGGGGATTGTCCCTTGAGTCGGGTGTTCAAAACGAGAAAGCACTTCATAGCCGACAACTTCCATGGAGCCTATCGCCACTTTCTTCTGATAGTAGTTTACTATCTGGTTCCCATATAAAGCGGAGAGTAAATCACGCAACTTAAAGTGGTCATACGATTTCACTACATTCATGCTTTGACTAAACAACAGGCACCGTAAAGTTTCTTCTATGGTGTCAATACACAAAGGTTTTTGAAGAAAGCTAACGTGTTTAAGCCCTAATTGCTCTGCCATCAGCACCAGTGATTGGGAATAACTTTGAGCAACAGAGCTAATCATTAATATAGGGATAGACTTGTCAATCGTAGCAAGTATGCGGACAAAATCTAGACCATCGCATATAGGCATATCAATATCACAAATGATTAATTCGAATCTTTCAGTTGCTAATATTCTAGATGCTATCTCTCCATTTTCCGCGTGCTGAACCTCATCCACTCCTAGATCTTTTAAATACACGTTTGTGACTTCTCTATCAATATTGCTATCATCAATCAACAAAACATTCTTATACATGACCACTGTCGGATTCTCTCAATTTATTGTATAAAACTTCAATCAAATCTGCTTTTGCCTCACTAAGTTCCTCTGCACTTGCAAAGTCATTGCGGCATACCGATTCTAATTTCCCTGCAATATCACCTATTTCAAACTCCCCTAAAGAATTCGCCCCACCTTTTATTTTGTGAGCAATCCTTCCAATATGTCCACGATCAGATTCGGATTCAATTAAATGCAAATCTTTTGTCATAGTATCTCTATATATTTTGTACAAGTTTTTCTTTTTATCATCAGGTAGATTAGAAATATAATCAGATATTTTTTTATTTTTACCAGAAAACCTTTTGCACTTAACTTTATTGCTTGACAATACTTTAAACAAACTTTTAACTTCAAAAGGTTTCAAGATTACGTCATCAAAATCGAGCATTTTTTTCCTCAATGACTTTGAATGCTCTGCTGTACATCCTAATATTGGCTTGTTTTTGAATGAATTTAAGTTATCTCTAACCCATTTCACTAAAGATATACCATCCATCTTCGGCATGTGTACATCTGTTATTAACATATCGTAAGAATCGCCATTTATCTGTAACTCTCTCTGGGCTTCAATGCCATCTGAAACAATTACAGCCTTAACACCCAATAGCTCCATCTGTTCACCCAACATATATTGGTTAATGGGATTATCCTCAGCTATTAACACCGTTAATCCTACTAACGTGTTTTCGTTTTCTCCGATAATACCTTGCTTATTTTTACTTATTTTTTCCTTACACTTATAAAATAAGTCTGGATAGAACGGTTCGGTATTAACCTGCCAAATACGTCTTTCGTTGTCAAAGCCCATTCCTAAATGATTGTTGTTTAAAAGAACGTAACGCTCATTGTCATCATTCGGTTCTATGTCATCAATCGAGTCAACAATTTTCATACAGTTATCATTGAAGTGACATAAAGATGTAAACCACTCTAAAACTTGTTCATTTTTTCCTGAGTACCTAAAACAAAAGCATTTATCTCTGTATTTATAGCCTTTGATAGGAAGAGAAACTTGTACTGACGTACTTTGTCCTTCTACGGAGTTAATAGAAATGTCACCAGACATCAACTTAGTGAGTCTTTTCACAATTGCTAAGCCGAGGCCAGTACCGCCGTATCTTCGTTCAATAGAGTCATCGGCCTGTCGAAATGGATCAAAGATAAAAGCGAGTTTATCTTCGCTAATACCAATTCCCGTATCATCGACAATTATAGTTATGCGTTGCTTCGACACACTAACAGTAACTTTAATTCGACCATATTCTGTAAACTTGACTGCATTTGATAGAATATTATTCACTACCTGACTTAATCTAAGTGAGTCAATCAATATATGATCTACTTCGCTATACTCCCAACGTGTCTCGAAAACCAATCCCTTTTCTCTCGCAGACGCCTCATGCAATCTAATTAAGTCTCCAAGAAGATCTGTGTACGATACATACTGCTCTACTAGCGATATACCTTGACTATCTAACTTACTGTAATCAAGAATATCGTTAACGAGTAACTGTAAGTTCTTAGCAGAAGACATCAAACTTTTTAATTTATAGTTATCCGAAACACTTCTATCCTCATAAGACATTAGATCCAACAAACCGACCATAGACGCAATTGGTGTTCTAAGCTCATGACTCATGGTTGCCAAAAATCGCTCACGACTTTGTACAGCTTGTTCTGCCAAACTATGTGCTTTCTCGAGCGCTGAACAATACTCATATTCACGCGTAACATCATCAACCACTGTTAATATTTTTTTGCTATTGGATATCGCTCGTTTTGTAACGCGAACTTTATCGACAATTCCAAATTCACATCGCTTTTCTGAGGACATATTTTTTAAATTGAAAACATTTTCCTCTCTCCCATTGATCTGATTATATACTTGACATCCTCCAGACATTAAACACATATCATAATATGGGCAATTACATGCTTCTAATGTATTCTTCTTTCCATGTTCTAAAAAGATCAAACTAGGCATTTCAGAAATAACATCATTACTCCAAATAAATCGACCATTACTTCGCATACGTTGTTTCACGCTAATTACGATCACTATCAGCGATACTGATAGTAATATCACTAATGACGGTGTAACAAATTGATACATTTTCTTTCCCTATTTGGATTGAATAGATACTCAAGCAAGTTAGTTCAATTGCAAGCCGGCAAGTATGATCTCTGTTGTTACTATCTGTTTTCGTTAAAGTAAAGAAATCTACTAGGCTTATGGTGAACTATGTTATCCGATTATATGAGATGTTTATGTAAGACTAGATTAAGTGCTGCGTGCGAAATATACTACATTGCATAACTTTATTGATATGAGCACTTTAGCCCTATGAAAAAGATAGAAAACCTGCACTTATTGTATACGCTTTTAGCTGTGTACCAGACGCAAAGCTTATCACTAGCTGGTCAAAGGCTGGGCAAAACCACAAGCTCTGTCAGTAAAGATATCGCAAAGCTAAGAGAGCAATTAGAAGACCCTCTTTTTGTACGATCGGATAATAAAATGATTCCAACGGAGTATGTCAAAAGTGTCGCACCTCAGATAGATATAATGCTTAGAGATATTCGCTATACACTTGCATCTAAAAATACGATTTCAAGTGAGCAATATCGAAAGCCTATAAGAGCCGCTGTTACGCATATTCTAATGGAACTTTATGGTGATGAGATATCTCTTCAATTACATAAGCAGTTTCCAAATACAAGTATAGAGCTGTTCACTTGGGACTCTAAGACCAATCAACAAATTCAAAACGAAGAATTAGACTTTGGCATACATTTAAACTTAGTTTCTCACCCTGGCAAGGTTAAATACAAACGTATTATTGAAAGTGAATTAGTCGTAATTTGTCCCATAGAGGACACAGGGAAAACATTAGCACAGCTTACTCTTAAGAATGACTTCATGTTTCTAAGACTAAAAGACTGGAATGATGTAGAGACAAACTTGAACAATATTGCAAACAAACATGGCTTCACATTTAACTTTTTCCCATGTATAACCGATAACCTAAATTCGGCAATGAAATTAGTTCATCGTGAAAAACTCTGCTTCTTCGTCCCAAAATTTATAGCTGACTATTACAAAGCCCCATACATCACTTGGCCACTACCAACAACAGGGTTGACGATTGGGTTATATCATCATGCTCAACAAAACGAAATGTTGACTAAAATATTTCTTCGCACAATGTCTAATGTTATAAAATCCTCTCCTATTCAAACGGAGTTTTTTGACAACATAGAATAGGGCGAAGCAAACACTATTAAGTTGTTAAAAAATAGGGGCGTGCCAAACAGCAAGGTAGTACGCCTGAACCTTGGAAGTAATATACAGTTCAATATCATTTGAAAGAGGTGACACATTGGCATTTAACCGCTCGATGGTTTGATATTTTATTGGTTTTTTTATGACTTTGGCTTTAGCTTGTAATAGCGTAGTTTTGGTGTGTCAACTCTCCTTGTTTTTGGAAAGCTGACCTTACTTACTAGTAAGGATTAATCAGGATGTTTGATGTGATAGCAGAGTAGATTGGAGATTGAATTTAGTTTGACCTCCCAGGTAGTTCAGTTTTAAAGCTGTAGATTCCATAGATTGCTTGGGCCCCAAACAAATACTTATCTCGCATTGGAATATTGACACCAATGCTTCCATTAGTATGGTTAAAATTGTGTGAGTTAGAAAGCCGCATCTGATTTTCAGCTCTAACACTATTGAATAAGTTCATAGACAAAGCCCACCCATCAGAATCATACGCCAACGTGTAACTTTTTGAACTTAGTGATAGACCCGTGTTAATTACTGGACTGATAAGCAAATCCGCATTGTTTTGCATCACCGAACTATCCGAGCAATTCAGAATTAGATTGGAATGTTCATTCACTTCGTTTCTCTTCGCTGATATATCAGCAATGGCAGAATGCATATTAACACAAGACGTATTATAGACCGGGATATCACCAGAATCTAATACATCACTTGTATCAGGATAGCTATCCTGAACAGACTGGGTCCACAAATAAGATATTAATCTGAATGGTCTCTCTAAATTTAACTTTACCGATGTAACATCACTGACTTCTCCAGACTTAACGACATCAAACGCTAGAATTCCTGAAGAACCGCTAATGGTAGTATTTGTGCGGGTTATAAACTTCTCTAAATGTAGTTCATGCCACTTAATCCGCAACTTGCGACTGCAGCACTTTGGCTTTGAGTTGAATCCCTTTCACATTACTTCTGTAGTCAACTCCCGATATATGACTCGAACTCGCTCCTACTGTGCCGATTTGTAGTGACATACCATTATTCGTTTTGGAGTTTATTTTACATGTATAACTATAAGAAATTAGAAGCTGACCGAGTACTTCACCATCCAGATAAATACTGTTAGTACTTGGTAAATCTGCACCAGAATATACAAGCCTTTGATTTGAGAACGAGCACTCTCCACTATCCAATTCTGAAGCGTCGGTATTAAAAACCATCAATACAAGTACAAAAAATTTATAACTAACCTTCATAACATTACGAATCTTTAGTTTGAATCATTCGAATATTACAACAATTAGCTACATCATGAACAATCAAATTTATGTAGGATAATACGCTCGTCAAGTCACTTAATTCTTTCTTAACCAAAAATGGGATTATAAATCATAATTGGTGTATTTACTGTGAACTTATCTTTGTGGTACGGTTTCTACTTTAAAGAATGAGCTTAACTTTATGCGACAATTTTTTTCTCATCCACTCAAAGCAATAACTCTGGTAAACCCTAATCTAGAGCAAGATGTAGATGTTATTCTACAAGCAATTGGAGGTATGGATAACTTAATTGAAACAGGCGCATGTGCGACGCGTTTACGACTAACACTTCACAATACTTTCATTGTAGATCAACAACAATTAAAACAACATGGGGCACATGGTATCGTTGTACTTGATCAACACCATATTCAAATAATTTACGGTGTGAAAGCAAACATGTATTCTCAAGTAATGGAAGAACGTAGGTCGGAAGTGTCTTAACTATTTTTTTAGTTAACAATCGTCTATTCATAAATAATCCTGTTAACCAGTACGTCTAATTTTCCTTTCTTATAAAAACTTGGTAAACGGAGTGAATTTATTACTTTGGATCGTAAAAACTGTAGTGTTATCTATCAGTTATTAATCGTTTTATACTCTGACCAATAGTAATTTTTATTTTCTATTCGATGGTATTAACCTAAATTTTATTTCAGTTCACTAGCACTGATATTATGCTGTGAAATGATTAACTCTGACATGATATGATGAAAACCAAATTACTGACGATAGCGTTATTTTCTTTACTAGCAAGTTTATCGGTTTTGGCCAAAGATTCGCCCGCTCAGTACAACTATCAAGTAGCACTCTTTGACGGTGAAAATTTACTTTACCAGGACGCAGGTTTTACGTCTGATAGCAGTTATTTTTCATACGGAGATCATATTTCTTATTTTGTAAAAACGTGTGAAAAAACTGCTTCAAAAACTATCACAAAACTATCTGCTAAAAGTGTTTATCAAGGCATTGGCTATCACATTGATGTAATTTCTGAGACATTAACTTTTTTTGAGACTACTATCGACGAATCTGCTTATACAAAGACAGAGAAGATCGAACTTAACTCATGTACTAACACAGGGCAGCCTCAGGAAAAACGGTATGAGTACAAAATCAAACTCGACTTAACCCGCCCGGATATTCAACGATATGCTGTAAATAATCATCGCGTTGTAAAAGTCATTATACAACAACAAAAGTAACGCTCATTGCTGTTAAAATTGCACTAAATATGAAGAACATTTACGGGGAAGGGGAAAGCATGGTGTAAACTTTAACGTTAGCTCCATTCAATCAATGTAAGAAATTTCTTGCTTACTTGCGATTTATCTACTAACTACTAAGTATGAAAAACCGTGAGGAGTATGAAAAATGAGGTGTTTTTTGACTTTATGTCTACTATTTTCTGCGTCGGTAATGTCTAAAAGTGACTTACCAAACACCCCGTCGAATGGTGGTTTAGAAGCAAAATTTAAATCTGTAAGCGGCCAAATCACGTTTAAAGGAAGAGTCATTCAGGAACCTTGCAAGTTGAGTTTGCACGATCGCTCTTTTACCGAGCAACAAGGTTGCGTCGAGCATACTGTTGATAAAATCGAAATCTTTAACGCGCATACTTTAGAAAGATCATCAGTTCTCATCATCAACTACATCTGACAATTAGTGTTACTCTTCGTGCTTACTTATCGTCTTTAATTTGGCTCTTTGTTGCTACGCGACAGACGAATGAAAAATGAATCCCAAGCGAATCAAAAGTCGTAATACCGACATTGGTCGCAACAGTAACCAGTATTTATTTACTGTAAAAAAATAGTAATGATACGGAATTATCTTATACTTTCGAGCCGTGACTTATTAATATTATTACAACAATATTAATAAGTCACGACGTAGGTCTTCTGTAAGGCACTTAATTACGCTTGTTGAAAATCTATTATTTCGATAATAGAACTAGCATTGTATTTTTCTAGAATTCTAGACTTATAAGTACTCACCGTTTTTGAGCTCAAAGATAATACCTCTGATATTTTTTTGTTAGTGTAGCCTTTGGATAAGTAACTAAAAACTAATGATTCACGCTCAGACAACTTAGGAATATCGTTTTCTTTAAATAAGCGCTGTTTGAATACGGTGTATCCTCTGATGATTGATAAAATTGCATCAACAATTAACGAAGACTCCTCAGTTTTGAGAATATACCCATTCGCACCAATACTTTTAGCCGTATTACTATATACGTGATTCTCATGTGACGAAAAAAACAATATCTTGCCTCCAAATCCACCTTGTCGAATACGTTGTATAAAATCCAATCCGCTTCCATCTTTCAATCTAATGTCTAGTATTATCATGTCTATACTATGTTCTCTCAGGATCCTACGTGCATCTTGAATTGAATTTGATTGGAAAATATTAGTCTGAGTCGCAATGTCTTTAAGCATGCATGCTATTGCACTTCGAATAATTGGTTGGTTGTCTAAAATAAGTGTTTTTGTTGAGTTCATTTCAAGCCTCTTTACTAGTTATATGTAATGCCCCTCCTGGATGCATTTTGATTTTTTTTAACATAGTAGCGAGCGTTTGATGGAAATATGGAAAATCAGTATTTCCAAAAATGAAACTCTTGATTGTGAAACTAGATGCGCTAATGGTTGAAGGGCAACAATTCTCTGCATAGCACAAGCAGGCTATTCATAACTGCGAGCTTGTAAAATTCTCTCAAACACAGAGATATACTAAAGACTCTTAGCAAGACTATTTTGCGCGTGGTGCCGGGCGCTTACCCTGAAACTGCTTAATACTCTTCTTGTTGTTGGTGCGGCGGTTGGCTTTTTTATCGCGCGGCGCACGTTTGCTTTCACCAGTTGAAGGCTTATCGGTTACCGGGAAACCCTCCAATTCAGCCAAAGGCAGCTCACGCTGAGTCAGTGCTCGAATGGCATTCAGCGCTTCTGTTTCACCATGGCAGACTAATGAAAGCGCCATCCCCTGCTCTCCTGCCCTAGCGGTACGGCCAACGCGATGAACGTATGTTTCAGCATGCATCGGCAGCTCAAAGTTAACAACGGCTGGCAGTTGATCGATATGAACACCACGCGCTAACAGATCGGTAGCAATCAGAACCTGACTCTGACCTGTCTTGAATTGAGCTAGAATCTGCTCCCGTTCATTCTGATCTTTGTTTCCATGTAGAGCTTGGCTAACAATACCCGCCTTATTAAGTTTTTTACTTAGAGCATCTGCGTTTTCTTTGGCACCAATAAACACCAAAACCTGTGACCACTTATTCTGTTGAATCAATTCGATCAAAGCCTTCGTTTTGCTCCCTTTGTTAACCAGATACAAACTTTCAGAAACATCTTTATTGGTACTATTTTGCTGATGAGCGCTAAGTTCAATTGCACTACACATCAAGGTGCTGGCCTGTTTTTTAAGCTGATCTGAAAAAGTCGCCGAAAACATCGCTGTCTGACGTTGTGGATTAGTACGGCTGGCAATGGTTTGTACATCAGGCCAGAAGCCCATATCCAATAAACGATCCGCTTCATCGAGAACCAAATAAGAGACACTGTTCAAATTCAGTCCATCATTGATAAGGTCAAGCAGACGGCCCGTTGTCGCAACAATGATCTCCGGTTGCTGCAAAAGAGCTTGCTGTTGTTCAGCTTTATCCACACCACCACACAGACAGATGGCCGATAAGTTAAACGCAGCCGCAGTCTGGTTAAAAACCTGAGTTACCTGTATTGCTAACTCACGTGTTGGAACGAGTACCACCGCTTGCTGTTTAGGGTCAGCCTTAATCTTCTCTACGAGTGGTAAGGCATAAGCTAACGTTTTACCACTCCCAGTGTTCGCTAGTGCGATGAGATCCTTTCCTGCCAATAGCTCAGGAATCACCAGAGTTTGGATATCGGTTGGTTTACTGATATCAGCAGATAATGAGCTCACGAGCTCAGGACTAAGTAAAAGAGTACTGAATGACATGAATTAACGACCTTAGCAACTAGCGAAGAAACAGTGATAGCGTCCATATGGTGTGATAGCTCACAGGAACAGCCAGCGGGGGAGTATATCATCAAAACCCGCATCACGGCGCGATTCAATAATAGGTAAAGCGGAGAATATGATGAGCGTGATTACCGGCACAAGGAGTAGGCAATGGCTATATTTCTGACATCACTGTGGATAGAAATTAGCTCAATCACCTAGCCGTTGCTCTTAACTCCGCAGCCTTTGATGACTAATTGGGTTAAAAACTCAGCAGCCTGACGATAGTCTTCGTTATCAAGCTGAGGTTTCTGCATCACATTACAGATCTGCCAGCCAAAGTCTGCGTAGGTCTGTGTCGCAGCCCAGATGGTAAACATGAGGTGTTGAGGAGGAACTTCATCCATATATCCAAGCTGAGACCACGTCGAGAACTTGTCCATCATCATTCGAGCCTGTTTAAACAGCTCATCACCAATGTCTTTTGGCAGAGCTTTCGCACCCGACATCACTTCGTTGGCAAATACTTTTGACGCATGGGGATGATCTCTCGAAATACGTAGCTTCGCCTCAATGTACTGGCTCAGAGCCTCAACCGGATCACTCAACTCTTCAATCGGTCGAGATGCTTCAAGCAGGGGTTGCGTCACGGTCTGCAATACGGCGTAATAGAGCTTGTCTTTGGAACTGAAATAGTAGAATACGTTCGCCTTAGGGATATCAGCGGCCTTGGCAATATCGATCATTTTCGTCGCAGCGTATCCTTGAGTCGCAAACTGTTCACTCGCAACTTCAATGATCAAGTCCTGATTTTTTTGCCTAATGCGTGTCATTACGTATTCCTATATCAATCTGTTAAGTCATAGTAAACAAACTGCTAACAATGGTAAATGGCGTTACCAAAAAGGTTAGTGCCCGTTTCAATGAAATAAAAACGGCCACTAAAATCGTGGCCGTTGGAAACATGAGAATAAGGTAACTTAATCAAACTTCATCGCTAACGCAGCAGCAATGTTACGCGAAGTCATTTCGACATTGAATGCCGCTTCTTTCAGAGCTGTCGGCAAATCAGTGGCACCGAGCACCACGCTGTACACTGCATCAAGTCCATGATCATGAACCACTCGGCAGTCCTGAGCGATACTTCCCGCAATCCCAATAACGGGCAGATCATAAAGTTTCGCTGTACGTGCCACTCCGATCGGCGTTTTTCCATGTATGGTTTGGCTGTCAATTCGCCCTTCACCCGTAATCACTAGGTCTGCATCTTTCATCACTTCAGTAAGATTAACGGCATCCATGACAATGTTGATCCCAGGACGAAGTGTCGCGTCAAACAAACCAAGTAACGCAGCCCCCAGACCTCCAGCAGCACCCGCTCCGGCTTGATCTATCACATCCTTACCGTTGGTCTGACGAATCACCTTAGCGTAGTGAGCAAGGTTTGCATCAAGCTGAACCACCATTTCTGGTGTCGCTCCCTTCTGGGGACCAAAGATATGTGAAGCACCTTTTGGACCACACAAAGGGTTATCAACATCGCAGGCAACTTCGAGTTGCACGTCGGCTAGACGGGGATCTAAACCAGACAAATCAATGCTAGCAAGGTTCGCTAAAGCACCGCCACCAAATGATAGTTCGGCTCCCTGTTCGTCCACTAGCTTAGCACCAAGTGCCTGCGCCATACCCACACCGCCGTCATTGGTGGAACTGCCACCAATACCGATAATGATATGGTCAACTCCCTTATCCAGCGCCGCTTTGATCAATTCGCCAGTACCGTAGGTTGTGGTTAACATGGGGTTGCGTTCACTAGGCTCAACTAAATGTAACCCTGAGGCTGCCGCCATTTCGATAACGGCCGTTGAACCATCACCAAGTAGTCCGTAAAAGCCTGTGACTGGCTGACCCAGAGGCCCCATCACTTCAACCGTTACGATATCGCCTCCAGTAGCGTCAACGAGGGATTGCACTGTGCCTTCCCCACCATCCGCCATCGGCAGTTTGATGTACTCTGCGTTTGGCATGATTTCTTTGAAGCCATTTTCAATCGCAGTTGCCACTTCCATAGCAGTGAGACTTTCTTTGTAAGAATCTGGAGCGATAACTACTTTCATATAAGTTCCCTATTTTGGCTTGTTACAGAAGAACAAGACTTAGAATGTAAACCAGTGTCATTGCTGTCACGCCCTGAACCAGAGTTGCCATGGTTTGTGCGCGATAGGCGAGTCCAACCGACATACGGCTAAACTGAGAGACAACCCAGAAGAAGCTGTCGTTCGCATGCGATACCGTCATCGCACCAGCACCAATCGCCATCACTGTAAGTACTCGTCCCATTTCAGAGTCTAGTCCGAGTTGAGCTAACATCGGGGCAACAAGCGCAGACGTAGTCACGAGAGCCACCGTTGACGAACCTTGCGCAGACTTTAGAGCCGCCGCCACAATGAATGGCATAAAGATACCGACGCCCAAAGCAGACAACGTTGTTCCTAAATATTCACCCAGTGGTGTTGCTTTTAGAACCGCACCAAATGCACCACCGGCACCAGTGATGAGTAGAATTGGAGCCGCCGCAGTAATGCCTTGGCTAATACGCTGACCAAACTCTTCAACTTTGTTGTCGCTCTTTAGCAAACGTACTGACAAGAACAAACCAATCAGCAGTGCAGTCAGTGGTTGACCTAAGAACACCAACACATCAAACAGTGCACCCTCACCCAAAGGTAGGCTTGGGAACTTGGCAATTGAGCCAAAACAGATCAATAAAATAGGCACAAAGATTGGTGCAAATGCCTGACCCGCAGTCGGTAGTTCGCCGTAAGACGCTTTAAGTTCTTTCCAGTCCTGCTTGATCTCTTCTGCCTGTTCAGCCGCATCTGGTTCAACATCTTTAAAACGGTTAGCCCACAACATACCCGCTAGCGCTGCAGTTGCGGCAACGAAGATACCCACACCAATAACCAGACCTAGATTAGATTCAAGACCTAGATTACCTGCGGCAGCAATTGGACCAGGTGTTGGCGGCACGAATGTATGCGTTGCGTATAAACCCGTTGCTAGCGCCACACTCATTGCGACACTGGATGTTTTCATACGGTTTGCCAGTGACTCTTTCAGCGAGTTAAGGATGACAAAACCAGAATCACAAAAAACAGGCACCGACACGATGTAACCAATAATGCTCATCGTCAGAGTCGGGAAACGATCGCCCAGTACTTTAATCACAGTATCAGCCATCGTAATCGCTGCGCCGCTTTTCTCTAGGATGACACCAATTATGGTACCGAGAACAATCACTAGGCCGATATAGCCAAGAATGCCGCCAAAACCTGAAGCGATGGTCTTAGCAATACTGTCAGCTGGTAAGCCATAAGCAAATGCAGCTAAAAATGCTGCTACGATGAGTGCTAAAAAGGGGTGTAACTTAAACTTGGTGGTTGCGAGGACGATAAAGGCTATCACCCCCAGCAGGATTAGGATCAGACTCATGATAACTCCGTTTATAGTATTGTTTGTTCTCTACGCCAGAACTCATTTCCGACATTGAGGGTGTCAGTAGGGACGAGGTTATTATTCAGTGATTCCACCATCATTCCTTTATGCAAACTGACAAATTTCAAGCGGCTAAGACTCCTTAAATATGTCAACTTGCACAAATTACTCTATTAAATTACAAACATTTAAGTGCCAAATATAACTGCACCTTATGATCTAAATTATTGATTTTTAAGTTAGTAATTTCTTCTATCTTATCTAACCTATAGCGCAGGGTATTACGGTGAATATGTAGCGCTGCACAAGCTTGAGCTAGATCGCAGTCTTGATCAAAAAACACTCTGAGCGTCTTAATAAGTATGCCTTTGCTATCGTGTCGCAACAGGTTTTCTAACGGTTCCGTCAGTTGAGAACGCCTCCATTGGTCTTGTTTTAGTCCGCCAACCAATACTGACAACTTATGATCTTGGTAGAACAAGATCGCTTCTTTGCTCTTCTCTGCACTCGCAAGCGTCGCTTTAGCGGTTTCGTAAGAGCGCGCTAAACCCGCTAACCCCGAAAAGTATTGCCCTAGTGCGATCTGAATTGAGAAGTCCGCTTCCTGTGCGATGCGTTTCAATAGACGTTTAACCCGCGCTTTCTCTTCATTCTGATTCCAGTTCCCTTCCACAAGAGTCACTGGTTTTAGCACCACCACTTCATTCATCGACACAGAGACTATGCCAACAATATTGTCTCGTTCAGGGTAGTCCAAGAGATGCACCAACTTCTGCAAATGCTCTAATGTCAATGACTGTCCCTGTTTCGGTATAACCTTTACTACGGCCGCAACTCTTGGCTGCGCAAGATTCAGATCCAGTCTCTCTGCGATCGATAGCAGTTGGTTCTCGTTTAGAGTCGACCCTTGTATTAGTTGCATCAGCAACTCTTCTCGATGACGCTTGTTCCACTGAATCTGTGCCATTAAGGCTTCTTGCTCAATGATCAGTTCTGCCGTCATCTTGACCAACTCACCATAACTTCTGACGTCATCCGGCTGACCCGATATTCCTACCACTCCTATCACTTTATCTTGGTAAAGAATGGGGAGATTGATTCCCTCTTTTACACCAATCAGTGTACTGGCAACCGTCTGGTTAATTTCAATAGTACGGTTATCATGAATCGCCAGTAAGGCTCCCTCGTGAGTGCGATGTAAACGGGTTGGATCACTGGATCCGATAATCTGTCCGTTCTCGTCCATAACGTTGACGGGAAATTGGATAATTTTCGTCGCACGTTCCACAATTTGACGAGCGATTAGGGTATTTAACTGCATCTCTTTTGCCCTGTGATGTCAGCCTGTCGGCATACCCGATTAACATATCACAAGCCTCCCTCTATTAACTGAACTCACTATATTGCGCAGTTCACAATGAGAAGAAAAAATCCCGAAGTAAGTACGCCAGGTGCCTGCTAAGACGGAGCCCCATAAGCACTCCTACCTTTTGCCTTACAACGGGAACGCGTATAAAAGGAGACGAAAAAACTACGCGATTTAGTAGCAATAAATTTAGGGTTCATGCCAAACCCAAGGAGCAATAAAGGGAGAGGAATCCTCTACGCCCCGGACGGAATTACTTTCTGATTGAATGATCAGAGCGTTTCTCAATCGCTTTAATCAAGGCAGAGTGATCCCAATTTTGACCACCTAACGCGGCACAATCTTCAAAGAGCTCTTGAGCTGTTGCGGTGTTAGGTAGTGCAACTCCAAGCTCTTTCGCGCCTGTCAGTGCAAGATCTAGGTCTTTTTGGTGTAGAGAGATTCTAAAGCCCGGATCGAAGGTGCCTTCAATCATGCGCTCACCGTGGACTTCAAGAATCTTCGAGCTGGCAAAACCACCTAATAGAGCCTGACGGACTCGTGCGGGATCCGCACCAGCTTTTGAAGCAAACACTAACGCTTCAGAAACCGCTTCAATGTTCAGAGCAACGATAATTTGGTTGGCTACTTTACAAGTTTGACCAGCACCATTGTCACCCACCAAAGTGATATTTTTACCCATCACTTCGAACAGTGGACGTGCTTTATCAAACGCTTGTTGTGAACCACCCACCATGATGCTTAAAGTGGCGTTAACCGCGCCCACTTCACCACCCGACACTGGCGCATCGAGATACTGAGCACCACTTTCATTAATACGTGCTGCAATCGCCTTAGTTGCCATTGGTGAAATCGAACTCATGTCGATAACCAATTTGCCCTCGGCGCTAGTCGCTGTCAGGCCAGCTTCAACACCTTTTTCACCAAATAGCACATCTTCAACCTGAGGTGTGTTTGGCACCATGAGGATAACCACATCGGCTAAACGTGTGGCCTCTTCTGGTGAGTGACAAACTATCGCTCCCGCTTCCACAAGATCTTTTGGCGGTGGGTTGAAATGATCTGAAACCACAATGTCATAGCCTGCTTTTTGTAGATTGGCAGCCATTGGTCTGCCCATGATTCCAGTACCGATAAATGCAATTTTCATATTCTGTTCTCCGTAACTTGTGCCTACCTTTATAAGGTGGGCAATACCGTGATTAGCGGTATAAGTTGATCCAATCTAAGCCTTCTGCTGTGGTTGTTTTCGGCTTGTATTCGCAGCCAACCCAACCTTGATAGCCGAGATCATCCAAATGCTTGAGGATAAATGGGTAGTTGATTTCACCCGTCCCCGGTTCATGTCGTCCTGGATTGTCAGCCAGCTGCACATGAGCAATTTGCTCGATGTTCGCTGACATGGTTGGTGCTAAATCACCTTCCATGATCTGCATGTGGTAGATGTCATACTGAATAAACAGGTTGTCACTACCGACTTCCTTAATGATCGCTTTCGCTTGCTCTGTGGTATTAAGGAAGAAACCCGGGATATCACGCGTGTTAATCGCTTCAATAACCAGACGAATACCCGCTTCTTTTAGCGCTTGAGCGGCATAACGAAGGTTAATCACAAATGCGGCGTGTGCATCATGTTGGCTTACGCCTTGTGGAACGATCCCCGCAAGACAGTTGATTTGGGTATTACCCAGTACTTTGGCGTATTTGATCGCAGTTGCGACGCCTGCTTGAAACTCTTCAATTCGCTTTGGGTCCACCGCGATACCGCGATCGCCCGCTTCCCAATCACCGGCCGGCAAATTGAAGAGCACTTGGGTAAGTTGGTTTTCATCAAGCTTCTCCTTAATTTGCTGCGCTTCTAAGGCGTAAGGGAAAAGGTATTCCACGCCTGAGAAACCTGCCTTCGCGGCGGCTTCAAAACGATCTTCGAAGTCCAGTTCGGTAAACAACATCGAAAGGTTTGCTGCAAACTTAGCCATTTTGATTTCCTTATTCTGTCTTGATTAGCTGTTGTGAATCAGTGCAGTCGGCGCATCATCAACACTCTCTGCTAGCGCTTCAAACTCATTGATCGCATCAATTTCAACGCCCATGGCAATATTGGTGACACGTTCAAGAATAACTTCAACAACCACTGGAACCTTGTGCTTGTTCATGAGCTCTTTCGCTTGTGCGAATGCCTCCTGCATTTGCTCTGGGTCAGTAACACGTATCGCTTTACAACCTAGACCTTCGACAACCGCCACATGGTCAACACCGTACCCATTGAGTTCAGGTGCATTTTGGTTCTCGAACGCAAGTTGAACACAGTAATCAATGTCGAACTGACGCTGAGCTTGTCGAATCAAACCTAGATAGGAGTTGTTCACCAATACATGGATGTAAGGCAAATTAAACTGAGCACCAACCGCCAATTCCTCGATCATAAACTGGAAATCATAGTCACCAGAGATAGCAACGATATCGCGATTTGGATCCGCTGCACGAACACCTAGTGCTGCCGGAGTTGTCCAACCTAACGGACCAGCCTGACCACAGTTAATCCAGTGACGCGGTTTGTATACATGTAAGAACTGGGCAGCAGCGATTTGCGACAGACCAATGGTGCTGACATAGCAAGTATCGCGACCAAACGCCTTATTCATCTCTTCATAAACGCGCATTGGTTTGATTGGCGCATCGGTGTAATGGGTTTTACGTAGCATCGTCGCTTTGCGCTGCTGACATTCCCCCACCCAAGCACTACGATTTGGCAATTTACCCGCATCTCGCCACTCACGAGCCACTTCAACCAAGAGTTCTAATGCTGCTTTAGCGTCAGAGACAATGCCTAAGTCAGGACAGAACACTCGACCAATTTGAGTCGGTTCAATATCAACGTGAACAAACTTACGTCCTTTAGTGTAAACATCCAGTGAGCCTGTATGTCGGTTCGCCCAACGGTTACCGATACCAAAGACAAAATCAGACTCAAGCAGAGTGGCGTTACCGTAACGGTGTGCGGTCTGCAAGCCAACCATACCCGCCATTAGCTCATGATCATCGGCAATAGAACCCCATCCCATTAAAGTAGGAATGACAGGAACGCCAGTGATCTCGGCGAATTGCTGCAACAATGGTTCAGCGCCCGCATTAATCACGCCGCCACCAGAAACAATCACTGGATTTTCTGATTCGCATAGCATTGCCATTGCTTTCTCAACCTGAGCACGAGTGGCTTTGGGTTGGTAAGCTTCCAACGGCTCATAGGTATCAATATCAAATTCAATTTCCGTTAACTGTACGTCTATCGGAAGATCGATAAGAACCGGACCAGGGCGGCCTGAACGCATCAGATGGAATGCATGCTGGAATGCTCGTGGCACCTGAGCAGGCTCTAGAACCGTCGTCGCCCACTTGGTGACAGGTTTGGCAATCGACTCAATATCCACCGCCTGAAAATCTTCTTTGTGCAAACGCGCACGTGGTGCCTGTCCTGTAATACACAAGATTGGAATTGAATCTGCCGATGCCGAGTAAAGACCGGTAATCATATCCGTACCCGCTGGGCCTGATGTACCGATACACACACCAATATTGTTTTGATTGGTGCGGGTGTAACCTTCAGCCATATGCGACGCACCTTCCACGTGACGCGCTAAAACATGATCGATTCCACCAAGCTTTTTCATTGCTGCGTACATTGGGTTGATGGCTGCACCAGGGACGCCGAAGGCAATGTTTACACCTTCCTTCTTCAACACCTCTACCGCTGCTTCAATTGCCTTCATCTTTGCCATGCGAACCTCCATTTCGATTGTATACAATTCAAAGATACTTTGTGTACTATGAATCATATTTAGAATTTGGCAACCCCCAAATGCAACATTTTTTCAACATAGAGCATTTACTTTAAGCGATCACTTACCCTTTAAAGCCTAGAAATCATTGCTTTACATAAAATATCTTTACATAAAAATAATTACCCAAGCGCTCAAATGAAAAATAATTGTTAAATACCCTTTGATTGTTTACATAAATTGAAATATAAGTATTCGTGAACAATCAATTTTGTACACAAAATCATTCGATATTGTTTAAAGGAGACGAACAATGAGTATGAACGATGTAGCAGAAAGAGAAGAGACTGCCTGTCTACGCGTGGTTGGTAATACGGACAACCCAGAATTCCAAGCCATACTGTCTAAAGAGGCTCTCTCTTTCCTAACCAAACTTGTAGAGAAGTTTGCACCGCGCAGAGATGCACTATTGCAAGCTCGCGAAGAACAACAAAAGCGTTATGACGCTGGCGAATTGCCAGGCTTTCGCGCTGATACTAAGCAAATTCGCAATGACAAGAGCTGGAAGATCGCCACCCCACCCCGAGAACTGCTTGACCGACGAGTAGAAATTACTGGTCCAATAGATCGTAAGATGGTTATAAATGCACTTAATTCTGGCGCAAAAGTGTTTATGTGCTGCTTTGAAGATGCGTCCTCCCCAACATGGGAGAACATGGTTCAAGGTCAGATTAACCTACGCGATGCGAATGCTCGCACTATCAGTTATCACGATGAAGCAAAAAACAAACATTATCAGCTCAGTGATGACCCTGCACTACTGATTGCCCGTCCGCGAGGCCTGCACCTGCCGGAGCAATCTATTCAATACGCAGACAAACCCATTCCGGGTTGTTTGATGGATTTTGCGCTTTACTTCTATCACAACTATTTGGCACGTGCTGAGCAAGGACTCGGTGTGTACTACTACATTCCTAAGCTGGAAAGTATGGAAGAATCCCAATGGTGGGATGATGTTTTCTCATTCACCGAAGATTACTTTGGCGTTCAACGCGGCACCATTCGCGCCACAGTGCTCATCGAAACGCTACCAGCCGTATTCCAGATGGATGAAATGCTGTATGCCATGCGCGATCACATCGTCGCAATGAACTGTGGCCGCTGGGACTATATTTTCAGCTACATCAAAACGTTGAAAAATCACGCTGATCGCATTCTTCCTGACCGTCATGTGGTCGGGATGGACAAAGAGTTCCTCAATGCCTATAGCCAGCTGTTAGTGCGTACTTGCCACCAACGAGGAGCACTCGCGATGGGGGGGATGTCGGCCTTTATTCCAGCTAAAGATCCCGCAGAGATGGAGCGCGTGACTGCCAAGGTCATCGAAGATAAAGAGCGTGAATCACGCAATGGTCACGATGGTACTTGGGTGGCTCACCCAGCGCTAGTTGACCTCGCAATGTCGGTATTCGAAAAGAACCTTAATGGCAAACCAAACCAGCTTGATTTCGTTAGTCCAATCAACGAAATAGGAGCCGATTTACTGCTTAAGCCATGTGAAGGTAGTCGAGACGAAGCAGGCGTGCGCAAAAACATCCGCATTGCTCTCTACTACATCGAAGCATGGATCCAAGGTCATGGTTGTGTGCCAATTTATGGCCTGATGGAAGATGCTGCAACCGCGGAAATCTCACGTGCCAACATTTGGCAATGGATACATCATGGCGTCGTACTCGACGACGGACAAACCTTTACCAAAGAGCTCTTCCACCAATGGTTATACCAAGAGCTCGACACCATTAAACAGGAAGTGGGTGACACTCGATTTGCTGCTGGCCGCTTTGAACAAACCGCTGACCTTTTCTTCGAGCTGTCGACAGCAAAAGAGTTCGCCACCTTCCTGACCTTACCAAGCTATCAGCTTCTACAAGGAGCTGAGTAATACCTCGCTGACTTACATTGTGTAAGTCAGGCTGGTAAACGTTAACAGGAGATAACATGGGAAGTTTAACTCTAGAACAAGCACTGTCCGTCATAGACGGCACCTTTCAGGCAGGCTTAAAGAACAAATGCGCACCGCTTACGGTCGCTGTTCTCGACAGCGGGGGTAAGCTCATTTCCCTGCAACGTCAAGATGGCTCTAGTATGATGCGACCAGACATCGCCATCGCTAAAGCTTGGGGGGCACTCGCGCTCGGTTGTTCGTCGAGGAAACTCGCTCAGGATGCCGACAGCCGTCCTGCATTTATCTCCGCCGTTAACGTATTGGCTCACGGTAATATGGTTCCAGTACCCGGTGGGTTACTGATCCGAGACGCAGAAAAAAACATCCTTGGCGCGGTTGGTGTCAGCGGTGATCTGTCCGATATTGACGAGTCTTGCGCACTTGGAGGCATTGATCACGCACGACTCTACTCCGACGAAGCCATCTCTTAGCTAACTAGCTAAAGGAATAGGCCCACTAATTCATAATCATAACCCTCTAGGTTCAATTATAGCTTACCAACCAAGCACCTAATCGGTTTCAATTACTTGAAACCGATTATAATCAAAATTTAATAATCAACACTGTAAACATTATTGATTATTGCCAACATTTCCTCTCATTAAAACCTATCTTTTTAAGTAAAAAATCCTACGAACCGCTAGGAAAAAATGCCATCCAATTAACAAAGCAATCATTAAAAAAATTAAAATATAGAATAAAAATCCCGAAGCAATAATAGTTATTATTTTTTACATAGAATGTATCCATAGGTCATGTATGGTAAACATATGAATTGGCATTGTTACACTAGATATGAAGAGTTATGAAAAACATAAGCGAATTTCACAAACTGGCCAAAACAAACATAAAAAAAATCCTAAGTGAAATTAATAACAAAGAGACAATATCAAATGTAAAAATTGCATACTATTATACAAAATTAGACAATTTATTGTTTGATATTCTATGTGATATTAATTTGAGAAAAAAAACAAAACGTCCATTAGACCAAAAATGGGAAGATGCCGTAATCCTCTATTCAGGCAAGTTACAAGAAATATACTTAAATACAAATGGAAACGTTAAGGAAAGCCTCAATAAGCTCATGTGCGATAGCCATAAAGAAAAACATGACGAAAGACATGAACTGAAGAAAAACAATATAAAAACATTGAGTCACCCTACCTTTTATCGTCTAAAAAAAACATATTTAAGTCCGTTAAGAACAAACGAAAAAGCAACAAAAAAAAGAAGAAAACCTGAAGATTTAAAACAACTATTTATCAAAACAATGAGAAACAATGATTGGAAAATCAAAAAACACTGGCTAAATTGCAACATACAAAAGCAGAGTGGATTTAGTTCATCATTGACTTGTCTTAGTGGATATAAGAAGACTCCGAATATACTTTGGTATAACAATTTCAGTATCGGAGATGATCTAGTTCTATGGCATGAGTTAGCTCATGTAATGCATTATAACCTAGCAATGGAAAATCAAAATTTCTATCAATTTGAGCCATCTATATTAGTTAAAGAAATCATTGCATTTTTTTGGGAAGCTCTATCGCTTGTTTACATCACACAAAGTACAGAACCAGATGAAGCGAAAGCTTTTTGGAATGCCTATAGAGAGCAATCAGATTGGTATATAAAAAATGCAGGTGATTTGAAAAAAGAAAACAAAGTGGAGTACGGAAGTTACTACCCGCTAGCGAGAGCAACAGGAGAACGCCTTGCTTTAGCGTTATTGGACAACCGAGTTTCGCGAAAGCAAATTATTGACTACATGTGCATGGGAGAAAAACTAACGGCAACCACTCTCATCCAAGCAGCAGGACTCAAGAACGATGATGAACCCATTACCACCAATTGAAGCTAAAACTAACATTGATTGTCCTGTCGCACTTGGCGTGTTCGGTATGTTAGCCGCTTTTTGCACTCGACAAGAGCAGAGCATTGAACAAGCTTACAGTTTACTCGTTACTGCAGCAAATAAAGGGCGTAATTTTATCTCATTGGACAGCAAACAGAAGCCAATAGGGTTTGTGATTTGGGCGAAAGTACCTAAATCTCGAATTAAAGAGATTCAAACGCATGGTTATGCATCGGAAGCTGAACGATTAGCTTTGTTAGAAGCATCCACTGACGACGGAGAGCCAACAATTTTATATATGCTCTCACCTTTTGGTCGGCATTTGGATGTAATCAAAGCGTGGCAAACAACCTTTGGATTCGAGCGTACTACTTGCTGGGCTCTGGCTGACAAAGGGTATGCCAATATACGAAAACTAAGCTGAACCTTTGGAGAAACAATAATGAGCACCAATAATTTCTATCGCAATCTTGGATATTGCTTTCACCTACTTACACATTCCAACACGCACAAAGAGTTTAACTTAGCAGACTATATGGACGTTGAAATCTGCCCGGCTAACTGGCGAGGTCAACTACGTGTGTATGACAATGATGAAAATCAACCAATAGGGTTTGTGACTTGGGCAAAAGTAAATGAAAACACCAAACAGGAACTGATTCAAGACAGCCGAGCCCTCTACCACCGAGAGTGGAGCAGTGGAGATCTTTTGTTCTTTAACGACTTTGTTGCCCCATGGGGAGGGGTAAAAGAAATTTTATCGGATTTGACGTCGACGGTGTTCCCTAAAGAGCAGGCATTTAGTATCAGCCGAGACAAACATGGGAAAACGAAAAAAGTACACCGCTGGACGGGAAAGGAATACGCCAATCAATGACTAGATGCCAGAGGTGGATACACGATACATCGTTAAGTGTAACGGCCTGACGTTGTATCGCCTATCCACTTACATAATTCAATTAATAAGGAAATCAAATTATGTCTAAAGTATATAAGATTTGTAACTGCGTAGAAAGTGCTAACGGTATCGCCTTTGGCGGTGGTGGCGGCGGCGGCGGCGGCGGCGGCGGCGGCGGCGGCGGCGGCAGTATATATTCGAATGTCAATTATGATTGTTACACTGATTCTGCTAAAGCAGTAATTTCAACCGCAGCAGCCGTTGCTGCGCCAAATCCCATAACTGTGGCAAATGCTGCTTATCAATGGGGTGCTGCAATAAATTCATGTACAAATTAGGATTGATAAATATAAGGTGCTCTCACTTATAGGAGCACCTATGACTTGGAGTTTTAACTATGGATAAGAGAAAAATTGACAACTTTAATTGGGCAATATTTTACATATTACTTATTATGGTCGTTTTGTTTGACATAAGTGAACTCAATGGAATTGGCCTTATAATAGCTCTATTATCAGTATCGTACGTTAAATTAAAGTATATAGATCCAATTATAAAAAAAATAAATGAATTAGAGGAAAATTAGTTACTGATAATATCTAAAAATTTCTCATTAAAGTATTGTGGTTTAATGTTTTCTGTGACCTTCATGGTGGTTCATTATGAAAAAAATAGATGGAGTGATGTTAGAAACCATTTTTTATAAATTAAGTTCCCTTCTATTTTTAATTATTATTAGTTCAATGTTTGTTTACATAATTTCTCTATCTGTCCCATTATCATTTATGGCGATTATAGATAGAGTTCTAGTTTCGGAAGGTAGCGCAACTCTTATTGTTATTCTTACTGTTTTAATCACAGCGGCTTTAATTGATTGTTCTTTATCGACACTAAGTTCAATTTTAAGCGCCTGGATGAACAATACTCATATATCGGAAGTAAGCCACCACTTCTTTGGGAAACTATTCAGCCTTAAAAAAACTGAAGTTGACAACACCAATGTCGGCGACGTGTTATCTCGCTTGGGTGAGTTAGATCAAATAAAAAACCATATATCCAACTGGCTCTCTCAATTTAGCTTGGATTTGATTTTTATGGTCATCTTCTTCATCGTGATCTTTAACCTTAATGCTTCACTTAGCTTAATACTGTTAATGACTGTACCTCTTCACCTATTGCAGTATTTCATTTTTAACAAAAAAATTAAGAAATCGAATGAACAGATGTTCTCTGCGAGCATTGATTATCAAAATAGGATGATAGAGAGTATCACCGCGTATGATCACCTTAAAGCAAACCGAAAGAGCGATGCGGTATTAGGTCGAATTTACCATGCATTCGACATCAAACTAAAAAAAGGGTATGAACTCGCCAAGGTCAACATTTACTCTGGTCAATTATCTGAACTTATAAATAAGTTTTCTGAGGCTGTCATTTTATTTATGGGTGCAACCTATGTATTGGATCAGTCCATGACGTTAGGTGCATTAGTTGCCTTTAATATGATGAAAGATCGAGTAACAGGCCCCCTGCTTCGGTTAGCCTCAATTTGGGAAGAAATTGTCGCCTTCAAAATATCGTTAGAACGCGTAAACGTAATCATGGAGGCTGAATCTGAAAGCAGTGGAGAGCATCTGCATAAAATTAAAACGCTCACACAGGGTGTTCAATTTTGTAATGTTTCATTTCAATACAATCAAAATGAACTGGCGGTTAATAAACTCAGTGTAGAGATACGCCGTGGAGAAACCCTATGTATTTTGGGCGAATCTGGAGCAGGCAAGAGTACCTTAGCGAAGTTATTAGCTGGGAACTACGACCATTACCAAGGCGACATTTTATTCGATGGCATAGAACTCAAAGAAATCGCTTTACCTTCGCTACGAGAGCAAGTCGCTGTCGTGCAACAAAAGAGTATTTTGCTTGCCGGCTCCATCCGCGAGAACATTTTGTTCGACTCCTTAATCAATGATCACTCATGGGTCGAAAGAGCTGGAAAACTGGCCGATATTCACGATTTTATTATGAGCTTACCCCAAGGCTACGATACCCCAGTGGCTGAGCAAGGAGGGAACCTCTCTGGTGGACAAATTCAGCGGATTGCCCTCGCCCGAGCCTTCGCATCAGATAAGCAGATTATGATTCTGGATGAAGCGACCAGTGCTTTAGATTACGAAACCGAAGCCAATATTGTGGCCAATTTGGCGCAGCTAAAAACAGACAAAACCATCATTATTATCACTCACCGCTTATCGTTAGCGCGGATTTCCGATGCCATTATTTACATGAAAAGTGGCGAGGTGCTCGAACAAGGTAACCATAAATCGTTAATCAACGCACCAAGTCACTACCGTAAGCTGTACCAATATCAGATAGGTGAAGTGCCTTCGAATAGTGCACTACCAGCGCCTGACAATGCAGGGTGAATAACATGACGGAAATTTGTTTTCACCCAGAAGTGTTAAGGAATCGAGCTAAACATAAAGCTCCATTCGCCTCCAGTTTAATAGTGGTGATGATCGTTTCCATCATAATCGCCATTGTTATTTCGATTTACTCGGAAATTGAGATCATTTCACCAACGACAGGACGCATTATTCCAGTAGGGAAAGCGAACACGGTGCGGAGTACATCGATGGGCTTAGTCGAAGAGGTACGTGTTGAAGAAGGGCAGCAAGTTTGGCAAGGGCAAATACTGGTGACGTTAAACACCAAGCAAATTACGGCAGATATAACGTCTGTATCGTCTGAGCTCATGGATGTACAAGCAAGAATTAATGCACTTGTGCCATACAGGCAATTAACCGCAATAGAAAAGCAAGAGGAGTTCTCAAACCTCTATCAAGAAATTGCCCATGCCAGATACCTAAAGCTTAATAATGATTTAGAGGATCTAGACGAGCAAAAACGCGAGCTGGAGTCGGAAAATGCGGTAATCGACCAGCAAAGAAAGCGATTGATGAAACAGTTACCATTGGAACAAAAGCGATTGCAAGCTAACTCGCAGCTTAAAGATAGCGGTTACGCCAGTGAAATGACATTCCTCGACCAAGAAGTAAAATTGGCTCAGCTTCAATCCGATATTTCACTAAGTCGTGCACAGTCTTATGCCTTGAATATCAAGATAGCCAACTTAGAAAAAGACAAGAAAAAAGTACAAGACAGTTTCCAGTTGGCATTAATGGAAGAGTTAAGGGTGCTTAAGTTGAACAAAGTCGATCTTGAGCAACGGTTAGCAAAGCTGGAAGAGGTGCGCCGAAATAGCCAAATCAAATCTCCTATCAGTGGGGTGGTTCAAGAATTGTCGGCAATTGATCGAGGGAATTACATTGAAGAAGGGGAAGTACTACTCAAAGTCATCCCCGCCGATGCACCGCCGATTGCGGAAATCATGATCCCCAGTAAAGACATTGGGTTTATCCATGTCGGTCAAAACGCTCGCGTGAAAGTGGATGCGTTTTCCTACACTCGATATGGCAGTTTACCTGCTGAAGTCAGCTACATCTCACAAGATGCTGTGATGGAAAATGAACAGCTCTTTTACCCAGCTTATCTAACGCTAGAAGAAACACACTTCGATATCAAAGGCAAAGAAATGCGCGTTCAATATGGCATGTCAGTAAAAGCGGACATCATTACCGGAGATCGTCCTTTGATAGATTATTTCATCGCACCTATTAAAGAAAACCTCGATCAAGCACTAATTGAAAGATAAGGATATAGTTATGATTCCATTGATGAATGTGTTACGGCAAGGCTTTGAAAACCCAGAAGGGTTGCCCATGAGTTGCCAGTTTTTGTTTGAACAACAAGATAAACAAGCAACAGGTTTTTATATCCAGTGTGATTCTAAAGGTGAACAGATTAAAGAAGGGGTTATATCCAATCCGAAATGCACGATTCGGTTGCCTCTGAACTTAGCTCAACAGATTGAGCGCGATATTACGACCATTGACTACCGTGATCCTGAGATTATTGGGCAAATTAAATTCGAAGGAGATGAGCATATCGCCAATCATATGGCGAAAGCGATGCTCCAACCAAATGAATGGATTCAATCTCGTTTTAAAGAAGCGGAAGAACAGCACGCTGAAATGAACGCGGAATCCATTTCAAATTTTGCTCGTTTATCCAACCCTACCGAAATCGAACTACTTGAAGAATTAGCCAAGAATAGACCATTTATTGTAACAGGCATGGAATTGCCTAGGGATCACACTTACTGGACATTAGACACGCTAGATGAACACTTTGGGGATGAAACAGTTCGCGTTCGATCGGCTGAAGACAAAGAAACCATGCGTCAATTTACACAACGTATGCGCGAGTTTGAAGTAAGCTACGATAAGAACTTTGTGGAGGGATTTACCAAACCGTATACAGAAGGAGCGTCGTTACCAGAAGCAATGAAACCCTGGTTCATGCCCCTTTATTTTACAGCTGAAGACTTTTCCGATCCTCAGATATGGCTAGGTTGTGTTCCCACACACATACCGGCCAGTAGTTTACACCGCGATCCCATGTGTGGTTTTTTATATCAAATTATTGGGCGTAAAAAGCTATTGGTGTACTCAGCAGACCAAGCACCCTACTTGTATCCAATGAAGGCGTACAACAGCAATTACCAACCCTGCTGGGTAAAACCAGAAAACCCCAACTTTGATGTATTCCCTCAATTTAAAAACGCCAAGGTTGTTGAGGTGATACTACATCCAGGAGAAATGTTGGTGCAACCTAAAGGGTGGTTTCATAGTGTATACGCGTTAGACAGCCCTACTTTTTCGGTAAGCTACTTCTGGCGTTACTGAATCTTATCCATTCAATTAAACAAAAAAGCAAAACTTGCTCGTTACAAGGAACTGATATGAAGGTTTGGAAAACACTCTTGCTCGCAGGATGGGCTGTCATTTTAATTGGTTGCAAGTCAAATGAGTCTGACAATATTGATATTAACGAAATACTCAATCAACCTTTGGTCTCGCACCCTGATCTCGTTTCAGGAGTATTGCCAAATGGACTTCGTTACTACGTACTCAACACGAAAAGTGGGAATACAACTTTACATCTCAATATCGATGTCGGCTCTTACGACGAGACAGACAATGAACGAGGTTATGCACATCTGATTGAACACATGGCGTTTCAAGGTACACAAAGTCACTCTTTTGAAGCCTTACAATCACTTTATCGTGAATGTCTTTAGGTCCAGATATCAACGCCTTCACTAGTTATTACACAACACAATACATTGTGGATTTAAATAACAAAGAAATTGAAGACGCTCAATTCTATCAATTCTCGGACTGGCTGGCAGACATCAGCAAAGGAAGGTTTACTTTCCCGCTAGATCAGCTAAAAACGGAGAAGACAGTTATCAATGCGGAAAGGCTACTCAGATCGCACGAAAGTTATGCCCCAAAAAGTACTGACGCCCTAATCAATGGGACAGGATTAGAGCATAAATCACCAATTGGTGAGGAGAACATTACGACATCCGCGACTAGACAAGCATTATCCGCTTTTACTAAAGTTCATTATCAACCCAACAACAGTGTATTAGTCGTGGTTGGTGATATTAACGAACGTCGGTTGGACTATATAAAGCAAGTATTTGGTGGCAATGAAACACCAGTTGAAACCAGTACTCATCAACCTTATAAGCCCAACCTAAAAACATTCTTCTATCAAAAAGAACAAGCAACTTCCTTTTCCAACGCGTTGCTCATCGGCGCAGAACAGGAGATAAAAACTCAAGGCGATGTACTCCAAACCTACCTTGAACGAAGCTTTCGCGATGTCCTATATGAACGCTTGAAACAGTCTGATGATGCAAACCAAGATACAGCATTTAGTATTGACGTAAGTCCAGGTCAAATTTCAAATAGGCCAGTCACCAGTATTACATTGGGTCATAACAATCAGTCTCACCCAATAGCAATACAAACACTGACTCAAGAGCTAACACGCCTATCAGCATATGGGCTGACTGAGTCTGAGTACGCATCATTCAATAAAAAATGGGCATCATTCAAACTCGCTGATGAAAGCCAATTGCCTTCATCTGCTATTGTCAATCGCATCCTCAACCGCATTGAAAACAATGGGGTATTCAGTAACCCTACAGATGATGATTCGTTGGCACAAAATGTCCTAAGCCGGATCGATAAAGAAAGACTCGATCAATATTTAAAAATCTGGGCTTCGCAGCCAGTTCGTTGGAGTTTTTCAGGCACAAAGCTCGACAACGACAAACTAAAGCAGCAGATCGCCTTGGCATCACGTCTCACAGTCCCTCCTCCGACAGAGCTTTCGTTGCCGATTATTCCTGTACCACAACTTCCACCAGCCAAGGTGTTGAAAGAGTCTAAGCAAGACGGCATTGTACACTGGCAACTTTCAAATGGCGTCGACGTGATTTTAGAGCCACGTAGTAACAGCGATCGTATTTCTTTCTTAATGTTCACCAACGTAGGACTCAACAGGTTGCAAACCATCGAAGAGTATGATGCAGCAATGTTAGCTCCAGCCATCTTTGCTCAAAGCGGTCAAAACTGGATACAACCAGCACAAATGGAAAGCTTACTCCGCTCTCACAACATGAGTTTAAAACCTGTAATCGGAGCTGCATTTAATGGTATTGAACTCCAATCAGAAGCCAAAGATGCAACACTGGCTTTATCTATACTCTACAACGCAATGCAAAACGCGGTTGTCAACCCAACGGTATTTGAACAAGTCAAAAAAACAACCGTTGAAAACATGCAAACACTAACACCGAACGAGAAATTCCATATTCAATTGCAAGAAAATCGAATTGGCTTTGAAGCTGTCCGTGCGAACACAACTGCAGAACGATTTAACAAAGTAACGCTTGAGTCCATAGAGAGGTTGTATCGCCAACTATACCAACAGGTAGATGGCTACACTTTGGTTGTAGTGGGAAAATTTACTCCTGATCGTGTTCGTAGTGACATACTGAGCTTTGTCGGTAGTCTTCCCAAAGGGAAACTTTATTCAAAACGTACAGCGCCACAATACCAAATTCCTAAAACAAAGCGTATTACACTTACTGATGGTGAAGCAGGTAAAAGCCACATACATCTTGGATATAGCTCTCCGCGCATAGGCGTGGCTTCAATCAAAGAGCGAGTTGCGTTTCTCATTATCGCAAGCACGCTAAATCAGCGCTTATTTGATACGCTGCGAGAGAAAAATGGTTGGGTGTACAACGTCCAGGTACAACAGCAGTATAACGATGGCACATTTTCATGGAATCTACTTGATGCCACAATGACACTCGATCCCCAATATGAAGCGCAAGCAATTAAAGAGGTTAAATATCAATTTCAACTGATGAAAGAAAAAGGGATTAGCGTTCAAGAGCTACAGCAGTTCAAAACCATGTTTAAGGATTCATTTGCTTCAACGCTCTCTGATGATCTGAGTACTGCGTATACCTATGGCAGTAACGCTGCGGTGGGTATTAACTACTATGATGCACTCAACTATGAAGAAACCTTTAACGAAGTGACGTTAGATTATGTTAATGCCTTAATACCGAATTTTCTTCCAGATACAGGCATTAGTATTGGAATCCTTACTGAATAAATAATCTCTTAAAAAAACAACGCCAGCGATTCGTCGCTGGCGTTTTAGTTTAAGAATTCTCATCTCAATCGCTACTCATACTGAGTCAACCAACTCTTTAGAATCGTATTGAGCTGCTTCTTCTGATTGGCATTGATACCTTTGACCAACTTCGCCTGAACTGCCGCATGCTCTTCGATGATTTTATCAATCAGAACAAAACCATCTTGGGTCAGTTCTACAGTGACGCTGCGGCGATCTTCTTTGCTGTGCTCTCGGCTAATCAGCCCTTTTGATTCCAGTTTATCTAAGCGGTTAGTCATCGCGCCAGATGTTAACATCATCGAATCAATCAGCTCTGAGGGAGTAAGACGGAACGGCTTTCCGCTGCGACGCAGTGTCGCCAGTACATCAAACTCTCCTAATTTTAGGTCATAGCGCTTATGTAGCTGAGCAACTTCAGTCTCCATATATTTGGCGATTCGCATCAATCGGCCCATAATCGCCATCGGCTCTGTCTCTAGATCCGGCTTTTCCTTAGCCCAATGCTCTACTACTCTATCAATAGCGTCCATGAATGTTTGTCTCCAGTAACAAAATGCTGTTTCGAATATCTTAACATAGAGATACTTTACAAACAGCGATTTTAAGCGTACATTCCTCACAAAAGTATCTTAACGTAAAGATAGTTATTATGAATATACTACTTGCCATGATTCCGGCATTCTTTTGGGGAACCACCTATGCGGTCACGCAATATACACTTGCGGACTGGCCTCCCCTATTACTGGGGGCGATTCGCGCACTACCAGCCGGACTTCTGTTGTTGGCATTCAGACCTAGTCTGCCGAAAAAAGGCGACTGGCAAATCCTGTTTAGTCTTGGATTAATCAACATCGCAACCTTCTTTGGTTTGATCTTCGTGATGGCCCTGACTCTGCCATCGGCGATTTCCGGCGTCGGGATGATTTCTGTTCCAGTGTTTGCCATGGTTTATAACTGGCTGATCAACAAACGTCGCCCAGGTATCATTCAAGCGGTAAGTGGGGCGGCCTTAATTGTTTTGGCGTGGATGTTGTTTGATCCAAGTTCAATCACGCTCAACCCTATTGGCCTAGGCGCTATGCTGGCAGCCATCATGTGTATTGTTGTTGGTAGTTCGCTAACTAAATCACTGGGTAGCCGGATGCACTGGTGGACAGTGCTAACATGGCAACTGATTCTTGGTGGTGCGATTTTATCGGTTGCCGCAGGCGTTCAAGCTACGATGGAGCCGACTAAGTACGCGGCGCTGGCGCACAATTTCTCAATGACTAACTTGTCAGGTCTACTTTGGGTGGTTGGTTTGAACACCGCTCTTGGCTATGGCATGTATGTTTGGTTGTTGCAACGCATGTCTGTCGTCGACTTTACGTTTGGGGGAATTGCTAACCCAATTGCAGGTATTGTCTCAGGGCTGGTACTGCTTGGAGAGTCTTTCACACCATTCCAGTACAGCTTAATGGTTGGCATGATTGTGATGTCATTACTGCCTCAAGCCATACTGGCTATCCGGCAAAATCGCCCAGCCCCTGCTGAGTGCCAAACCCAATAATCTAAAAAGCCGTGGTATTTACCACGGCTTTTTGCTGCCACCTCAACATCTAGCGAGCCACAAATCCGTTGGATTGCCTCGTGTCTGAAGGTCTTTACATGCCATAACGAAATGGCTTACCCGCCACAACCATATCTCGATGTATCGGAGCAAGCGCTCGTGCATAACTGGCCAGCAAAGAGACGGTGTACTCACTACGCTGCTGCATCAACTCATCGGTGCACTGATGGTCATCGGTCATCAATTGCTCTACGTTACGAAAAATCAGGTGATCAGGAAGAAGGCACGCATGATTATTTTTACTGCCGGTCATACGCAGTTCACTGATTGGGTAGACACCATTCACACTCGCAGAAACCGTCACTAATAATACTGGTTTATGCGCGAGCTCCTCATCCGTGGTCAATAGGAGAAAATTTTTCAGCGCTGGCGTCGCCATGCCGTGCCATTCTGGCGTAATCAATATCACGGCATCTGACTGTTTAAGTGTTTCCGCTATTGGCGTCCACTGCTGCCACTCGTCAGTTCCTTGCCAAACACCTTCGTTCCACAACGGCAGATTCCGTTGATGAAGGTCAAGCACATCCGCTCGTTCAAAATGATTCAGAGCCAGAGATTTGAGATAGTGGGCAACGTTAACACTTTGGGAGTTGGCACGTTGACTGCCTGCAACAATAGTAATGTTCATATTAATTCCTTTTCAAAGGTTTAAGTAATGGGCGTTGGTTGCCTGATTTACTGGTGCGTGGCGCGGCAAGGACGATGGCGATCAACACGCTTACAGCACCGAGAAGTTGTAAACCAGTTAAGGTTTGATTGAGTACCAAATAGCCTAAGATGCAGGCCGATACACTGCTAAGAAAGCCGAGAAATGAGACGGTAATAGGTGGCAGCTTTTCTATTCCACGGAACCAAAGAAAATAGCCAAGTACAGCACCAATAACACTCAAATAGAGGTAGCCAAGGTAGTTGGTCATGTTGAGATGGTGTGGAATACCTTCAAACCACAAGGCAGCGAGAAGTAACATCAAGCCACCAAACAACAACTGCCAGCCAGTAAAGTTGAGCAGAGTCATACCCTGTGGTCTGCCCCATTTTTTGGTCAGTATCACACCACTTGCCATGCTCAACGTCCCGATGATCGCAATACATAGGCCTATGGCACTAAGCTCTGCGGAGCTATTGACCACCAACAGAGCGATACCCGCCATGCCGACAACACTAGCGAAAAGCTGGAGAGATGAGAGTTCAGACTTGAGCCATTTCCAACTCAACAACATCACAACAACAGGCTGGACTGACATCACCATTGCCGCCATTCCACCTGGCAAATACGTCGCTGCAAAGAACAAGCAGTAAAAAAACAGACCAATATTGAGAAAACCCAATAAAGCAAGGCGCATCAACCATGCTCGACTAGGCAACATATTCCCAAGAACCACCAGCAGCAAGCCTGCAGGTAACGCGCGAATAGTCGATGCGAGTAAAGGGCTCTCTGGTGGCAGCATCTCTGTTGTCACTATGTAGGTACTGCCCCACACCACAGGTGCAATAGCCGTCAAAGCGATAGTTTTGATCTGATCAATTCCATTCATTTTCCCACCCCATTTAATCTCAAATGAAAGTATCTTTTACAAAAGATACTTTTTATAAAGTAATGGAGATCGTTTTTTTGATCAAGTATCTTTTTAAAAAGATATTTATGTGGGAGATAAAAATGTCAGCGGATAATGTCGATACCATTCTGGCTCAATGGCAACACGTCAGACCCGACCTAGATTGCTCAGCGATGGGAGTGGTAGGAAGGCTACGTCGTACCAGCAATGCATGGAAAGCAAAGATGGATCCGATATTCAAACAACACGGTCTCAGCAGTATTGAGTTTGATATTCTTGCCACTATGCGCCGCAGTACTCCGACAGGTACCACCCCAACAGAGCTGTATAAAACCTTGATGCTTTCTTCTGGTGCGGTCAGTACACGCCTAGAAAAACTGGTCAAAGATGGATTAGTTGAACGACTCTTTAGCGAAGAGGACAGACGCAGCTGCAAAGTTATTTTGACTAACAAGGGGAAGCAGCTTGTTGATGCCGCACTTAATGATCACGTAGCAAATATGGATCATATGCTCAGCGCATTAACCGCAGATGAGCAAAAACAATTGGCAGGATTGCTACGTAAGGTATTGGTCGCGGAAGAGACGGTCCGTACCTAGCATTGATTTCGAAATTGGGTGACCTGTCAGGATTGATGCCATGAGTTCCCTCGTAACATCAATCCAATAGGCTCTATGACTGCTCAATAGTTTTAAGTACCCGGCACGGATTCCCAGCCGCGACCACATTGGCAGGAATGTCTTTAGTGACCACACTGCCTGCACCAATCACACTGTTGTCTCCAATGGTCACACCTGGGCAAACAATCACACCACCGCCAAGCCAGACGTTATCACCTATGACAATCGGTGTACCAAACTCCACCCCTTCCTCGACGCGGCCTTTAACATCTAAAGGATGACCAGCCGTGTAAATCTGTACATTGGGGGCAAACAGCACATTGTCACCAATCGTCACCTCAGCCACATCCAACACAACACAGTTAAAGTTGGCGTAGAAGTTCTTACCAAGCTTGATATTAGAGCCATAATCACAGCGAAACGGAGGCTCTAGATACGCCTCTTGTGAATCAGGGATCAAGCGATCTATCGCGGATCGCCACTCATCAGTATTTGGAATGCTGTTGTTTAACTTTTGCAAAACTTTACGGCACTCAATTCGTTCATTGTAAAGTTGCTCATCCCATGCCTGATAAGGCTCACCCGCTAACATTTTCTCTTTTTCAGTTCTCATTACTGTCACCGCTATCGTAATCTGACATCTCTGCATCTGCGTGAAATATCGCACATCAACAACAAGTTTGAAGCCGCTTAGCGACGGTAAATTTTAGCTCCGTGTCGTCGGTCACTTTTTGCGTCACTCAAACGTAAATGGTTGGTTGTGAGCAATTACTGACTGTGATTGTTCGCTCCCCACTGATAGATAGGTTGATTAGCTAACATTCTCTAGCAAGAGGTCGTAAAAACACCTTGCTGCTGGACCCGTTTTCACTCCTTTTGGTAAGGTGATGTGCAGCGGGACCTGATACTTAGCATTATGCTCTATGTCGAGAACCTTTAGTTGGCCATGATTTCTCTTGGCAAGGATATGTTCCGGAAGACGACAAAAGCCAACCCCTTCTTCTAATGCTCGAAAGGCATGGTCAAAGTTATCGACGGTTATCCGCTGGTTAGCCTTCAGCCAGCCCACATTCTGCTCTCGATACTCGGCAGCATCCGCCCCAAGATCGCGGATCACGACCTGACAATAGGTAGCAAAGTCTGCCATACAGATATTTCTCTGTGTTGCTAGTGGGTGCTCACTAGAGACGACAGGAACCATACTCGTCATCGATAGTACCTGCGCTGGATAGTTGGTCACAGGCAGAGTAATAATTGCCACATCGGCTCTCTCACTCGTGACCATTTCAGTGGTTTTGCTGAGTGATGTTTCGATAACCTGTATTGAAGTGGTGCTGTTTCGTTTAAGATACTGTGCCATCGGCTTGTAGAGAAGAGATGGGTCGCATAAGTGATCAATAGCGACCGTTATTTCCGATTCGACACCAGCAGAAATCTGTTGGCTCAACTCCTCCAACTCCCTAGCTTGCTCTAACATACTGTTTGCACGCCGAAGTAAAGACTTACCATGCTCAGTGATACTGGCGCGCCTACCTTTAACTTCTACCAGCTTCACTCCAAGTTGATCTTCAAGCTTTTTAATCGAGTAAATCAAAGTCGTGTGACTTTTATTTAGTAACAGCGCAGCCGCTTGGATACTTCCTGCACTATCCACCGCTTGTAAGGTCATCCATTGCTCTAAGGTACTTTTCAGTCTCATGATTTACCTGTCAAAAATTTAGACACTTATACGCAATATTATGAACTTTTCTGTTCAATTTATATAGACAACAATAGCTGCATCAAACAACAGCACATACAGTGCAACAACTGAAAGAGAAGATGAGATGAAACTATTACAAGTCGATTTTGAATATAACGGCCCAATGGGTGAAGAGATGTCGAAGGCTCTGGTCGGCCTCGCACAGTCCATCAATCAAGAACCAGGTCTAATATGGAAGATATGGACAGAAAGTGAAGCAGACAAACTGGGCGGCGGCGTCTACCTGTTTGAAGATGAAACAACTGCAAATAACTATCTAGCTATGCATGCAGCAAGACTCAAACAGATGGGAGTTCCACAAGTTAGAGGGATTATCTTCGACGTTAACCAACCACTGACAAACATCAACAATGGCCCCATTAACCGTTGAGGAGGAATGATGAGTAATAAGGCTTTCTTTAGCATTCATGGTGGCATCTACGCCGTATTTGCTTTGGCGTTATTTTTTATGCCTCGCATTATGTGGCCGATGTACGGTGTCGAAATCAATGACCAATACGCTTACTTCCTTTCACAGCATACCAGTATCTTTCTTGGTGGTGTCGCGGCAGTCAGTCTGTTCTTGAAAGAGATAGAACATCGAGAAACAGTGCGACAGTTACTCAAGGCGCTGCTAACAACCAACCTACTTGGTGTCGCCATCACGGGTTATGCTGGGGTTACCGGTATCTTTGTTGGGTTTGGCTGGAGCGATCCTGCGTTTTTTGCTCTGCTATCACTGATAAGCTACCGCCAACTAATGCGCCATCACCGTGGGTAGTCACATAACTTCAGGCGCAATATCGATATTTTGCGCCTGAGGATGTCTCATTTGGTGACGACAAACTTGCTATAAGTGCTCACTTGACCGTTGATGTACTCGATACCACTATGGATGTTATCAGTGCTGCTACCAACGATTTGGTACTCTACGACAAATTCACCACTAATCACCTTAATAAATAAAAATCCATCGACCACCTTCCAAAGCCCTTGAAGAGATTTATCACTGAAGAGATCTTTTTCCGATAGTGTGCCATTAGGGTTAAGGCGGATTTGTGACGCAAAACCATCAATATTCACTTTGACCCAAGTCTGTTGATGGACTTCGTAGCTCAATATTTTACGATGTTTTTTCACCCACTCTATGAGCTCTTGCTCTTGGCTAGCAGTCAAGGTCGGTAAATCTTCCATCTCCAACAAAGTGTGATGTTTTTCGTACCAGAACAGTTGTAAGTGAAGCAGTTTCATGTGCGTAGGCAGCTTACTCGGTGGAAAAGTCAGCGCAACTTTGCGTCAAGCCAACCTGTAAGTCAAATCTTATACGTTCGACTGAAAGTGTGCAGCATAGTACGGGGGATTTATGCTGCACTATCCCAGTTGGGATCAACGGCGCTTAAACAAGCTCCGGAGCAGGAGGCTCTAGGAAATTAAAACAATTAACGTAGAACTAAGCCGCAAAAAGTTTCGGCAGATTGGCATGGTCACAAGCTTGATTTAATCTGTGTTGAGCAGTAATTATGTTCTGTTTCCAATTATCATCTTGCGCCCACATTTCAATGACCAATGGTACAACACAACCCGTCTGCTTAAGCGTAGTAAAGATGGCATTGAAATCGACCTCACCTTCCCCTATGACAAGATCACGAAACTGACCTTGAGAATCAGACGTCACTCGGTAGGTATCTTTCAGATGAATCTGCGTGATATGTGGCTTGCTCAACTTTAACTCTGTCACGACGTCATAGTTCCACCCAGAAATGTTACCTACATCGGGGTAAGCGGTGAAGTATGGAGAGTCAACTTCTCGGCGTAGCAGCTCAAATTTACTCAAGGAGTTAAGATAGTCGGTATCCATTATCTCAACCGCAAGCATCACACCCGCTCGTTCGGCTAACTTAGCAGACTGTTGCATCCCTTCGATAAATCGTTGGTGAGATACTTGATTTGAAGGCTCATAGTAGACATCGTATCCAGCAAGTTGAATGGTACGAATCCCCAGTTTGTATGCTAATACAATCGCTTTTTCCATATGCAGTAACGCTTGTTTGCGAATTTCAGGATCGGCAGAACCAAAAGGAAATTTGCGGTGTGCACTTAAACACATGGACTGCAAAGGCATAGCGTACTGCTCACACTGGTGACGCAATGCATATATGGTCTCGTCATCCCAATCCAAACGGCAACGGCGTTCATCAGACTCATCAACAGATATCTCAAGAAAATCAAAGCCAAGTTGCTTGGTGGTTTTGAGTTTCTCTTCCCAACTCAATTGATTAGGCAGCGCCTTTTCATACAAACCAATGCGATGGCGTTGCAAGTTTTGATACATAGCTTCCCCCTAATTCCAGAAACGGTCAATTTGAGTGCGTAGAGATTCCGCCGTTTGCTTGCCCTTTTCTCCCGCTAATGCACGGCCAGCGATGAAGGTTTTCGCTTGAATACCTTCAAACAGGTAAATATCTTCCGGCACAATACCGCCTGTAATCGACAATTGAAGCCCCAGTTCAGACAGCGCACGCATCTTATCCAGATCATCTTCACTCCAGCCAACACCCGCCAATTCAGCATCTCGAGAACGGTGATAAATGGCTTGTGATATACCAAGATCGACCCAAGCCTGCGCATCGGTCATCGTCCAGTTGCCATAAATTTCAATCTGAATTTCACCACCATGTTCATCCGCAACTTTTTTGCATGCTGCAATCGTTGCAATGTGCGCGGCAGCCGAAACCGTGATCCAATCTGCCCCGGCTTCAAAAGCCATTTTAGACAGAATGGCACCACCATCGGTGGTTTTCATGTCGCATACAAGAATATGTTTAGGATGATTTTTGCGTAAGGTAGAAACCGCATTCATCCCTTCGGCAAACGCTAAAATGGTACCGATCTCAATGACATCTACAAAACTTTCAACATTGCTCGCCACTTCAATCGCAGCGGGCAGGTTAGTTTGGTCTAGAGCAATTTGAATCATTGGTTTTGCCATGGTTTTATCCCTTAATTTTTTCACGTATTAGACGGGCTAGCCCATCATGATTGTTATCTGTAGAACACACGAGCTTTGAGTGTGATTTAACGTGGTCGTCAGCATTGAGCATTGCAACCCCTAAATTGGCGTATTGCAGCATTGAGATGTCATTGTGATTATCTCCCACTGCAATCACATGATTGGCGTGATAACCAAGCTCGGAAACATACTCAGCAAGGCGATGACCCTTACTGTTACCTTTGGCGGAAAAGTCGATACGATTTGACCAAGAACGTTCCCCATTAAACTGTCTTTTGACCCATGGATGCTCTAGTAAACGCTCTACAGAGCTCGGACACCCTTCGACGACAAATTTCCAAATATACTGACTCTGTTTCGCCGTTTCGCTGAATGAATCCACTCGGTAGATCTTCGGTCTAAAGGAACTTGGTACCGTACTTGCCCAGCCTTCTAAGGCTTGCATGTAAGTAATCGGGTTGTAGTTTGAGTAAGTCATCGCATCGGAGATATACATCACCATCTTGACCTGAAACTCTCGTGCCAATTCGATAAAGACCAGCGCATCATCTTTCGCTATTGCATTTTGCTTTAGCACCTGATCGTTGGCATAGTCGTAGACATAAGTGCCATTACAACAGATGATCGGTGTGTCTAGCCCAAGCTCGTAATAATAGGGTCTAGCTGCGGTATGATGGCGTCCAGTGACCACCACCACTTTGCACTTGTGCTTAGCTTCTTGAATTGCTTGCCTTACTTGTGGATGGATAGTGTGTTCATCAGTCAACACGGTGCCATCCAAATCTAATGCTAATACTTTGTACATCGAGTCTCCTCGCAACAAAAAGGGTTAACGCTGGCCGTAATAAGCGTTATCACCATGTTTACGTAAGTAATGCTTATCAGATAACTCAGGCTGTATTTTGATTCCGCTATTTAATGAGCGAGTCGCCAAAGCCATCGCTGAAATTTCTTCCAGAACAACGGCATTGTGCACAGCATCATCCGAGTTCTTACCCCACGAAAATGGTGCATGTCCTGCCACTATCACGCTTGGAACTGCCATAGGTTTGATACCGCGCTTTTCAAACTCTTCAATGATTACTAGCCCAGTGTTTTGCTCATAAGCTCCGGCAATTTCGTCATGAGATAACTTACGAGTGCAAGGGATATCACCGTAGAAGTAATCCGCATGAGTGGTGCCTAAGGCGGGGATATCAATTCCTGCTTGCGCCCAGATAGTCGCACTACGTGAGTGAGTGTGTACTACGCCACCAACTTCTGGAAATGCTTTATAGATCTCGATATGTGTTGCCGTATCACTCGATGGTTTTAACCTTCCCTCGACTACCTTGCCTTGCAGATCAACCACCACCATGTCATCAGCTGTCATTGCATCATATTCAACCCCCGAGGGCTTAATGACGATAACGCCGAGTTGGCGATCGATTTCAGATACATTGCCCCAAGTAAAAGTGACTAGACCATATTTAGGCAGCTTAAGGTTAGCTTGCAAAACACGTTGCTTGAGTGCGCTATACATACTTTCTCCTTAGACCAATTCCGCAAGTGCTTGATCAATGACGTTAAACACGTCGGTCTTGGAACGACAACGACGTAACTTGTTTAGGTCTACCCCTGTTTCGGACTCTTCATCATCAAGTACACTAGTCACTTCCATTAACCCTTCCATATGCTGATTAGAACAACTACCAGCTAAGGTAATCAGTACATCAACGGGTTCTTCCTCACCATCAAACAACACAGGCTGTTCAAGAGTAACGAGTGCAAATGCGGTTCTTATCACCCCATCTTCAGGGCGGGCATGAGGCAGTGCTAAGTTTGGCGCTATGCAAATGTATGGACCAAGTTTCTCAACACTGTCGATGATGGCTTGATGATAACTTGGCAAAATCGCGCCTGAGGCAATCAACATGTCCGTACCGATAGCGATAGCCTCACGCCAATTGGCTGCACTGGCATGTAGTTTGATTGAGTTATTGTCGATTAGTGATTGCTTAAAACCCATGGTTCTATCTCCAATGGAGTGCCAGCGATAACTGGCACTTGATTATTGTTATTGGATACTTGTCTATTGATTGACAGGCTACTTAGCTCGGACGAAGTTCTTATTGATGATGTCGAGTAGCTCGTCACCAAAAGAGTTTGGATTGAGCATGTTTTGTACTCCGAGTACAAACTTGCCCTCTCCTGGTTCCATTTCTGCCGATAGATGCTTTGAAGAAACAATAATGTCTGTCGATGCCAGCTTTGACTTGTAGTCAGATACCGCACACGAGTCCATCACATGAGGGATACCTTTTTTCTCCAAGTACTTGCCGATTTTCATTTTCATCATCATCGACGAACCCTGACCATTTCCACATACCGCTAAAATGCTCACCGGGCGCACACCATCACTCGCTTTTAGTGCTTGCTCGACGGCTTCGATAACTTCAGGCTCTTCACATACCGTCACCACACCTTGAGCATCTTCTTCCGCACGTAATTGCTTAGCTGCAAAGAACATGTACACCCCAGACAGAGCTAATAGAACAAAGAAGAACATTCCAGATGCTGAGAGACCTTGCATTATTGGCGGGAATACCAAGGCCCAGTCAGCCATACCCATCCAACCATTAAATTCAGTCCCTTGTTGGCTAAATAGGTGAATAGCCCATGCACTACCTAACACCTCAATGATGCCCATCACAAAACAGATCTTCATCACGGCTCGCCAGCCACCAAAGTGATTGGCAAACACACCAATTGTGGCATTGGAGAAAAACATCGGAATAAATCCAGGAATGATCATAATGGGTGTATCAAATGCCAACATTGCCAGAACTGCAGCAAATTGACCTAAAGCCCCCCACATAAAACCAAATACCATCGCGTTAGGAGAAAAAGCGTAAATAGCCGCACAATCGATTGCTAATACAGCGTTAGGAATAACGCGCTCAGAGATCCCTTTAAATGCTTCTGAAAGTTCGGCAACAAACATACGAACACCAGCAACAATCACTTGAATCGCGACCGCAAACTTAAGACCAGTTTCGAGAATATAAATAGACCAGTGGGTTGAACCCGCCATCTGTTGAAGATTATCCAAACCAAATGAAAGTAAGATAATGCCAAAGAATACCGTCATGACTATGGCAGTCGCCGCAATACTGTCATGGAAAATATGGAGCCATTTAGGCAACTCAAGATGGTCAACACTGTCTTTTTTGTCGCCCAGTTTTGGCGCTATTTTTGTCGCAATCCAAGATGCAACCTGCTGTTGGTGACCAATTGAGAAACCCGCACCACCAGTGACTTCTTCTGTCGGCTTAAACATGATGTTGGAAGATATCGCCCAGTAGAGAGCCATCAATACCGCTGAGTAAATAATGGTTTCCCACATGCTCGCGCCAAGAACAAAGTAGAACACGGCAATCAAACCCGCTTGCTGAAACATAATGTGGCCAGTCAGCATGATTGTGCGTATACCTGTATAGCGACGGAAAAGGACAAGAAGAATGTTGATACCCAGCGCAAGAATAACCGCATACCCCACCCAAGAGTAGTTGTCGCCCATGGTTTCCATGGTCGCCATCATTGAGGTGTATGGGTCAATGACCGAGCCAGTTAAGCCATGATATTCAGATAGTTTTGAAATCACGGGTTTAAAGCCAGCAACCAAAGTGCCCGCACCGACTTGAACAAGCATAAAACCGACAACGGTTTTGATTGATCCTTTGATGATAGTAGTGGCATCACGTCTAAGCAGCCAATAGCCAATCAATGTCACTAAGCCCAGCAATAGCGGAGCCTTGGTCATCACTTGGCTGTAAAAAATATAGAAGATGTCGTATAAGAACTCCATATCTTTACCCCTAATAGTCTTTGTATTTTTATTTGGTTCGTAGGACAGGGCGCTTTCATTTGTAGGTAGTGAAATACACCCTCTTTTGCTCACGGACTAAACTTTAACAATCAAAAGTAATCATTCAATGCTCATTTGTGATTATTTTGATTTTTATCAATTTTGCCTCTCACTTGTGGCTATTTTTGGGTAGCCGGTCACATAAAAATCAACAAAACACCTATAAATCAATAACTTATATAATATTGTGATTTGTGGCATGTTTTTGTTTCACGCCCATTTGACATTCAAAGTGGTGATTATTAGAATCAAAACAAATCACAGACAATCACCAAGTAATCACAAACTTGAACAGGTGATAACAATGAATGAAGTACAAAGACACAACGGCATATTGTCGTTATTAGAAGAAAACCACACCATCAATGTTTCACATATCATTGATAGTTTTAATGTTTCTCCTGCGACCGCTCGTCGCGACATTTCAAAACTGGATGAGCTAGGTAAGCTGCGTAAAGTTCGCAACGGTGCAGAACGAATAGAAAATCAAAAGAAAAAATGGTCACCACTTAACATCAACAGCACTGACCACTACGAAGAGAAGTCCCTGATTGCACTTCGGGCAGCTGAGTTGTGTAACTCTGGAGATAGTGTCGTGATCAACTGTGGTTCGACCGCATTTTTGCTCGGCCAAAAGTTGTGTGGCAAAGATGTCCAAATCGTCACAAATTACTTTCCATTGGCGAGCTACCTAATCAATGAAGATCATGAGGACGTGATCATTATTGGGGGGCAATACAACAAGGCACAAAACATCTTCCTTAACCCAGCTCCAGACTCATTAGGTAGCTATGCGGGTAATTGGATGTTCACCTCTGGCAAAGGACTGACCGATGCCGGGCTCTATAAAGCAGACATGCTTACCGCCGTGGCCGAGCAACAAATGCTCGAACAAATCGACAAGCTGGTCGTGGTCGTTGATAGCTCTAAAGTGGGGCAAAGAACCGGAATGCTTTTCTGCCCAGCAAGTAAAATTGACATTGTCATCACTGGCAAAGATGCCAATCCAGATGTCGTCAAAGCGATAGAAGCCCGTGGAACGCAAGTCATTCTGGTTTAGAAATTAAATAGATAAATAACAAATACTTAGTTCAGCGTCTCAACCATCTGTTAAGACGCTTGGCTTCCTGCACCCTAAATTAATCCAATATCGTAAACTCAAAGGTACTGTTATGAGCAAAGTGAATGAAATAACCCGTGAATCTTGGATCTTAAATACCTTCCCAGAATGGGGTACATGGTTAAACGAAGAGATTGAAAACACAGTAGTCGAACCGAATACGTTTTCTATGTGGTGGCTTGGCTGTACCGGCATCTGGCTCAAAAGCGCAGGTAACACCAATATCTCAATCGATTTCTGGTGTGGTACAGGTAAAAAAACGCAAAAGAATGCGTTAATGAAAAACCAGCATCAAATGATGCGCATGGGTGGGGTTGAAGCACTCCAACCTAATTTGCGCACGGCGATCTTCCCACTTGATCCTTTTGCTATCAAAGAAATCGATGCGGTACTCGCCTCCCACGACCATGCTGATCATATCGATATCAACGTCGCAGCTGCGGTATTGCAAAATTGCCCTGAGCATGTGAAGTTTATCGGTCCGCAAGCTTGTGTCGACTTATGGATCAGTTGGGGTGTACCCGAGCAGCGCTGCGTAGTGGCAAAAGTTGGCGACCTGATCCAAATCGGTGATCTCAAAATCCGTGTTTTAGACTCTTTTGATCGTACGGCACTGGTCACTCTTCCTGAAGGCACGTCCTCTTACGACAAAAACATTTTAGATGGAATGGACAAAAGAGCGGTGAACTACTTAATTGAAACAACCGGAGGCTCCGTCTACCACTCAGGGGACTCACACTACTCGAATTACTATGCGGCGCATGGTAACGAATACCAAATTGATGTCGCTCTCCTTTCATACGGTGAGAACCCTCGTGGTGTCACAGATAAGATGACATCATCCGATATTCTTAGAGCTGCAGAGTCTCTCGATTGTGAGGTTGTGATGCCATTCCACCATGATATCTGGGCTAACTTCCAAAATGATCCACGTGAAATTGAAGTACTGTGGAACATGAAGAAAGATCGCCTGCAATATCAATTTGCTCCATTCTTTTGGCAAGTCGGTGGCAAATACACCTACCCAACAGATAAAGGTCGTATGCACTACCAGCATTTCCGCGGCTTTAAAGACATCTTCAAAAACGAACCTGAACTGCCATTCAAAGCATTCTTGTAATTATCAGCACTACGCCAAGCCGAGTACCACTATACTCGGCTTTTATCTGCTCAAAATTGCCCTCTTACCTCGCCTTTATACGTCAATCTGCGTAGAATACGCGCTCTCTTTTTCATTCCAGAGCACATAAAGGCAGCCAGTTTGCATACAGTAGAACAACTTAAAAGCGGCGAATTAGCCGGTATTCAACGTCTTCAACTTCGCGAGCAGCTAACAGAGCTACCTCGAGAGATTTTAACTTTGGCTGACTCACTAGAAATTCTAGACGTGTCAGACAACCTTTTAAGTGATCTACCGCAGTGGCTAACTGAGTTAACGGGTTTAAAAATCCTTTTTGCCTCTAACAACCGATTCACACATTTACCTTTGATATTAGGTCAATGTAAGCAGCTCGAAATGGTTGGCTTCAAAAGCAATCAAATCGTAAGAGTTGCCGAGGATTCGTTACCAGAAAAACTGCGCTGGTTGATATTAACTGACAATCAAATTGTGCAGTTACCAGAATCTCTAGGCTATCGACCTCGTCTGCAAAAACTCGCGCTAGCCGGAAACATGATCAAGGAACTGCCATCCAGTTTTGGCAACTTGATAAACCTCGAGTTAGTGCGCCTGTCGGCCAACCAGCTAGAGCGATTCCCTGATGTGCTACTGCAACTGCCTAAACTGTCTTGGATGGCCTTTGCTGGTAACCCGTTTTGTGAACGACTATCTCATCAGCAGAGTGTTCCACAGGTCAATTCCGACAGCTACAAACTCAATCATGTATTGGGACAAGGGGCTTCAGGCATTATTTCTCATGCTAATTGGCTAAACTCCGACTTCGACTTCCCTGCCAATGTAGCGGTGAAAGTGTTCAAAGGTGAGGTGACTAGCGACGGCTACCCTTGTGACGAGCTACAAGCCTGCCTGCAAACCGGACATCACGATAATCTAGTCAAATCCATCGCTCAGGTTAGTGAGCAGGATTATCTGGCATTAGTGATGGAGTTAATCCCTGATGATTACTTTAATTTAGGCCTGCCACCGACTCTAGAAACCTGTACTCGTGACGTGTTCAAAGCTGGCTTCACCCTTTCAGTAAAACAAATAGAAAAGATCGTCGATCAGATGCTGGATGTGTTTAATCATTTGCATGACAACCGAGTATGTCATGGCGATCTTTATGCACATAATGTACTGATCAACGAGCTTGGCGAGATGATCTTTGGTGACTTTGGTGCGGCTAGCGTTTACGACTACCTCAACGAAGCTCAACAGCGTGGCGTACGTAAGATTGAAGCTAGAGCATTGAGCCATTTCATTGATGATTTGCTCTCTATATGTAAGCCGATTGATCGTCAGACTGCCGTGTACAAGAGTTTGCGAAACCTCGCCTTAATTACAAGCTAAAATGTCAAAAGATATAGCGCGATATTGGCGTGGCGTTGTAGCTTTAGTAAGTAACCATCGTTGGCAAATTAATCTCATTGGTACTCTTCTTGCTTCCGGGCAACTTTTTGCTCGAATCGAGCAAGATCTTGCTCAGATCGAGCAAAAAGTTGCTC
>NZ_JBNJOF010000022.1:0-56974 GCF_050113875.1 Vibrio sp. TRT 1302 | reverse complement strand
TTGAAAGCACCGGTCTTGAAAACCGGCATACGTTAATAGCGTATCTAGGGTTCAAATCCCTATCTCTCCGCCACATTGAGAAGCCCGCTGCATACGCAGCGGGCTTTTTCGTTTTACCCCGCAATACCATCATTTCTCACTTATCAGTAATACTGCTGATAGATACTTTCCGTTTCTCCATCCAGAGCCATTTGCTCAAGTACTTGCTTCATTTGGTAGGCTTTAGAGTCCGAATCAAGTTGAGTCGGAAAATTGTATGGCCCCTTGGGTTTATCGTTCCGGTATGAAGGGTTTTCTACTTCTTTAAAGTGTGGTGAGTGACGAGAAAAACCAAGATAGATCGGATTGACGTCTCCACAGCAATTGGGGTGGACTTTAATGTCGTTGCTGCTGTTGGTTTTTAGGTAATGTCTTATCGAAGCGCCATTGTAAATGTAGAAGTCTCCGCGGTTTTTTCTAAGCAGACCGACCGCTTTGTCTATTGTCATTTCAGGAACAGCGTATATTTTTACCGACTCGAGATCTCGGACAAAATCTGGCGAACCTAATGCTTGAAGTATGGTATAGCCCTCAAGCTGCTCTAGCGCGGTTATTAGAGGAAAGTCTGATCGAGAGATGCCAATTTCACCACCAGGGAAACCATTCGCAATAAAAAACGTAAATTCTGCTCGCTGATCGTTAAAGTTGAAGCCTGGGTAGAAGTCTATTTCTCCATCTTGAAGCTGCTTGAGGATTCGCTTTTTAGGGCCTCGAACAATATCCAGTTCGCAGCCAATCTTGTTCGCTACGACCTGATAGAAGTGTTGGTACAAGCCACTATTATCAGGGGACTTGGCTATGAGAGGAGGGCGCTCATTGGTTCGATAGCCCATGGTAAGCGTGCAAGCGTGGCTACTGAAAGCCAAAAGACTTGCGGCTGCTCCTAGGGCGATATAGAAAGCTTTATTCGTCATGATTTACTCCGGTTAAGGAGAAGATACTAGTCAGTTTAGACGATCTACTTCTATTAGAGTGGACGAATCACTATTTCTTTGTGACCAAGTTGGTTGGCCACTCGGCATAAGGGACTGGTCGGCTGTAGAGGAAACCTTGACCAAGTGAGCAACCTAGTTTGGTAATGAGGCGCTCTTGCTCATATGTTTCAATGCCTTCGGCTACTATGCTGACTCTCATTCCTCGAGTCATGTTAACGATCGCCGCCACAATCGACGTATCTAGATTTTGAGGATCTAGACCACGAACAAAAGCTCGGTCTATCTTGAGGCAGTCAAACGGTAGCTTATGCAAATAAGCAAGGGAGCTGTATCCCGTTCCGAAGTCATCGATCGCAATTTTCACCCCTAGATCTCGGATAGCCTGCAAGTTTTGTATTGTTACTGGATCGTTGTCTACGATGCGTGATTCAGTAATCTCTAAGGTAAGGTTACTGGCATTGAGGTTTGACTGTGCCAGTATTCTTTGTAGGACTTGGATAAAAGTCGGTTGAGAAAGCTGATTAACTGAGAGGTTAACATGCATATTGAATGACTCGTCCCACTTGCCTTCTTTGAGACCCTGAACAGTATCATTGCACGCTTGAGTTAGAATATGCTCTCCTATTGCACCAATTAACCCGCTTTCTTCCGCTAATGGAATAAAATCCATAGGTGGTAGTAAGCCTTGCGTAGGGGAGAACCATCTTGCTAGGGCTTCTGCACCCACGACTTTGCCACTGTTCAAATCAATGAGTGGTTGATAGAAAGGCAAAAACTCTTTGTGCTCAATGGCATCTTTTATCTTCGCTAGCATCATGGTTCTATTTCGAGAGATATCCGCCATTTCAGGGCGGTAGTAGCTGATGCTTGTCGCGTCATGTTTTGCATTACTCAGCGCGATGCTACCGTTTCTTAGCCACACAGTCATGTTGGCATCCGGCCCGTCTTCAACAACGCCGACTGAGACACTGATGACAACACTCTCTTGTTCAATCAGAAATGGCGATGCGAACATTTCAATGATTTGATCTGCAAGGATTTTAGAATTAGCGCAGGTTTGTCGATCGGGAATGTAGATGGCGAACTCATCCCCTCCTATTCTGGCTAGATAGTGTTGATTGGTGAAAAGGGATTTGAGCCGGCGAGATATAACACTGAGAATCTGATCGCCTAGACTATGACCTAAACTGTCGTTGATATCTCTGAATTTATTGATTCCTACCAGCAACAAAATGCCGTCCAACTTACCGAGAGAATCACACGTATCAATCAAGCCTTCGCGACTATAGAGGTTAGTTAACGAGTCATAGAGCAATTGAGTTCGTAATGCTCTGAATGAGGCTTTTAAGTTGTTGGCCATTTCGTTAAATGCGAACACCAGCATAGAGGTTTCATAGATATTGCCAGGCTGTGGCATATGGCTATCCCAGTCACCCTTCGCAAGACGTTTGGCTGCCGCTGCTGTTGAGGTGATGGGTGTCATTATCTGGTTAAAGGCGAGCAAACCAACAACGATACCGATAAAGCTCGCTATTAATCCAATCACCCAACTATTTCTCTGACTTTCTGGCAGTTTACCGAGCAGATGTGACTCGGAAATAGCGACACCGATATACCATTTCAAACCATGCTCATCGATGTAAGGGGTGAAATGGTTGAAATAGCGATCTCCACTGATATCGAGTGTAAAACGTTGAGTCTGGTTCAGTTGGTATAACTCTTGTGATGCCGAATATTCGGCATTGGCTTTGATTATTGGGTCGGTACTTTCTGTTGCGAATAGTCGCTCCCCTTTTGGCGTTAAAGATGTACCCCAAGAGACGACATTACCATTCGTTGAGTGAGCTACGAGACGCTTCTTGTCATCGACAATATAGATGAGTGCGTTGGTGTGCTTTTGCTGTTCTTTTAGGAAGGTATTAAATGTGTCGATTTTGACATCAGTTACTACCACCCCTTGGAATTGATCGCCATAAAATACGGGGGTTAAAGCGGATAAGGTGATCTCTTGTCTTTCATCTGCATTGGCATAGATGGATGACCACATGGGCAGACGCGTTTTGGCTACGGGGGCATACCATGGTCGGACTCTAGGATCATAGTTATCGATCACCGAGCGAACGTTGTCGTTAACGACTTCTCCACGATAAATGACCAACTTATATTGGGTACGATTATCCTGAACCATTAAGGTGTAGCTTTTATCAGGCTCTTTGCGGAAACCTACGTACTCAGCACTTTCTCCGCCGAAACCGATAACATCGAGTTGAGGGAAGGTATTATAGAGATCGCGAAAGGAGGTCAGGAAATATTGCTCAATATCAGATGTGTCTCCTGAACGATAAAGTTCATTGAACCCAATGGAGTGGCTGAGAGCAAGACTTGCCTGAAAGGGTTCATTGAGAAAACTATTAAGCTCAAGTCTGACATTCTCAGTTAGAGCTGACAGTTGTTTACTGCTGATATCGACGACCATCTCTTCATAGCTGTTCTTCTGTACTGCTATGATCACTCCGATTGTAAAGATAAATATCAATACAAACGGCAGTACAACAGCTGTTCTGAGGGTGATCTTTGTAGTCGCTTTCATCCGACCCCTTATGCACTAATCGTTATACTAAGGCGAGTGACAGTGGGTAAAACGGTGATTACCATACAAATAATAGACTGCTATCTACAATCTATCCGTAGTAACCTCCATTATCCGAGTCGGTTGTTAAGCGACTTCATGTCAGTAAAGCTCTTTGAGCTTTCGGGTCAGGGTGTTACGTCCCCAGCCTAAAACTTTCGCTGCGTCTTGTTTATGACCGTTAGTATGTTCTAACGCTGCTTCCAAAAGTATACGCTCAAATTCAGGAAGTGCGTAAGAAAGTAGCTCGGTATCTCCTTGAGAAAGAGAGTTTCTTGCCCAGTTTGCTAACTGTTGCTGCCATGAACCTGCTGAGCTGACATTGTTGTGCTTCTTGTCCTCAAGCAGTTCTGTGGGGAGATCTCCAGGTAGGATTTCTGAGCCACTCGCCATAACAGTCAACCAGCGACAGATGTTTTCTAACTGACGAACGTTACCTGGCCAATCCAAACGATTAAGCGTTTCTACCGTGCTGGGATGCAGTGTTTTGACATCAACACTGAGTTCTTCCGCCGCTAATGCTAAGAAGTGTAAAGTGAGTTTTTCTATATCCTGTTTGCGCTCTCTCAGGGCTGGGATATGAATTCGAATGACGTTGAGGCGATGAAACAAGTCTTCGCGGAAGTTGCCTTTTGAAACGAGCTTCTCAAGGTTCTGGTGTGTTGCTGCGACGATACGAACATCCACTTTGATTGGAGAGTGTCCACCAACACGATAGAACTGACCATCCGCTAATACTCGTAGTAGTCGTGTTTGAATATCGAGCGGCATGTCACCGATCTCATCCAAAAATAAGGTTCCGCCATTGGCTTGTTCAAAGCGTCCTTGGCGAACGCTGTTGGCTCCGGTAAAGGCGCCTTTTTCATGGCCAAACAGCTCTGACTCAATCAAGTCTTTTGGTATCGCCGCCATATTAAGAGCAATAAAGGGTTTGCTGGCTCGAGGGCTATGACGATGAAGCGCATGAGCGACCAGCTCTTTACCTGTACCAGATTCACCGTTGATGAGTACGGAGATCGAAGAACGAGACAGTCGACCGATTGCACGGAATACTTCCTGCATTGCTGGTGCTTCGCCAATGATCTCAGGTGGCGTGTAACCTTCGCCAGCCAGTGATGCTTGCTCTTGTCTCTGCTCATGGCTATGTGTGATAGCTCGCTCAACTAGAGTTAGGGTTTCATCAACATCGAAAGGCTTAGGGAGATATTCAAATGCCCCTTTTTGGTAGGCATTGACCGCTGCATCAAGATCTGAGTGGGCAGTCATGATAATGACAGGAAGTTCAGGAGAACATTCATGTACTTGTTTAAGTAGCTCAATCCCATCAATGCCTGGCATACGAATATCTGAAACGAGTACGTCAGGCGTTTCTCGTTCAAGTGCCATTAAAACGCTTTCAGCATCTGCAAAGGTTTCACACTTTATGTTGGCTGATGAGAGAGTCTTCTCCATCACCCAACGGATAGAGCTGTCATCATCAACAACCCAAACGTATCCTTTACTCATATTGATTTCCTTGCAGCAAGATTACTTTCCATTGTTTAAATGGGTAAATAAATCGTAAATGTGGTTCTTCCAGGCCAACTCTCAACGTCAATTTTGCCTTGGTGTTGGTCTATTAAATTTTGTGCTATCGACAGGCCTAACCCTGTCCCACCTTCTCTTCCACTCACCATTGGGTAGAAAAGAGTGTCTTGTAGGTCGGCGGGAATGCCTGGACCGTTGTCTGTAATTTCGATTCGTGCCGCTAGCTTGCAGCGTTGACCGTGAATATTGGCCTGATGCACTGTTCTGGTGCGAATAATAATTTCGCCGTTTTGTTGCCCATTCAAAATCTGTCCAGCATTACTAACAATATTCAGCAGTGCCTGCTCAATCTGATCTGCATCCATAAGAATTTCCGGCAGGCTGGGGTCGTAGTCGCGTTCGATAGTGACACTCTGGTTGGCTTCGAGATCAACCAGCTGACGGACTTTTTCAAGGATAAGGTGGAGGTTTTCTGGGCGCTTTTTCCCTGGTCTTTGTGGGCCCAGTAGTCGATCCACTAAGGCGCGTAAACGATCGGCCTGTTCGATAATGATTTGGGTATATTCAGCTAGGCTAGGATCTGGGAGAGTGCGTTCTAGTAGCTGAGCCGCACCACGTAAGCCACCGAGAGGATTTTTAATCTCATGTGCTAACCCTCTAACTAATAGCTTAGCGGCTTGTTGCTGAGCATGTTGATTTAGCTCTTGGGACAAGCGACGTTGCTGGCCTATTTTCCTCATTTCAACCAGCAGCATTAATTTTTTATTCCAAGAAATTGGGCTCACCGTCACTTCAAGCATCAATGGTTTGCCATCGACAACAAAGGTGACATCGCTGTCAGTAATGCTTTGTCCACTTTGTAGTGGTTGTGACAGCAGGGCAAGATCCAGTGAGGCATGCTGGATTAAATGTGATAGTGGATGATTGACTATTCGCTTAGCACTTTGAGAAAACAGTTGTTCAGCCGCTGGATTGGCGTACTTCACCTGAAGTGACTCATTCATAATTAGAATCGCTGTCACTTGGTGGTTTAAAATAATGTTATTGAGTTCGCTGTCCACTGCTCTCTCCCTCATCCTTGAACTTGAATAGTGCAACGCACCAATTTGGTGCGAAAGAAAATTCAAGTATGGCGCATTCACTGTAAGAACTGAAGCTAAAACCTATTGCATACGGGCACTTTAGTGTCGATTCTGTTCAGTTATTCATCATGCCTACAGCTAGTGCACGGTATCTAGAGTTGTTAATGCAATAAGCTTGCCGTCTATAAGGTGTTGAATTACAAAAGAGTTGAAGGTGTAAGTGATGTCTGATTCTCGACATCGGAAAATAAAAAGGCTCGCCGAAAAGGCGAGCCTTAATAATGTCATTGCAACGGTGTGTTGCGCACTAATGTCGATTATACAGAGTAGTACAGTTCGAACTCTAGTGGGTGAACAGCTGTGTTCACGCGTTCAACATCAGCAGTTTTTAGTGCAATGTATGAGTCGATAAAGTCATCAGAGAATACACCACCCGCTGTCAAGAACTCACGGTCTTCATCAAGACACTCAAGTGCTTGTTTTAGTGACTCTGCAACCTTTGGAATCTCTGCAGCTTCTTCAGCTGGTAGATCGTAAAGGTCTTTATCCATTGCTTCACCTGGGTGAATCTTGTTCTTAATACCATCAAGACCAGCCATCAGCATTGCCGCAAATGCTAGGTATGGGTTTGCTGCTGGATCTGGGAAGCGAACTTCGATACGACGTGCTTTCGGGCTTGGTACCACAGGGATACGGATAGACGCAGAACGGTTACGAGCAGAGTAAGCTAGCATAACTGGAGCTTCGTAGTGAGGAACCAAACGCTTGTACGAGTTAGTCGATGGGTTTGTTAGAGCATTTAGCGCGCGAGCGTGCTTGATGATACCACCGATGTAGTAGATAGCCATTTCAGATAGGCCGCCGTACTTGTCGCCAGCGAATAGGTTAACGCCATCTTTCGCTAGAGATTGGTGAACGTGCATACCAGAACCGTTATCACCTACAAGTGGCTTAGGCATGAATGTCGCTGTTTTGCCGAATGCGTGTGCAACGTTGTGTACAACGTACTTGTAGATTTGGATTTCGTCCGCTTTCGTTGTTAGCGTGTTAAAGCGAGTAGCGATTTCGTTCTGACCAGCCGTTGCAACTTCGTGGTGGTGAGCTTCAACAACTAGGCCCATCTCTTCCATGATTAGACACATTGCTGAACGGATGTCTTGTGAAGAGTCAACAGGAGCAACTGGGAAGTAACCACCTTTAACGCCTGGACGGTGACCTTTGTTACCACCTTCGATGTCTGAACCTGTATTCCAAGCTGCTTCAACATCGTCGATTTTGAAGAAAGAGCCAGACATATCTGTTGAGAATTTTACATCATCAAATAGGAAGAACTCAGGCTCTGGACCAACGAGTACAGTATCAGCGATACCAGTAGAACGCATGTAGTCTTCTGCGCGTTTAGCGATAGAACGTGGGTCACGGTCGTAGCCCTGCATTGTAGCTGGTTCTAGAATGTCACAACGTAGGTTAAGCGTTGCATCTTCAGTGAATGGGTCAAGAACAGCAGATGATGCGTCAGGCATCATTACCATGTCTGATTCGTTGATGCCTTTCCAGCCAGCAACAGAAGAACCATCGAACATCTTACCTTCTTCGAAGAAGTCTGCGTCGATTTGGTGAGCAGGGATTGAAATATGTTGCTCTTTACCCTTTGTATCTGTAAAGCGTAGGTCAACAAACTTAACTTCGTTTTCTTGGATCAGCGATAGAACGTTTTCTACTGACATCTTGGATAACCTCCAGTGTTATTAAAGCGGTTTAGCTCGATTCGTTTTGAAATCCAGCATTGATTAATTTCTTTTCAATCGTATTAATCGATGCCGATTTTATTAAAGCCAAAACCGTGCCAAAAAAATTATTCCATTAATTTCAACATTTTAGCTTATTGGTGTTTAACTTGGTGCAATAATTTGCACCAAAATGATCTTTCGTTGCACTATTTTGGTGCTCTCTGGGTTTGTTGCACCAATAACAAACAAAATCGTGTTCCATTCAGCCGAGTTTTCCCTTCGATGTCAATCAGGATTTGGTCTTACGTTTGGTGATTTCGTGGTGGCTAGAAAAATATCTGTTGAAATGCAGCGAATCAGATCACATATTTCTGGGTTTTTCGCTAGAATCTGGTACATTATGGCCGTTTTTTTAATCAAGTAAGTGCGCTATTCAAAACTGAGTTTTTGTTAGCGGGCTTCTTCTATCGAGCGAATCAAATCCATGGCTACTCCACAGATTGATAAATTAAGAAATATCGCGATCATCGCGCACGTTGACCACGGTAAAACAACACTGGTTGATAAACTACTACAGCAATCAGGTACTTTAGAGTCTCGCGGTGAAGCTGAAGAGCGAGTCATGGACTCGAACGACATCGAAAAAGAGCGTGGTATTACCATTCTTGCTAAGAACACAGCGATTAACTGGAATGACTACCGTATCAACATCGTAGACACTCCGGGACACGCGGACTTCGGTGGTGAAGTAGAACGTATTATGTCGATGGTAGACTCAGTGCTACTTATCGTTGACGCAGTTGACGGCCCAATGCCTCAAACGCGTTTCGTAACACAAAAAGCATTTGCTCACGGTCTTAAGCCTATCGTTGTTATCAACAAGATTGACCGTCCTGGCGCTCGTCCTGATTGGGTTATGGACCAAGTGTTCGACCTATTCGACAACCTAGGTGCTACTGATGACCAGCTAGACTTTAAAGTGGTTTACGCATCAGCACTTAACGGTTGGGCAGCTCTAGAAGAGGGTGAAACTGGCGAGAACATGGAACCACTATTCCAAACTATCGTTGAAGAAGTAGCGGCACCAGAAGTTGACCTTGAAGGTCCACTACAGATGCAAGTTTCTCAGCTAGACTACAGCTCTTACGTTGGTGTTATCGGTGTTGCACGTGTAACACGTGGTAGCGTTAAACCTAACCAACAAGTAACGGTTATTGGTGCAGACGGTAAAACTCGTAACGGTAAAGTCGGTACGGTAATGGGCTACCTAGGCCTTGAGCGTCACGAAATTGAGCAAGCTCATGCGGGCGATATCATCGCAATCACAGGTCTTGGCGAGCTGAAAATCTCTGACACTATCTGTGCTCAAAACCAAGTTGAAGCACTACCAGCACTGTCTGTTGATGAACCAACAGTAACAATGACGTTCCAAGTAAACACGTCTCCGTTTGCAGGTAAAGAAGGTAAGTTCGTTACTTCACGTAACATTCTTGAGCGCCTAGAAAAAGAACTTGTACACAACGTTGCACTACGTGTTGAACAAACAGACGATCCAGACAAATTCCGTGTATCAGGTCGTGGTGAGCTTCACCTATCTATCCTGATCGAAAACATGCGTCGTGAAGGTTTCGAGCTAGCAGTATCTCGTCCAGAAGTAATCATTAAAGAAGAAAATGGTCAGCTAATGGAACCGTTTGAAACGGTAACTATCGACGTGATGGAAGAGCATCAGGGCGGTATCATGGAAAACATCGGCCTACGTAAAGGTGAGCTGAAAGACATGTCTCCTGATGGTAAAGGTCGCATCCGTATGGATTTCGTTATGCCATCTCGTGGTCTAATTGGTTTCCAAACAGAATTTATGACTCTAACTTCAGGTTCTGGTCTTCTTTACCATACGTTTGATCACTACGGCCCACACAAAGGCGGTAACATCGGTCAACGTATCAACGGTGTGTTGATTGCTAACGCAGCGGGTAAAGCGCTAACTAACGCACTATTTAACCTTCAAGAACGTGGTCGCCTATTCATTGGTCACGGTGTAGAAGTTTACGAAGGCATGGTTATCGGTATTCACAGCCGTGATAACGATCTGACTGTAAACGCACTTAAAGGTAAGCAGCTAACTAACGTTCGTGCATCTGGTACTGATGATGCACAGGTTCTTACGCCGCCAATCATCATGACACTAGAGCAAGCTCTAGAATTTATCGATGACGACGAGCTAGTAGAAGTTACTCCTGAAAGCATCCGTGTACGTAAGAAATTCCTAACGGAAAGCGATCGTAAGCGTGCTTCTCGTGCAGCTAAGTAATCTGTAACGGATTAGATTGAATAAGCCCTGAGCGATGCTCGGGGCTTTTTTTATCTGGAATATTGTCGCCATGACCCCAATTATTATTACAGGTGGCCCAGGAGCGGGCAAAACGACGTTATTGAACATGCTGGGAGCGAGAGGTTACACCACTTTCGCTGAGGGCTCACGCACGTTAATTGAGCAGCAGAGTCTGCTGGATAATGGTGTCTTGCCTTGGACAAATTTGCCAGCATTTGCTCAGTTATGTTTCGATTTGATGGCTAAGCAGAAAAGTGATGCAGAAAATTACGAGATTGCCTTCCTTGATCGAGCCATAGTGGACATTATTGGTTATTTGAAATTGGCGAGGTGTGAAGTGCCACCAATGTTCATCACGCAAAGTGCGGGTTATTACCCCAAGGTGTTTTTTTGTCGCCCAGAGTCATCTATCTATGTTCAGGACGACGTGCGCCCACATAGCTTTGAGGAAGCCTTAGAGATACATCAGATATTGGTTGAGACATACACTGAGCTTGGTTATCAAGTGGTGGAAGTGCCTTGGGCAACTATATCTGAGAGGGTTAAGTTTGTGGTCAACGAGTTAGCGCTAGAGTGTGGATCAGTCAACTAAACCTCCTCGAGTGGAGGAGGTTTTATCCGTTATTTTTGGCTTAGTTTCTGTAGGAACTTATCTGATTCAGCAATGGCTGCGTTCATTTGTTTAATTGCGTATTGAATATCTTGCTCTAAGCTTGTGAACTCACCTTGCAGTGCGCCGATTGCACTGGCGTTGAGGTTATGTTTTAAGTAGAGAGTGTTGTCACGCAGTGTATTGAGCACTGGTGTCATCTTATCTTCAGCACGTTTCATCGCCGACAGCATTGTGTTGTATGAGCGTTGAGTCTCTTTTAATTTTTGCTCACTGGCGCGACGGAGCTTGCTGCTAGTGTAGAGTTCGAGCTCGCTTTGCCACTCTGCAAATAAGGCATCAGAAACATCTTCAATTGCCGCAATTCGATCACTCACTTCTTGTGCCGCTTTCTCGCTATCTTGATACTTGTCATTGATCTGGTTGTACACCGTTTCCAGTTCACCACCATCAAAGTTTGTTAAAGCTGAGAGAGCTTCCAAAGCACTGGTAAATTCTTGTTGGGCATCTTGCTGTGATTCTTTTGCATCTTCGACACGATCCACCATGATGTCGCGTTTGTGGTAGCCTACTTGTTCCATTGCGGAGTAATAGGCTGATTGACATCCTGTTAAGGTAAAAATCGACAATACAATCGCCAGTAAGTACGGCATGATGGGTTCCTTTCCTTTAGAATTAGAACGTTAGGATGACTGAGTTAGTTGGGAGATACAAGTTGAAAATCGAGCCATTGATTAAGCAAGCGGTGTTGTTTGTACGCTATCTGCTGACCCGTATGGGGCATGATAGAGTCAATGTGAATGCGGGATATCTTGCTTACATTACCTTGTTATCTATCGTACCAATGTTGACCGTATTGCTTTCTGTGCTTTCGTCTTTTGCGATATTTGAAAATGCTGGTGACGCGATTCAAGACTTTGTTATTACCCACTTTGTGCCTGCGGCTGGAGATGCCGTTAAGGGGGCATTGCTGGAGTTTGTCGCCAATACGGGCAAGATGAGCGCAGTGGGTGGTGCTTTTCTTTTTGTTGCCGCGTTGATGCTGATTTCAAATATCGATAAGAACCTTAACTACATTTGGCGAGTTAAACAAAAGCGCCGCGCTGTATTTTCCTTTTCGATGTATTGGATGGTTTTGACTCTTGGTCCAATTCTGGTTGGTGCCAGTATAGCCGCGACTTCTTACGTTACATCTTTGAAAATTATCGAAAGTGAAGCCATCTCAGGGATTTATGATCTACTGCTGCGCTGGTTGCCGTTTCTGTTGTCTTTCTTTGCGTTTGTTGGTTTGTACCTTTTGGTACCGAATAAAAAAGTTCGCATTTCCCATGCTATGGTGGGGGCAATTGTCGCGGCATTGTTGTTTGAAGCAAGTAAAAAAGGCTTCGCGGCATATATCACTCAGTTTCCATCGTACCAGCTGATCTATGGTGCATTAGCGGCTATTCCTATTCTGTTTGTTTGGGTGTATCTGTGTTGGCTTATTGTACTAGTTGGTGCCGAAGTTACCGCCGCTCTGGGAGAAAGAGAGCAGTGGAGCGAGTCCAAAGAAGTGGTACACTCAACAAAAATTCAAGTTAAAACGTCAGAAGGAAAGCACAGTGATAGCCCTGATCCAAAGAGTGAGTGAAGCAGCCGTACGCGTAGATGGTGAAGTGGTTGGAGAGATAGACAAAGGTCTACTTGTGCTACTAGGGGTAGAAAAAGACGATGATGAAGCAAAGGCGAAGCGCCTAATGGAGCGCGTGACGACTTATCGTGTTTTTGGTGATGAAGAAGACAAAATGAACCTCAATGTCCAACAAGTTGAAGGTAAAGTGTTGGTGGTCTCTCAGTTCACTCTTCCTGCTGACACAAAAAAAGGCACTCGAGCGGGATTTTCTAGAGGTGCTCATCCTGCGGAAGCTGAGCGCTTATATGAGTACTTTGCCGATCGATGTGCAGAGGTTCTTCCTACAGAACGCGGACGTTTTGCTGCTGATATGAAGGTGTCTTTGGTCAATGACGGCCCAGTCACCTTCTGGTTACAAGTATAATTATAAGAAATAGTGGGGAGACACTATCTGTCTCCATAAAAAAGGATTTTTATGTTTAAGCTGATCACGCCAAAAACAGAGAACCAACTCAATAAGTATTATCACTTTCGTTGGCAGATGCTAAGGGAGCCTTGGCGTATGCCGATTGGCTCAGAGCGTGATGAATACGATCCCATGAGCCATCACCGCATGATAGTTGATGGACGCGGTTTACCTATGGCGATTGGTCGTCTCTACATAACCCCAGATAGCGAAGGTCAGATTCGCTATATGGCGGTAAAAGGTAATCGGCGCAGTAAAGGGATGGGTTCATTAGTCCTCGTTGCTCTGGAGTCGTTAGCGCGTCAGGAAGGTGCCAAACGACTGGTTTGTAATGCCCGAGAAGATGCCATTTCGTTTTATGAGAAGAATGGATTTGAACGACGTGGTGAGCTGACCGATGAGCGTGGACCTGTTCGTCACCAACAAATGGTGAAACAACTCGATCCAATGGCTAACGTATTGCGTAAGCCTGAATGGTGTACAGAGTTGCAAGAGCGCTGGGAGAATCAGATTCCCATTAGTGACAAAATGGGTATCAAAATCAACCAATACACGGGCTATCAGTTTGAGTGTAGTGCGCAGCTAAACCCGAACTTAAACCCTCACAATACGATGTTTGCTGGGTCGGCATTTACTCTCGCCACCTTAACTGGCTGGGGTCTAACGTGGTTGCTAATGAAAGAGCGTAACCTCACCGGTGATATTGTGTTGGCTGACAGCCAAATTCGTTATCGTCATCCAGTCACGCAGAACCCCGTTGCATCTACGTCCCTTGATGGCATTAGTGGTGACTTAGACCGACTGGCTTCTGGGCGCAAAGCACGTATTGTGATTCACGTGACCATCTACAGTGGAGACAAAGCTGCGGTGGATTTTGTGGGTACCTACATGCTGCTACCGAACTACAAAGCTGTACTGGGCTCTGCTTCCAAATCAAAGTCATGACTATCGACGGCCTTCGGAAGCGGAGGCTCCTTATCACTACAGGTTTGTTTAATCACATTCGCTTTACCTAGAACATCAGACCAAAGCTCTTGGCATTTCTGTTCAGCTTTCAGTAACAAGGTCGCAAATTCAAGTTTGGTGAGATCGACTTCACCCGCTATTTGAGCGTTGTCATTTCCTCCCGCAATCACCATGCGTCCTCTGTCAGCGTGAAGCGTGATCTCGCTGAGATCTAATGTTTGCTGGTAGTTTTTTTCACCATCAAGGCTGACCGCATCTAGCTGAGTTTGATGTAGTTGAGTGAGAATATGCCCCGATAGGCTATGAGATAGCATCGAGTAGTCACCAGATAACCCTTTAAGCTCGACTTCTGCTTCTGCCAATCCTGATAGCGAGAATGGCATTCGTTGCTGCAGAAGATAGTGGTCTAATGGAAGTCCATCGGCATGAACCGAGAGTGACCAAGGAGCGCTAACAGAGCCTCTGTCCCAAATCCCTGACGCTTCGATATAGCCTTGCTCTAAAGGAATAAACGCACGCTCAAGGGTGACTCGATTGTTCTCTGCGTGCGCTTTCACGTGTGCCTGAGTGGCGATCAGTTTGTCGATGCTTGCCGCGTTAGCGCTGATTTCTAAGTCTCCTGACAACAGTCCTGCTTTGTTTTCGTCGATGAATGATAGTTGCGAACCGGTGACGTTTAGCCCCGAAACTTGCCAATATGGGCGTTTTTCTACCTGAATAAATTGGCTGTTCTCAACGTTAAGTGTTTCGATGGTTAACTTACGGAGGTTGCTCACCATTTCGGTAAAGGCGGGGATGGCTTGTTCGGTTTGCTCCAGCCACTTTACACCGACGATCTTGAGTTGCTTCAAAGCTACTTGTTTAGGGCTGACCGTCCCCTGTAACTGAACTCGCCCTTGTCTAAAATCTGCGTCAAACTCTTCAATCGTGACTTGTTGTGGTGCCAATGCCAATCTTGCTCTAGGGGAGAAGAGTTGTACTTGTTGATTACTGATACTTTCGGCATCAAAAGAGACATATCCACTTTGATGCTGCCACAGTGAATCATCGAGTGAGAGGTTTTCTAGCGATGCATCAAGCTGTTCGAAGCGCCAGTGTCCATAGTTAAATGAACTACTGAGTATATCGAGGCTATTAATGTGATTGATCGGCAAGCTAAGGTTATTTAAGGTCGTGACCAGTTGCTCAACTTGCTCGCTTTCTGGCAAAGAGAGTTTGTCGATGGTGACATTAACTAACGACCAACCTTGGGAATACTGCTCTGCTTGCCCAGAAAAAACAGCGCCCCGCCAGTTAAATGAACCACCAAAAATCGTACTATTTTCTTCCTGATAACGCATATCGATCAGCAGGTTATTCAGCGCCTCGCCTTGCATGTAGAGCTGTTCAGCCGAAAGTTGGATATCACCGTAAGGTAAGGATTGGTTGCTTGTAACCCAACGAGGTTGCTCTATTTGCAGATTGACGCTCCGAGCTGACCATTTTGGTGCACTAATGTCGACATGTTTCAATGCGAGCTGGTGGACGTATACACTGCCAATGAGTTCTGCATGCATTGCCTCAAGATTAATTGTGGCACCTTCTATAAGGATCGAGTCGAAGGAAAGTTTATTCTGTTGCCACGGTATTTGGCTAAGCCAAAGGGTCACTGCTGGCAGCATGATGACACGTTCAGAAGATTGAATTTCAACATCACTGAGTTTGAGTTGAAAGGGGGCCGTATATTGCACGCCAGAAGTGGTTATTGAGTAGGGAGTAAGCTTGCTGATTAGCAGGTTGACCGCTTTGGGAGCGTATTGTGATTGCATCACGATATAAAGCGTCAAAATCGACAGAGTGGCAATACTGACAAGCAGGATACTCAGCAGCAACAGTGCTTTTTTCACGATGAATCACTTCCCTTAATGATTAGTGATACTAGCTTGGAACAAATTTTGGTTTCAGGCAACAAAAAGCCCCTCAAATGAGGGGCTTAGATAGACAAATAGTAAATAGGTCACTAATCGAGCTGAGGACCAGCAGCGACAAGAGCCTTACCTTCATCATTATCAGTGTACTTATCAAAGTTATTGATAAAGCGAGTCGCTAGATCTTTTGCTTTGCTTTCCCATTGCAGTGGATCTGTGTAGGTATCACGAGGATCTAGGATGCCAGGGTCAACATCGTGAAGTGCTGTTGGTACTTCAAGGTTGAAGATTGGGATGTGCTTCGTCTCAGCGTGTTCAATTGAACCGTCTAGAATCGCGTCAATGATGCCACGAGTATCCTGAATCGAAATACGTTTGCCAGTACCGTTCCAGCCAGTGTTCACTAGGTAAGCTTCAGCGCCTGCCGCTTCCATACGTTTCACTAGAACTTCTGCATATTTGGTTGGGTGTAGCGTTAGGAATGCTGCACCGAAACAAGCAGAGAATGTTGGTGTTGGTTCAGTGATACCACGCTCTGTACCTGCTAGCTTAGCGGTAAAGCCTGATAGGAAGTGGTACTTAGTCTGCTCTGGAGTCAGTTTTGATACCGGAGGAAGAACACCAAACGCATCCGCAGATAGGAAGATAACTTTGTTTGCGTGGCCGCCTTTTGAAATTGGCTTAACGATGTTTTCGATATGTTCAATTGGGTAAGAAACGCGAGTGTTTTCAGTTTTTGAACCGTCATCAAAGTCGATTGAGCCATCCGAGCGTACCGTTACGTTTTCTAGAAGAGCATCACGACGGATTGCATTGTAGATATCTGGTTCAGCTTCTTTCGATAGTTTGATGGTTTTCGCGTAACAACCGCCTTCAAAGTTGAAGACACCATCGTCATCCCAGCCGTGTTCGTCATCACCGATCAGTGCACGCTTCGGATCGGTGGATAGGGTTGTTTTACCTGTACCAGATAGACCAAAGAAGATCGCAACATCACCGTCTTTGCCCATGTTGGCACTACAGTGCATTGATGCAATGTCTTTTAGCGGAAGGAAGTAGTTCATCATCGCAAACATGCCTTTCTTCATTTCGCCGCCGTACCAAGTACCGCCGATAAGCTGCATGCGCTCTGTGAGGTTGAATACTGTGAAGTTTTCAGAATTGAGGCCGTGTTCTTGCCACTTCTGGTTGGTACATTTTGCACCGTTCATGACAACGAAGTCTGGCTCAAAAGTCGCGAGCTCTTCTTCGCTTGGACGAATGAACATGTTTTTCACAAAGTGCGCTTGCCACGCCACTTCTGTAATAACGCGAATACTTAAACGCGTGTCTGGGTTAGCACCACAGTAACCATCGATAACGAATACTCGTTTGCCAGAAAGCTGGCCAGTCACAAGCTCTTTTAAATCATTCCAAACAGCCTGGTCGATTGGTTTGTTATCATTTTTTACTGAATCTGAAGTCCACCACATATGTTCTTCAGTTGTCGCATCTTTGACGATGTATTTATCTTTTGGTGAGCGGCCGGTAAAAATACCAGTATCAACAGCGACTGCTCCTAATTCGGTGACTACGCCTTTTTCATAGCCTTCCAGATCAGCGCGAGTTTCTTCTTCGAACAACACTTCATAGCTAGGGTTACGAATAACCTCCTTTACGTTTTGAAGCCCGTGTTTGGTAAGATCAATTGTTGCAGCCTTTGTATGTTCCATAACGGTCATAGGTGCTCCTTATCGGAATATTTGTAGGGATTTTGTAATAATTTTTTAATTTTTATCTGCTCACCATGCTAGCAATGGGCCTCAGATAAAACAGGGATATAGCTCAAAAAATATCCTTAATTTTATTGGGGTTTTAAGCGACACATCACATATTGGTAGAGCTAGTTTATCGTGTGCGCAAAGCTTTGCGCTAGAGCAAAACTATTATTAATTGTCTAAAATTAACAGGTTAATTTATTACGGCGAAGGCTAGGTGTAGCGAGGTTTTGATCACAAAAAGGCCAGCGAGTGCTGGCCTTTTGAAGGGTAAATTACAGACTTGATAAGTCGTAAGAATTAATGCAGCGTTTTGTTACCAGAATTTGCTTGATTAAATAGCTCTGATACTTCTGCTTCGTCGAACGAATAGTTCGTGCCGCAGTAATCACAATGTAAAGAAATTGAACCAATCTCTGCCAAAATGTCATTTATTTCCGTACGCTCAATGGTAAGAATTGCTGCGCCGCTACGTTCACGAGAACAACCGCAGAAGAACTCAACCGGTTGAGGTTCGAACACGCGAACTTTCTCTTGGTTGTAGAGACGGTATAGAAGCTCATTTGCTTCTAAGCTAAATAGCTCTTCATCTTTTACTGTGTTAGTTAGTTGCTCTAGGTGCTCGAAATCATCAGGCGTACCAGTACCATCAGGCATAACTTGGATTAACATACCTGCCGCATGCGCCTTGCCTTCATATTTACCAGCACGTAGCCATAGGCGAGTTTTTAGCTGCTCAGAGTTGGCAAAGTACGTTTCTAGGATCTCAGATAAGTTTTCGCCTTCAAGACCAACAATCCCTTGGTAACGCTCACCTTTCTTAGGATCGATAGTGATCACTAAGTGACCTTTACCCATCAGGTCATGAATCGTAGCATCGTCAGCGATGTCGCCTTCAAAACGTGCAACACCACGAATCTTCTGATCGTGATCGCCATTGATGACGGCAAGCGATACAGGACCGTCGCCCTGAAGTTGCATTGTAATTGAGCCTTCAAATTTCAGAGTTGCTGTCAAAAGTGTTGTTGAAACCAATAGCTCGCCTAGCAACTTCTGAATTGGTGCTGGGTATTCCTTGCTAGAAATAATACGTTGGTAAGCTTCATCCAATTGTACCAACTCGCCACGAACAGAAAGGTCTTCAAATAAGTAGCGGTTTAAAACATTGCTTGCCATGTGGCGTTTCCTCGTAAATCTGGTTGAGCTTATTGGTGCTTAAATTTAATGATGTCGCGGCGCTGTTTTTTATCTGGACGACGCTCTGGGCTTGGATTGTGAGCATGAAGTCTGCGACGTGTCGCGTTTTCTTCGCGCTTACTAATACTCTCAGCGGTCTCGGAATAGAGCAGTTGAGCTTCGGGAGCTCCACGGCGTTGATCTGAGATTTGCTCAATAACCACGGTTTTCTCTTCTTGGCCTTGCCTTAAAGTGATGATCGCCCCGAGTTCAACAGCTTTGCTAGGTTTACTGCGTTGCCCATTATAATGGACTTTGCCACCATCGACCATATTTCGAGCGATGGAGCGAGTTTTATAAAAGCGCGCAGCCCATAGCCATTTGTCGAGCCTTACCGCTTCGGTTTGGGAACCCATGGTGATTTTTACCCTCTAAGGTGAATATTATTGATGCCCTGTTACATGCACTAACAATGGTGACGAGTGTAGGTTTTTTCAAGCAAGATCATAAAAATTGGCATAGTCCGTCGTGACAATATAAGAGTTTGCTATGTTTGGATATTGCTTGTTTTGATACAATTCAACGCTATTTATCTGATAAATTACGGTAAATTCACCTAACCCAGCAAAGAAGGAACTTGAGTGAAGCACAACAGCATGAATACGCTAATGAAGTTAGGTGAGGCATTTAAGCAACAGCAAGTACAGCAAAGAGTAAGCTTTGCGGTTATGTTCATATTGCTAACAGTCACAGCATGGATAGCAGGACAAATGATTTGGCAACCATGGAGCATACCGAGCGTATCTAAATGGCAGCCTTCTAACGTGGCGAGACAAGAAACGACCAGTTCGCCACAAATAGACCTATCTAACCTGCAAAATAGCCATCTATTTGGCCAATATCAGAGCAATGCGCCAGTTGTTCAGCAACCCAAGGTTCAAGATGCACCTAAGAGTCGTCTTAACTTAGTGTTGGTTGGTGTTGTAACCAGTTCTGTTCCAGAGAAGAGCTTGGCTGTTATCGCTAATAAAGGTACTCAAGCAACCTACGGTTTGAATGAAATGATTGAAGGGACGCGAGCAAAACTGATTCAGGTGCAGCAAGACCGTGTGATCATTGATAACTCGGGTCGAAACGAAACCGTCATGCTTGAGGGATTGAAGTTCACTAAGCCAGCCCCTCAGGTAATAGAAAGCAGCAGTAAACAAATAGTATCGAATGCATCTCAAGATACCTTAGATCAGATACGCGAAGAGATTCGTAACGACGCACAAATGCTCTTTGAATATGTGCGAATGTCGCAAGTAAAGCGAGACGAAGAGGTGGTCGGGTATCGATTGTCCCCAGGTAAAGATAAAGCTCTATTTGAATCTGTTGGATTAAAAGCAGGTGATATTGCTACGGCGATCAACGGACTTGATTTAAAAGACTCAGCGTCAATGGGTGAAGTTTGGCAAAACTTGTCGCAGATGAATGAAGTTACTTTGACTGTTGAACGCGATGGCCAGTTATTTGAGATATATATTGAATTATAAGATGGACGTCGCGACGTCCTATCGAGGAGTAAAGAGTGAACCATTGGCTTAAAAAAAGCGCATGGCTTTTAGCAGGAAGCTTACTAGTATCACCAACAATGTCGGTGGCTGATGATTTTAGTGCCAGCTTTAAGGGCACAGACATCAGTGAGTTTATCAATATAGTTGGACGTAACTTAGAGAAGACGATCATCGTCGAGCCTTCTGTGCGCGGTAAGATAGATGTACGTAGTTACGATATGTTGACCGAAGAGCAATATTACAGCTTTTTCCTCAATGTACTGGAAGTCTACGGTTTTGCTGTTGTTGAAATGGACAATGGCATTCTGAAAGTGATTAAAGCAAAAGATGCGAAAACGTCAGCCGTCCCTGTTGTAGGAGATGGCCGTATCAATGGTGATGAGGTTGTTACTCGTGTTGTTGCTGTGCGAAACGTGTCGGTGCGTGAGCTTTCGCCGTTGTTGCGTCAATTGAACGACAATGCGGGTGCGGGTAACGTTGTTCACTACGATCCTGCGAACATTATCTTAATTACTGGACGCGCAGCGGTTGTGAATCGCTTGGCAGACATCATTAAGCGTGTCGACCAAGCGGGTGACAAAGAGATCGAGGTGGTTGAGCTATCGAACGCGTCTGCGGCAGAAATGGTGCGAATCGTTGAAGCCTTGAATAAAACGACGGAAGCCAAAAATACTCCAGCATTTTTGCAGCCAAGCTTCGTCGCTGATGACCGCACCAACTCGATTCTGATTTCCGGTGATCCCCAAGTTCGTCAACGTCTGAGAAAGCTTATCCAGCAGCTAGATGTTGAAATGGCCTCCAAAGGCAACAACCGCGTCGTTTATCTTAAGTATGCTAAAGCGGAAGATTTAGTCGATGTCCTAAAAGGTGTGTCGGATAACTTACAAGCGGAGAAGTCGACGGGTACTAAAGGGAGTGGTACTCAGCGTGGTGAGGTGATGATCGCCGCTCACCCTGAGACGAATGCTCTGGTTCTTACTGCTCCGCCAGATATTATGAATGCTATCCAAGATGTCATTGCCCAGCTTGATATCCGTCGTGCACAAGTACTGATTGAAGCCTTGATCGTAGAAATGGCCGAAGGAGATGGGGTCAATCTAGGCGTACAGTGGGGTTCCCTTGAGAGTGGTGCGGTAATTCAATACGGAAATACGGGTGTACCGATTGGACAAGTGATGGTCGGACTCGAAGAGGCTAAAGATACTACGACAACTGAGAGTTACTGGAACTCGACGACCAACAAGTGGGAGTCACGCCAGTCGACTGAAAAAGGCGACTACAGCACATTAGCTTCGGCCCTGTCAGGCGTTAACGGTGCTGCGTTGAGTGTTGTTATGGGCGATTGGACCGCTTTAATTAGCGCGGTTTCAACTGACTCAAACTCTAATATTCTTTCTTCGCCAAGTATTACCGTCATGGACAATGGTGAGGCGTCGTTCATCGTTGGTGAAGAAGTACCTGTTATTACGGGTTCGACAGCGGGCTCTAACAATGATAATCCGTTCCAAACGGTCGATCGTAAAGAAGTGGGCATCAAACTGAAAGTGGTGCCTCAGATAAATGAAGGTAATTCGGTCCAGCTCAATATTGAACAAGAAGTGTCGAACGTGCTTGGGGCTAATGGTGCTGTCGACGTACGTTTTGCTAAGCGTCAGCTAAACACTTCTGTGATGGTTGAAGACGGTTCAATGATCGTATTAGGTGGCCTGATCGATGAGCGAGCACTAGAAAGTGAATCCAAAGTGCCGCTATTGGGTGATATTCCGTATTTAGGGCATCTGTTTAAGTCAACCAGCACACAGGTTGAGAAGAAAAACCTCATGGTGTTTATCAAGCCAACCATTATTCGTGATGGTGTGACTGCGGATGGCATTACTCAACGTAAGTACAATTTCATTCGTGCAGAACAGCTTTACAAGGCTGATCAAGGCTTAAAACTAATGAGCAATGACAATATCCCTGTGCTCCCTAAATATGGTGAAGAAATCCGTCACCCAGTTGAAATACAAGCGTTTCTAGACCAGATGGATAAACAGTAATGGACGTACAAGTCACGTCATACTCAAAGCGTCTACCATTTAGTTTTGCCAATCGGTTCAAGCTAGTGCTTGAACCAACTGAAGCAGGAATGGTGCTCTATTACGTTGAACCTATTTCAGTCCAAGCTTTGTTAGAAGTGAAGCGTTTTTGTGCTCAGACTTTTTCATTGCAGTCGATCAGTACCGAGGCGTTTGAAAGTAAACTAACGGAAGCCTATCAACGAGATTCTTCTGAAGCTCGTCAGCTAATGGAAGATATTGGCGCTGATAGTGATGACTTTTTCTCTTTGGCTGAAGATTTGCCACAAGATGAAGACTTGCTCGAATCTGAAGATGATGCGCCAATTATCAAGCTGATTAATGCCATGCTAGGTGAAGCGATCAAGGAAGGTGCTTCAGATATCCACATCGAGACATTTGAAAAGAGTCTTTCTATCCGTTTTCGTGTTGACGGTGTGCTCCGCGAGGTACTTTCACCTAGCCGTAAACTAGCGCCATTGCTGGTCTCACGCGTAAAAGTGATGGCTAGACTTGATATTGCTGAGAAGCGAGTACCACAAGACGGCCGCATTTCTCTGAGAATCGGCGGTCGAGCGGTTGATGTGCGTGTTTCAACGATGCCTTCTTCACATGGTGAGCGAGTGGTTATGCGTCTACTAGACAAAAATGCCACGCGGTTAGACTTGCATAGCTTAGGAATGACCCCGTCAAATCATGATGCATTTCGCGGCATGATTCAGCGACCACACGGTATTTTGTTGGTTACCGGTCCGACAGGTTCGGGTAAATCAACAACCTTGTATGCAGGATTGACGGAGATTAACAGCAACGAGCGCAACATTCTTACCGTCGAAGATCCGATTGAGTTTGATATTGATGGTATCGGTCAGACTCAAGTCAATCCAAAGGTTGATATGACGTTTGCCCGAGGCTTGCGTGCGATTCTTCGTCAGGACCCTGACGTGGTGATGGTGGGTGAGATTCGTGACCTTGAGACCGCGCAGATTGCGGTTCAAGCGTCTTTGACTGGTCACTTAGTGATGTCGACGCTCCATACCAATACGGCAATTGGCGCCATTACTCGTTTGAGAGACATGGGCATTGAGCCATTTCTAATCTCCTCTTCACTTCTTGGGGTTCTTGCACAACGTTTGGTTAGAACGTTATGCCCTAGCTGTAAGGAACCATATCAACCCGATGCCGAAACAAAGAAATTGTTTGCTATCGAGCCTGAAGCAGAGCTGACCTTATATCGAGCTTGTGGCTGCGAAGCGTGTAACTTTAAAGGTTATCGTGGGCGTACTGGTATTTATGAGCTCTTGGTAGTGGATGAAAATGTCCAGACACTCATTCACGGTGAAGCGGGTGAGCAAGAGATAGAGAAGCATATCCGCCAGCATACTCCAAGTATTCGGAGTGATGGCTTGAGTAAAGTCCGTCAAGGCATTACGTCACTTGAGGAAGTATTGCGAGTGACTAAGGAAAGCTAATGGCGGCATTCGAATATAAGGCTCTCGACGCCAAAGGCAAAACCAAAAAAGGCGTGATTGAAGGCGACAATGGTCGGCAGGTTCGAGCTCGGCTTAAAGAACAGGGCTTGATTCCAGTCGAAGTGAGTGAAGCTCGCCAGCAAGCGAAAAAGAAGAGCGAACAGCCATCTTTATTTCAGTTTAAGCGTGGTTTAAGTACACCAGATCTCGCTCTAGTGACCCGTCAACTGGCCACACTCGTTCAGTCCGGTATGCCATTAGAAGAGTGTTTAAGAGCCGTTTCCGAACAGTCAGAAAAACCTCGTATTCGCACCATGCTGTTGGCAGTGCGTTCCAAAGTGACGGAAGGTTATACCTTGGCGGACAGTTTGGCGGACTATCCTCATGTTTTTGATGATCTGTTTCGCTCAATGGTATCTGCTGGAGAAAAGTCAGGTCATTTGGATTCGGTTTTAGAACGATTGGCAGATTATGCGGAAAATCGTCAAAAGATGCGTTCCAAATTACAGCAGGCATTGATATACCCTGTGGTGCTGGTGGTGTTTGCGATCGGTATCGTTGCTTTCCTTCTCGCGGCAGTCGTTCCGAAAATTGTTGGTCAATTTGTACAGATGGGTCAGGAGTTACCTCAATCCACCCAGTTTTTGCTCGCCTCAAGTGAGTTTATTCAGAACTGGGGGCTACAGCTTCTTGTGGCCGTTATTTTGATGACTTATCTGTTTAAATACGCTTTGAGCAAGCCGAATGTACGTCTCAAATGGGACCGAAAAATTATCGCGATGCCACTGGTTGGGAAAATTGCTCGTGGGCTGAATACTTCTCGGTTTGCTCGTACATTATCGATATGTACATCGAGCGCAATCCCTATCTTAGAAGGTATGCGGGTCGCGGTGGATGTAATGTCGAACCATTACGTCAAACAGCAGGTCTTAATTGCTACGGATAATGTTCGTGAAGGCTCAAGTTTGCGTCGCGCTTTGGAGCAGACCAAACTTTTCCCTCCAATGATGCTACACATGATTGCCAGTGGTGAACAAAGTGGTGAATTAGAGGCGATGCTGACACGTGCCGCGGATAACCAAGATGCAAATTTTGAATCAACGGTGAATATTGCGTTAGGGATCTTTACTCCAGCACTGATCGCTCTTATGGCTGGGTTGGTTCTATTTATCGTTATGGCGACGTTAATGCCAATTTTAGAAATGAATAATTTAATGAGTTCATAATAGCTTTGAGCGTATCGAAGCTGCTTGTTGTGGAGAAAAAAATGAATAAGAAAATGAACGTTCAGAAAGGCTTTACTCTATTAGAGGTCATGGTCGTTGTAGTCATTCTAGGGATTTTAGCGAGCTTTGTTGTTCCTAACTTATTGGGTAACAAAGAGAAAGCGGATCAGCAAAAAGCAATCACTGACATTGTTGCGTTAGAGAATGCGCTTGATATGTACAAGTTGGATAACAGTGTTTACCCATCAACGGATCAAGGTCTTGAAGCGCTGGTAACGAAGCCATCAAATCCTGAACCACGTAATTATCGTGATGGTGGCTATATCAAACGTCTACCATCAGACCCATGGGGCAACGACTATCAGTATTTAAGCCCAGGCGACAACGGCAGTATTGATATCTTTACCTTAGGTGCAGATGGTCAAGAGGGCGGTGAAGGCGCTAACTCCGATATTGGTAACTGGAATATTCAAGATTTTCAGTAAGACAACCAAGTTAGGTTAACTATGCGTCGTCACGCAGGCTTTACGCTACTAGAGATATTGTTGGTATTGGTGCTGATATCTCTGGCATCCGTAGCCGTTATTTCAACACTGACTGTCAGTGCAGAAGATGTTGCAAAGAAGCAAGCCCAAGCGCTGTTTTATCGCATTCAACTGCTCAATGAAGAGGCGATGCTAAGTGGGCGTGATTTCGGCTTAAACATCAATGAGGAAAAGTCGACCTATCAATTTATGCATTTAACCTCCAAGGGGTGGCAGAAACTGGATGAACAACATATTCCAGAGAAAACCGAGTTGGACTCGGGATTGGCATTGATGCTGCGACTTGGCGGGGATGTCTGGAGTGATAAAGAGCGACTTTTTGAGCCGGGTAGCCTGTTCGATGAGGAGATGTTTGCTGAACAAGATGACGAGAAAAAACTCCCACCTCCTCAAGTCTTCATTATGTCGAGTGGAGAAATAACACCTGTATCAGTGGCTATTTATCCGCAGCAAAAAGATGCTGAACGTGATGCATGGCATATAGTGGTTAAAGAGAGTGGACAGATACTCTTGCTGGCTCCAGGAGAACGTGATGAAGGCGAGTAAACGTGGTTTTACCTTGCTGGAAGTATTGGTGGCATTAGCGATTTTTGCGACCGCAGCGATAGCGACGATTCGTTCTGTTAGCCAGCATATTAATACGCTCAATTTCTTGGAAGAGAAAACTTTTGCGAGCATGGTTGCTGACAATCAGATGGCGAAAGTGATGCTGTCGGGGCGAAAACCAAGCAAGCAGAAAGGCACCGAAATGTTAGCTGAACGCGAATGGTTTTGGTCGGTAGAACCTGTCTCTACAGCGGGTGATCTTCTGCAAGCATTTGACGTTAAAGTGGCAGCAAGTGCAAAAGGAGCACCAGTTGTGACGGTAAGAAGCTATGTACCGAAGTAGTCAGTCTTCCTCACATGGTTTCACCTTAATTGAAGTTCTTGTCGCTATTGCGATTTTTGCCAGTTTGAGTGTTGGAGCCTATCAGGTACTCAATCAAGTTCAGCGCAGCAATGAACTGTCACTTGAACGTAGTGAACGGCTAAAAACGCTACAGAGAACGTTAGTCTTTATGGACAACGATTTTCGCCAAATGGCGCTGCGTCAATCGCGCACCAATGGTGAGGAACCATCTCCAGAGCTGATTCATTGGCAGGATTACCTCCTTGATTCTGATGCTAAAGGTGTCATGTTTGTACGCTCTGGTTGGCATAACCCCCAGCAGCAATTCCCGCGAGGGGAGGTGAGCAAAGTCGGCTATCGATTAAAAGAAGGCGAGTTACAGCGGGTGTGGTGGCGATATGTTGACACTCCAGTTGGCCAAGAAGGGATAGTGATGCCCTTGATTGATAAGGTCGATTCCTTTGATTTACGTTTTTACGATGGCAACCAGTGGTTAGACCGCTGGGAAACGAATTATACCTTGCCGAAAGCTGTGCTAGTGAAGTTGGTATTTGAGGATTACGGAGCAATAGAACGTATCTATCTAACCGCTGGTGGAGCTTTAGAGGTCGACGAGGAGCAAAACGCGGATGGGTCGTAAGCAGCGTGGTGTGGCTCTGATTATTGTTTTGCTGCTCTTGGCGGTGATGGTCAGCATAGCGGCGAGTATGGCTGACCGTTTATTTGGTCAGTTTAGGCGCGCGAGCAATCAGCTCAACTACCAACAAGCTTATTGGTATAGCGTGGGCGCGGAAGCGTTGGCTGAAGCAGGGTTGAAACAGAGCTTTAGAGACTCAGATACCATCAATCTTTCTCAGCCATGGGCACTGGAGGAACAAACCTATCCATTGGATTACGGAACTTTGAAAGGGCGCTTAGTTGATAAACAAGCCTGCTTTAACCTCAATGCTTTAGCTGCCGTCACTGACCAGCCTAGTTCCAGCAGTTCGCCGTATTTAGTGGAAGTCTTTCAGCGTTTGCTCGAGGAACTAGAGGTTGAAAACTATCAGGCAGAGACGATTTCTCAATCGTTGTGGGAATATTTGGATAGTAATGATGTCAGCAATTCCTCTGCTGGTGTCGAAGACAGTTACTATGAATCCATCTCACCGGCTTACCTTACTGCCAATAGTATGTTGTCAGATAGCTCTGAGCTGAGAGCGGTGAATCAGGTTTCTGGTGAGGTAATGCAGAAGGTATTGCCTTATGTGTGTGCAATACCTACGTCTGACTTTCGCCTCAATGTGAATACACTGCAACCTGCTCAAGCAGAGTTGCTGTCTGCACTGTTCTATCCACATTTGGCGACCAGTGAGGCTAAAAAGCTCCTAGATAACCGCCCTTTTGATGGTTGGACGACGGTTGATGAAATGCTTAGTGAAGGGGCCTTTTCCGGTATTGATGAAAAGGTGCTGAAACAGGCTAAGGGTTACCTTGCCGTCACAAGTGCTTATTTTGAAATGGATGTGGAGATCGTCGTTGATGACTCCCGAGTAAGAGTTAGAAGCTTGCTCTTTAGTAATAATCAAGAAACTGCGACGGTTATTCGCCGTCGCTTCGGAGGTATCGGTGAACGAGTTTCTGATCGTTCGACTGAGCAATAATCCGGCCTTAGCTGTTCAATGGTTAGTATGGTCGGTGACACAACAGGAAGTGATTGCGAGTGGCGAGCTTGCGAACCAAGATGCTATTGCGGACATCGCGCCATATGGTGAAAACCGACGTACGATCGTTTTGCTCTCTGCTTCGAGCTTAGTGCTTAACGATATCGCGATCCCCGCGGGTGCCAGTCGTCAGCTTGAAGCGATGCTGCCGTACGTAATGGAAGATGAGCTGGCACAAGATGTTGATCAGCTCCACTTTACCATTTTTCACAAAGGTAACGGTCGTGCTCAGGTGTGTGCGGTTGATAGCGAATGGTTTACACATATTCTGCAACGTTTGACAGCGATTGGTTGTCAGATTCAAAAAGTGCTGCCAGACGTATTAGCTTTGCCCGAGTCAAAGGGGATTTCCGCTGTTGAACTTGATGGACAATGGCTACTGAAAAAATCGACGTATTCAGGGATATCAATTGACAGTGAGTGGTTAGCTCTAGTGGCGCAGTCTGACTGGGTGAAACGTGAGGATGAGTATTTGCCGTTAGCGGCCTACTCCGCTTTGCCTGAGCTGGAATTGGATGAAGAGCAAGATTGGCAAGAGACTCAGCCTCAGTTGGTGATGCAGTTACTTGCTGAACAAGCCGTTGCCAGCAAACTGACTTTGCTCACTGGGCGATTTAAGCCTAAGTCTTCATTTGGTCGTTACTGGAAAACATGGCAGAAGGTAGCCGTAGCTGCAGTATTGCTGCTCGCTGTCGTTGTGGTCGACAATGTACAGAAGATACAGCGTTATGAAGCGCAAGCCACAGCGTATCGAGCGGAAAGTGAGCGTATTTTCCGTCAGTTGATGCCAGGTAAAAATAAAATACCGACAGTCAGTTACTTAAAGCGTGAGTTGGAACAGCAAGCACGATTGATGTCAGGGTCTGGCCGTGATAATTCCATCTTAAGCATCCTGGCCACATTACCACCAATATTGAGCCAAGTGCCCTCTTTGGATCTGGTGAGCTTTAAGTACGACAGCAGTAGAAATGAGGTAAGAGTGCAAGCTCAAAGTAAAGACTTTCAAACCTTTGAGAAAGCTGCAGAGTTGTTAGCGACTCGATTCGAGGTTGAGCAAGGGCAACTTAATCGCTCAGGGAGCCTAGTCAATGGCTCATTTATTTTGAAACCATTGTGAGGTGTATTGAGTGAATAATTTACTGATGTCCTTACAAACGTGGTGGCTAAGTATCTCTCAACGAGAGCAACGCTTAGTGGTTGTGTGTGTTTTTTTTGCTGTCCTTGGAAGTGTCTACTGGGGGATCGTACAGCCCATCGCTCAGAGGGCTGATGATGCGCAGATGCGCATCCAAAGTGAGAAACAGCTTTTGAATTGGGTTCAAAGCAAGGGTGATGAGATCAGCAAGCTAAAAGCCCAGGGCGGTCTGACAGTGTCGAGTATGCCAATTAATCAGGCTGTTTCTTCAAGCGTTAAACGCTTTAATGTCGAGCTTATTCGTGTCCAGCCTCGTGGAGAGCAATTTCAGGTTTGGATTGCGCCTATGCCATTCAATCAGTTTGTTAGCTGGATTGCCTACTTGCAAGAGACTTACGGGATTGAGGTCGTATTTCTGGATGTAGATAAAGGCGCTCAAAATGGCTTGGTTGAAGTGAATCGATTGCAGTTAGGTAGGGGTTAACAGAGTGAAGAAAACCATTCTATCGGGTCTATTCATCAGTAGCGTGTTTGTCGTAAGTGCGATGGTTCACATGCCTGCACAGTTCATTCTTCAATATGCGCCTTTGCCCAGCGCATTGCGCGTAGCCGATATCGAAGGGACGGTATGGCAGGGCAGTGCCCAGCAAGTTCAGTGGCAGGGCACAAATTATGGGGCACTCAACTGGCAGCTTAATCCGCTTAAGATGCTCGCGGGTTCTCTAGAGGCGCAAATTCGTTTTGGCAGAGGCAGTGACCTCTCACTTCAAGGTCGAGGTGTGATTGGTTACGACTTCAGTGGCTTGTATGCGCAAAACCTTATCGCCGCTATTCCCGTAGAAGAAATGAGTAAGTTTACTCCTCGCTTACCTGTACCGTTGGATCTTAAAGGTCAGGTTGAGGTCAATCTCCGCTCTTATCGCTACGCCCAACCATATTGCGATAGCGCTCAGGGAAGCTTAGTGTGGAATACTCAAGCCGTAAGTACGCCACTGGCAGATCTCTATCTCGGGCCGGTCATTGCACAATTTAGTTGTCAGCAGAGTCGAATTGATGTGCAAGGAGAGCAGCAGAGCAAAGAGGTTGAAAGCAGCTTCAGTGCTGAGGTTGGGGCAGATCGTAGCTACAAGATGAGTGGTTGGTTTAAGCCGTTAGCGGAGTTCCCACAAGCGCTACAACAACAGCTCAAGTGGCTGCCAGAGCCTGCGGATAGTGATGGTAAATACCATTTCAACAATCAAGGGCAATGGTAATTCCTAGGTATCGAGCAACAATGTATAAGGGCAGCGTGAATCACGCTGCCCTTTTGATTATTTGCTGGCGGGAAAACTGATTTGTACTCTTAAACCGCCACCACTGCGATTGTTAACGATAACCGAACCGTTATGTTGGCTAACAATTCGTTTGACTATCGCAAGCCCAAGTCCAGTACCTTCGCTACCTCGAGCGGTATCACCGCGAGTAAAAGGTTCAAACAGTTTGCTAATCTGGCTCTGTTCAATACCAGGGCCGTTATCTTCAACACAGACCCAAACCAGTTTGTTGTCTGCGGTGATGCCGGTGCTGACCTTTATCCACCCATTTCCGTATCGAATAGCATTCACAACGAGGTTGCTAACGGCACGTTTAATCGCGATAGGGCTGCCGAGCGTCTCTTTAATTGGTTGCACCAAAGCGGTTTCAATTTGTACCTCATACCCACCTTCTGATGAGGCGACATCGTTAGCAATTTCATTCAAATCGACGGAGACAAATGACTGCTTGTTCACGGGCTTTAGATAGTCCATGAACTGGCTGATGATTTCATTACATTCTTCGGTATCGCTAATGATGCCTTCTGCAAGATAGCTATCTTCTGGTGACATCATTTCGGTCGCTAATCGGATGCGGGTTAGAGGGGTTCTTAGGTCATGGCTGATGCCTGCCATCAATAGAGCTCGATCTTCTTCTAGAGCCTGAATGCCTTTTGACATCTGATTAAATGCACGTGTTACGGAGCGAATTTCTGAAGCGCCTTTTTCTGGGAGTGGAGGTGGAATCTCCCCTCGTCCTACGACTTTCGCTGCCTTTTCTAAAGCAATAAGTGGTCGATTCTGTAAACGAATAAATAACCAACCACCGGCTACGATAAGTAGCGCCATGATCAAGCTGTTACGAAACAGTGGCGTGAAGTCTTCTTCCTGTAATTCGGAGAGGGGAATACGTAATAGCGACCCTGGTAGAGAATCGATTTTCATCCATAACACATAGCTGTCGCTGCCCAACATCATTCGCACATCTGTGGGTGAGCCAAGTTCATTGCTCATCTCCTCACTCATCAAGTCGATCGATACTGCATGGTAGTACTCGTCAGCAATCGGGCTATCTTCAGCGTGGATGGTCACACCAAGCTGCTCCAGTACTCGTCTGCGCAGAGGTGCATCCATCGCTAATTCATCCTCTAGGCTTGCCGAGTCATCAAGCATTAGGTTTATTTCATGCCCGAGGATTTTATTGAACTGTTGCAAGCTAGGCATTAACGCGTAGTTGAACACGGCGTAGTAAGAATAGACCTGACTTGCGATCAGTAGAGTAAGAAAGATAAAGATGGATTGTGTAAATGAGCTGCGAATGCGCATAACGCCAACCTTAGTGGAGTAGAAACGAAGAGTGCGAGACAGGGTCTCGCACTCTAGTAAATCTGGAAACCGTTAGGCTTCTTTACCGTCAGGGACAAAGACGTAGCCCAATCCCCAAACTGTTTGGATGTAACGAGGTTTACTTGGGTCGACCTCTAGCATACGGCGCAAACGTGAGATTTGTACGTCTATCGAACGTTCCATTGCTGAGTATTCACGACCTCTTGCCATGTTCATCAATTTATCGCGAGACATTGGTTCACGTGCGTTCGTCACAAGTGCTTTCAGTACAGCGAATTCGCCCGATGTTAGGGGCATCGATTCTTCGCCACGGAACATTTCACGAGTTCCTAAGTTGAGACGAAATTCACCAAACTCAACGATCGACTCTTCGCTGCTTGGTGCGCCCGGTAACTCAATGGTTTGTCGACGAAGAACCGCCTTGATACGCGCGAGTAGTTCTCGTGGGTTAAAAGGTTTTGGTAGATAGTCATCTGCACCCACTTCGAGGCCGACAATACGATCGATCTCATCGCCTTTCGCTGTCAGCATTAGAATGGGTAGCGTATTATTCGCATTACGCAGGCGACGGCAGATGGATAAGCCATCTTCACCCGGCAGCATTAGGTCGAGAACCATCAAGTGGAAGTTTTCACGAGTTAGCAGGCGGTCCATTTGCTCGCTATTGGCAACACTACGAACTTGGAATCCTTGCTCAGACAAGTAACGCTCTAGTAGTGCACGAAGACGTGCATCATCATCAACAACTAAGATCTTGTGATTTTCTTGCATGTAATGGTTCCACCTATTTGATAAGCACGCACTAAAACAGGGTAGAGAAAGACTTACCCACTGTGCAGCTTAAAATGTAACACTGTTCACGCTCTAGTGGCGCAAAGAATTGTTAACGTTTATTTCCTTTTTAGCTAATGTATATCGTAACTTCAATTTAATATCGTCAAAAATATGAAAACAAACCTAATAACGCGAGAAGGCTACGACCGACTCAAGCGCGAGCTTGATTTTTTGTGGAGGGAAGAGCGCCCTGAGGTGACTAAAAAAGTGACTTGGGCTGCGAGTCTTGGTGACCGTAGTGAGAACGCAGACTACCAGTACAATAAGAAACGTTTGCGAGAGATTGATCGTCGCGTTCGTTATCTGAGAAAGCGACTCGAACAGGTTAAGGTGGTCGACTACTCGCCCCAGCAGGAAGGCAAAGTTTTCTTTGGTGCGTGGGTTGAAATCGAAAATGAAGCTGGTGAGGTCAAGTCATTCCGTATTGTGGGGCCTGATGAAATTTATGGGGATGCCAAAGGATACATTTCGATTGATTCTCCGATGGCTCGTGCGTTGCTTAAAAAAGAAGTTGATGATGAATTCTGTGTGAAAACGCCCGATGGTGACAAAGAGTGGTTTGTGAATCACATTCGCTACTCGGCTGATTAAGAAAGGTTTCACTCAAAGTAAAAGTCCCGCCTATAGCGGGACTTATTATTTCGGTTTCTATTGAGCAGGCTCACTAACGAGATAGTTGCTTTCGCTGGCAACGACGGCACCATACTTGAGGAAGTTCTTACCCAAAATCATGCTGTAATGGAAACGACTCCGATCCTGTAAATTGACGCGAATGTTTTTCTCAAGATCGCCAAGCGATACATGCATTTCTACGACGGGTCGTGTTGTGGCCTTTTCGCCCTTTTTGGCTGTAATCGTCATGTTATCGACCACTTTACGAGTGAATTCCTGTTTGAAACCCTGATCGTTTTCATAGGTAAAGCTCACCATCTGCTGACCATTGCGTTTAAACAACTTGATGTTTTGCGCATTGATGGAGCTGACATCGGCTCCAGTATCTAGCTTCACTGGGATACTCATACCTTCGACTAAAGCCTCCTCAATATGCCCTGCTTTAAACAGTGGATAAACATCAAGTAGATGTTCACTGCGCGTATTGATGAGTACACCATCTTTTGACATTTTTTGGCCGATGACAAAGTAATCTTCTGACTCATTTTCATCTAGCACGTCTATCGCATAAGGAAGTTCCACGGGCTCTCCGTAGAGCGTGAAGGTGCCGAATACCACCGGACGAATCGAGTCGCCTACCTTGAGTTTTTTGTTGATAGGCTTTGAAAACTGCTTGGCTTCCCCATCTGGGGTGGTCAGATAGTAGGTCACCCAGTCTTTGCCATTCTTATCGAACATCTCGAAACTGCTGACTTTGAGTAGCGGTGTTTTGACCGTCAACGATGGTTGAGCTTCTAAGATAACGCCATCTAAATCGATAGATTCGCTGCCTGAAACTTGCATTGCTTTAGATTGAGGGTTGAAGAACTTAGGGCTGCCAGACAGTAAGGATTTTTGTTTGGTATCAACCATAAAGTGTCGATTCAGCGTCTCTTTGCCTAATCGCAGTTGAGAACCATATTGACTTCGGTCACTCAAATAGACCAGCCAGTATTGAGTCGGTTGATTGGGGGTATCTATCGGTACAAACACCATTGGACGTGATTTTCCACCGACATTGAGTTGTCTAATGACAGGTAGCGTCAGTGCCTTTTTCTCGCCTTGGCGGTTTTCGATTGTGAAGGTCACCCGTTGAGTCTTCGAGTCCACGTTGACGTCTTTGGCATGCAAAACGCTGTAGTTACTATTGAGCGAGTAGCTAATCTTTTGTTGGATTCCTGCGATGGTGACCGTTTCTGCCCGACCGAGAAGCTGTGCCTGTTTTTGCTGTTGTAGATAGTCATATCCAGCAAGAACCCATGCGTTGTCGCTAAGGAAGGTTTTGCCAATCAGAATCGGAGAGGAAAATTGGCTTCGGTCGGTTAAGTTTACCTCCGTCATTACCGTTTTATCTGCAATGGTTAGAGGTAGAGTGACTGTTGGTCGCAGGATTGGCTGCTTCTGAGTTCGGTTTCGAATCACGCTGACACGAGTAATCGGTCTAGTAATTTCTATAGCCTCACCAGTGTATGGGTGAGTGATGGTGAAAGAAACACTGACTTGATAAGGATCAAACAGCCCCGCATGCCACTTATCATAGTTAACGTTATCAATTGGTGGATGAGCAATGAGTGCTTTCATTAACTCTTGATCGCGCAATTGACTAAAATCTGGATGGCGACTGGACACATGAATATTGGTAGCATGCATTGAGGTGGTATCCGCACCTGTATCAATCTTGCCCGCAAAGGCTATCGTTTTTAGCGGCTCGACATCACTAAGGTAGACACTTTCTACTCGACCCAGTACCAATTTATCCTCAAGAGTGTAAAGGGGATTCTGTGTCGTTGCACTTAGCGCGGAATTGAGAGAACTATTATCCGCGATAGAGAGTGACGAAAAGAAAACGGATAATACAGAAAAGGCCAGCAAGATTTTTTTCATAGTGGTTCCATATATTCATTGTTCGTTCAAAGACTTGAACGAAGTTAGTTCCAATTTTCAAATTTTAGTTCGAATGATAGCAATAGTTCTGACATAACTTTCACACAATTGCCAACCTATCGTTCCAACTATTGCGTAACCTTGCTAGCGGTAGCAAAAAGTGTTGGTTTTTACCTTTGTTACCCCAATATATTAGACGTTTAATTTAGAAAAGAGATTCAACGGATGAGCCAAGCTATCTGTAATTTGATTGCTCAGGAACTCAATGTTCGCCCTGAGCAAGTCACTGCGGCTGTTAACCTGATTGATGATGGTAATACCGTTCCGTTTATCGCGCGTTATCGTAAAGAGGTTACGGGTGGTTTAGATGATACTCAGCTGCGAAACCTAGATAGTCGCTTATCCTATTTGCGTGAGCTAGACGAACGCCGCCAAACTATCCTGAAGTCGATTCAGGAACAGGGAAAAATGACGCCTGAGCTAGAAGCTGAAATACATCAGGCAGATAGCAAAACTCGCCTAGAAGATCTTTACCTGCCGTACAAACCAAAACGTCGCACTAAGGGACAGATTGCGATTGAAGCGGGACTTGAGCCGCTAGCCGATAAACTGTGGAATGAGCCGCAAACCGAACCTGAGGTTGAGGCGGCGGGTTATATCTCTGCCGAGAACGGCATTGAAGATACTAAAGCTGCGTTGGATGGTGCTCGTGCGATCGTAATGGAACGCATTGCAGAAGATGCGAATTTGCTAGAAAAAATTCGTCACCACCTTAACCGCAATGCTGAGTTGGTATCTCGTGTTGTCGCAGGAAAAGAGCAAGAAGGTGAGAAGTTTAAAGACTACTTTGAGCACAATGAAGCCTTAAACAAAGTCCCTTCGCATCGTGCATTGGCAATGTTGCGGGGTCGCAACGAAGGCTTCTTAACCTTGGCGATGAATGCAGATCCGGCGCAAGATGAAGGTGTCCGTCAATCGTATTGTGAGACGATCATTAGTGACCACTATGGTATTTCATTAAGTAGCGCTCCAGCGGATGCATGGCGCAAACAAGTGATCAGTTGGGCTTGGCGCATCAAGGTATCTATGCACATGGAAACCGAGTTGATGGGCGCGATGAAAGAGCGCGCAGAGATTGAAGCCATCGAAGTGTTTGCCACTAATCTCAAAGACTTGTTAATGGCGGCTCCGGCAGGTCCTCGTGCGACATTGGGTCTTGACCCTGGCTTACGTACTGGCTCCAAAATTGCGGTTGTAGACTCGACTGGTAAAGTCTTGGCGACAGAAACGATTTATCCTCACCCTCCACAAAAACAGTACGATAAATCGGCGCAAATCGTTGATGCTTTGGTACGCAAATACAATGTTGACCTGATTGCGATTGGCAATGGTACTGCTTCACGTGAAACGGACAGTTTCGTGGCTGATCTTATTAAGCGTGGCAATCTTAAAGTTCAGAAGATCATGGTCAGCGAAGCGGGCGCTTCGGTTTACTCTGCATCTGAGTTGGCGGCGAATGAATTCCCGAATCTTGATGTTTCACTGAGGGGTGCGGTATCTATCGCCCGTCGTCTGCAAGACCCGCTTGCTGAGTTAGTGAAAATTGATCCTAAATCTATAGGTGTAGGTCAGTATCAGCATGATGTGAGTCAGTCGATGCTAGCTAAACGACTTGATGCGGTGGTTGAAGACTGTGTGAATGCGGTGGGTGTTGATGTCAATACAGCATCTCCGGCACTTCTTACACGAGTCGCAGGTCTATCAAGCACTATTGCACAAAACATCGTTGATTATCGTGATGCTAATGGCCGTTTTGAAGCGCGCTCGACCCTTAAAAAAGTGGCACGTCTAGGGCCTAAAGCCTTTGAACAGTGTGCTGGTTTCTTACGTATTATGGATGGTAAGAACCCGCTTGATGCCTCTTCGGTTCACCCAGAAGCGTATCCAGTAGTGAAAGCCATTGCAGAGAAAAATCAAAAAGATATCAAAGCTCTGATTGGTGACACTCAGTTCCTACGTGGTCTGCATGCGGTTGATTACACTGATGAAAACTTTGGTGTGCCCACTGTTACTGACATCATTAAAGAGCTCGATAAGCCAGGTCGTGACCCTCGTCCAGAGTTTAAGACGGCGACCTTTGCTGATGGCGTTAATGAGGTATCCGACTTAGAGATTGGAATGGTTTTGGAAGGCGTGGTTTCAAACGTGGCTAATTTTGGTGCCTTTGTTGATATCGGTGTTCATCAAGATGGTTTGGTTCATATTTCTGCTTTAACTGACCGTTTTGTCTCTGACCCGCGTGAAGTGGTCAAGGCCGGTGATATTGTAAAAGTTAAGGTCATGGAAGTGGATGTTCAACGCAAACGAATCGCGCTTTCTATGCGTCTCAATGATGAGCCAGGACAAGACAATCGAGCTCAACGTTCTGCGTCGCCGCGTGGGCAGCAGCGTCAGACACAGGGTAGCCAAAGTCGTCGTGATGAGTCTCAGAATAATGCGATGGGTGGTGCGTTTGCCGCAGCCTTTGCCAAAGCCAAACGCTAATTGAGTCACCACTAGTAAGAGAAAAAGCAAATCCCCGCAGTAGAGATACTAGCGGGGATTTTTTCGGCATTACTCAATCGAAGTAAACCTCGATTGAGTACTACAACACCGCAATTACATCAGAAGGTGTATTGGGAGCAACCGCATCGCCGTAATGGAATTTGATTACGGTTCTACGTTTGGCCATTTTCCCTTCTGTTATCGCCGCATCGATTATGCGTTTCGGCAAGCGAAAACGCATGGCGTAGCCTTTACCTTGATGTTCGCTGTAACTGTCTAGCGCCAGCAACTGAAATAGCCTTTCGAGTGTGTCCTTGGGCTCTTCCTGATAGAGCGAAATTGCTTCACCACTTTGTTCCGTTTCATAGCTTGGGTGCTCTGAAGGATCCCATGATGATTGCTTTCGCCGTTTATCGTCCGCTGTTACCTTTCGTTCTGCGTTGCTCTTGGTCAATGCAATCGTAGGAGCAACAGGTTCGCGAACTTTGTTGTCGCGTGCCGCTTGTTCCGTTTGCACATTAACCGATGGGGCGATGAGTGGAACACTTACGTTCGTAGGTGATACGAGCATATTTTATCTCCTCACGCCCAACCTAGAGAGTTGTTACTCCGTTCGGTTAGTCTATTTATCGACCAGTTTAGTCAGATGTTTAGCGACGTTTACAATTTGTTGCACAAACCCTATTTTTTTATGTCTTGAGAAACAAAAAGCAGCACTTGCTGGCAGAAGTTATCCAACTCCGTCATAAAAGGGGCGTGAGAGGATTCAGAAAAGACATATTGGTCGCTGTGTGGCATTAAGCGTTCCACGTCACTGGCGACTTTGATTGGAACTAATCCATCAAGCCGCCCATATAGGCGAAGAACGGGAATGGTCAGTCGTTCTAGTTCCGCTCGATAGTCAATGTCCGCTAGGAGTTTGAGTCCAGCCAGCAGCGCTTCTGGGTTGGGGGTCGGGCGCGATAACACGGCTTTTTTAAGCTGCTTTACGTCTTGTCTTGCAGATGGACTCCCCATTGCCTGCAATGCCATAAATCGCTCAATCGTAAGTTGAAAATCCTCGACCAACTGCTCAGTAAAGGCGCTAAGAACGTTTGGCTGAATACCTCGCCAAGGACGCTCAGCGGCAAATTTCGGTGAGCTTGCGACCGTGATCAGTTTGGTGATTCGTAGGGGATGGTTTAGCGCAATATGTGTTGCTAGGAGACCACCTAGTGACCAGCCGATCCAAGTCGCTTGTTGTGGAGCGCTAGCAAGCACTTGCTGGGCAAGATCGTCCATGTTGATGAAGCTGGAGTGATGGCTATGGCCAAACCCTGGTAGGTCAACGACGTGCACGCGATAATGTTTGCTGAGTTCAGTCACGGTTTGTTGCCAAACTGCGCCATTCATTCCCCAGCCATGAATGAGGACGATATCTGCTCCTTCCCCACAACTGTGCCAATATAAAGCTTCGGTTTTGCTCTCAGTCTCTGCCACTTTTTCCATCCCTAAAATCCTTACTCTATCGCCACAATTAGAATGTCATCGTTGTTTGGAGTTGGGGTATGTTAGCGCAAAGGGTACGAAAATACATCGCGGACCTGTTACCTGTGTATTGTGATATCTGCTCGCTTGAAGTGGACTCGACGACAGAGATTAAAGGTGTCTGTCGGCATTGCAGCCAATATTTTGCGCCTTTACCACGTTGTCTGCGTTGTGGCTTGCCTATGGTTACCGAGGCGTTAGCTTGTGGTGAGTGCCTCAAGCGCCCACCCATTTGGCAACGAGTCTATTGTGTCGGAGATTACCAGTTTCCCCTATCCAATTACGTTTATCGCTATAAGTACCGTGGGCAATTTTGGTTGAGTGGTCAATTGTCTTCTATGCTGGCGGCAAGAATTGAACAACCAGCACAGCTAGTGACCAGTGTGCCGATGCACTGGCAGCGATATTGGGTGCGTGGTTACAACCAAAGTGATTTGTTGGCGCAGGCGATAGCACGCAAACTCAATGTATCTTATCAGCCTCTTTTTAGGCGATTAAGAGCAACACCACCGCAAGCAGGACTAAGTAGAGTTGAACGAAAAGAGAACTTACTCAATGCATTTGCTTTGCAAGGTCAACAAGTCCTCACGCAACATGTGGCAATTGTTGATGATGTTCTCACCACAGGTAGTACGGTGTATCATTTATGCAAACTACTGCTTGAAGCCGGAGTCAAAACCGTTGATATTTACTGCATCTGTCGGACTCCTGAACCCGCAAGTTAGCTGAATTTAACTAAAACGCTAGATCTCTCAGCTTTCAGGAGTAGAATGGTCAACTAATAGCCTACAAAATTACTCAGGTATTCGTCGTGTCAAATACAATTACTATTACTGAAACTGCCCAAAAACACTTTGCTAACCTATTGGAACAGCAACCTGACGGCACTAATATTCGTGTATTCGTTGTTAACCCTGGAACTCAGAATGCAGAGTGTGGTGTTTCTTACTGTCCACCTGAAGCCGTTGAAGCTACGGATACTGAGCTAGCTTTTGACGCTTTCTCTGCTTATGTTGATGAGCTAAGTCTTCCATTTCTAGAAGATGCAGAGATCGATTTTGTCACCGACAAAATGGGCTCACAACTTACACTTAAAGCGCCTAATGCTAAAATGCGCAAAGTCTCTGATGATGCACCGCTCGTTGAGCGTGTCGAGTATGTCATTCAGACGCAAGTGAACCCACAGCTTGCTGGCCACGGCGGTCACGTAAATCTTGTTGAGATCACCGAAGATGGTATTGCAATTGTTGCGTTTGGCGGTGGGTGTAATGGTTGTTCAATGGTTGACGTAACACTTAAAGAAGGCATCGAGAAAGAACTGCTACAACAGTTTGAAGGTGAATTGTCTGCCGTACGTGATGCAACGGAACACGATCGTGGTGAGCATTCTTACTACTAATTACGTTATTTTAACCGAATGAAATACATAGGGTTGGCCGTTGCGCTGACCCTTTTTTTTTGTTTTCAAAGCGGACTAATTTCTCATATATTAAGAACTTCAATTTTTGCTTAGGAGCAAGCTTGTGGCTAAAAGGACTCCACCAGAAATTCTGGCCAAGAATACGGTCGCGCAATCACGATTGTTTGCAATTGAAGCGTTAGATCTCCGCTTTAGTAATGGTGAAACGCGCACTTATGAACGAATGAAACCTAGTGGTCGCAATGCTGTGATGATGGTACCTGTGACGGCGCAAGGGGATATTTTACTTGTTCGTGAGTATGCCGCAGGAACGGAACGTTATGAGCTTGGCTTTCCGAAAGGACTGATTGATGCTGGCGAATCACCGCAAGAAGCGGCGGTGCGTGAATTGAAAGAAGAAATAGGTTTTGGTGCTCACAAACTTACTCCTTTAAAAGAGGTGGTGCTTGCCCCATCCTATTTCTCCAGCAAAATGACCCTATTCATTGCAGAGGATCTATACTCAGAGCAATTGGAAGGTGATGAACCTGAACCGTTAGAAGTGGTTCGTTGGCCTTTAGCACAAGCTGAAGAGTTGCTAACGCACCTCGATTTTAGTGAAGCGCGGAGTATTACTGCGTTGTTGCTGGCTCTACAAAGACTAAAACCATAATCAACGCCTCCTCAATCTAGATGATAGGGAGGCAGATACGTAGAGCGCTAAGGATTTTTTATGCCAATAACAGAAGACTATTCGCATCATTTACCTGCAGTGATAGAGATTGCTCGTTCAGCAGGGCAATTGATTCTCGATATTTATGAGAAAAAAGAGTACGAAGAGTACACCAAGAGTGACGAGACGCCTGTGACCAGTGCAGATATCGCCGCACATAAGCTGATTGTAGAGAAACTGTCTGAGCTTACTCCTGATATCCCAGTTTTATCAGAAGAGGCGGCGGACATTAGTCTGGAGAAGCGTTCACAGTGGAACTGTTATTGGTTAGTGGATCCACTCGATGGTACACAAGAGTTTATTGCCCGTAGTGGAGACTTTGCGACCATTATTGCGCTGGTGGAGAACCATAAGCCCGTTATGGGCGTGGTTTATGGCCCTGTCTCAGGTGTCACTTATTACGCTTATCACGGCAAAGGTGCATGGAAGATCCCAGATCTTAGCGAAAGTGTGCGTATTAAGGCACATCAACATGACGGGAAGGCGAGTCCAATTGCGATCGCGATTAGTCGCCGTCAGGATATTAACCGTATTACCAATCGAATGAGCAGTAGTTGGAACTATGATTTGATTCCTCTTGGCTCAGCAGCGCTTAAAGCATGTTTAGTTGCTGAAGGGGCTGTGGATTGTTATTTGCGTCTAGGTCCGACGGGTGAATGGGATACAGCGGCAACTCAGTGTATTGTTGAGGAAGCGGGGGGAAGAATTTTAAGTACGCTCCTTGAACCCTTGTCATACAACGAACGAGATACATTAGAGAACCCGAATTTTATCGTGCTAGGTGATGAGAGCCTACCGTGGGATGAGATTTTGCAGGTTAAGGATTGAGAGCGTTTTGAGAGCGGACTTCGTTCCGCGAGATGCTAGAACGCTTCGTGCCAAGAACGGGCTTTGCTCTGCGTGCACTTCTCGCATCTCGCTATGCTTTCGAGTACACATCCCTCTCTCCTAACCAGCGATCTATGATTGCGGCGGCATTGTCGGGATAGTTGTCATGAATATGCCGTGCGATACGCTGAACTTCGGGGATTAAGCGTTGATCTCGTACCAAATCGGCAATTTTGAAATCTGCCATTCCTGTCTGTTTGGTTCCGAGTAACTCGCCTGGGCCACGTATTTCCAGATCTTTTTGTGCAATCACAAAACCATCGTTGCTTTCTCTAAGCACGCCTAAGCGTTTTTGAGCAGTTTTCGATAGTGGTGAGTGATAGAGCAGAACACAGTGGCTTGCGACGCTACCACGTCCAACACGGCCTCTTAGCTGGTGAAGTTGGGCCAAACCTAGACGTTCTGGGTTTTCGATAATCATTAAGCTTGAGTTTGGCACATCTACACCAACTTCAATGACAGTGGTTGCCACTAACAGATGGAGCTTATTGTCTTTAAAGTCCTGCATCACAGCTTGTTTTTCTGCAGGCTTCATTCGTCCATGTACCAAGCCAATTTTTACGTCAGGTAGTTTTCGTTGTAGCTCTTCGGCGGTGTCCGCGGCCGCTTGTGCTTCAAGGACCTCAGATTCATCAATCAGGGTACAGACCCAGTATGCTTGTTTACCTTCATTGAGGCAGGCGTTTCGTACACGATTAACGATGTCATCGCGTTTAGTATCAGGTATCGCAACGGTCTGAATCGGCGTTCTACCTGGAGGCAGTTCATCGATGACTGATGTCTCTAGATCCGCATAAGCGGTCATGGCTAAAGTGCGTGGAATAGGTGTAGCCGTCATAATCAACTGGTGTGGATAGGCGCCTTGTTTGGCGCCTTTTTCACGTAGTTCAAGCCTCTGATGAACACCAAAACGGTGTTGCTCATCAATAATCACAAGCGCTAAGTGATCAAATGCCACATGTTCTTGAAACAGAGCATGGGTACCCACGACCATTTGTGCTTCTCCACTGGCGATCTTAGCCAGTTCGGTTTCTTTGGCTTTGCCTTTTAGTTTTCCTGCTAGCCAACCGACTTTTATGCCCATCGGTTCCAACCAGTTGGCAAAATTGAGAGCGTGTTGCTCCGCGAGCAGTTCCGTTGGTGCCATTAGCGCAACCTGATAACCATGCTCAAGTGCGCGTAGTGCGGCAAGGGCAGCAACTAAAGTCTTACCAGACCCAACATCTCCCTGTACCAAGCGCATCATTGGGTGTGCTTTTTCTAAGTCCTGCTCTATTTCTTGTACGACACGCGTCTGGGCGTTCGTGGGTGAAAAAGGCAGTTGTTCAAGCAATTGCTGTTTGAGCTTATTGCTGGCAGGTAAAGGAAGTGCTGCATCCTGCTGTCCTTTGCTACGCACGGATAGCATAGAGAGATTCTGTGCCAATAACTCTTCCATAATGAGGCGAATTTGTGCAGGGTGTTTGCCTTGGTCAAACTGCTCCAGATCGATACTTGGAGGAGGTCGATGAATAGTGTGAAGCGCTTGAGCTAGCGTTGTTTGATGGTCATAGAGTCCGCTAGGAAGCAGTTCTTGAACGGCGCTTTTATCGAGTAGCTCTAACGCCTGATCCGTTAGGTTACGTAGTGTGATTTGTCTGAGACCATCTGTAGTCGGGTAAACAGGGGTCAGTGTTTGCTCAACTTCAGCCGTTTGATTGGGTGCATAGAATTTGTAGTCTGGGTGAACAATCTCTAGACCGTAACCTCCACGTTTAATTTCTCCATAGGCGTGAACCATCTTGCCTTGGCTAAAGTTGTTCTTCATCGCCGCAGTGAAATTAAAGAAGCGCAGGGTGATCGTGCCGTTTCCATCACTGATTTTGACCGTTAACATTTTCCGTTTCCCAAACAGTGTATCAACACTCATCACGGTTCCTTGCACTGCTGCCCATAGGCCTGCATGCAATTTAACGATGGGATAGATTCGGGTGCGATCTTCATAACGCAAAGGTAAATGAAAAAGCAGATCTTGGACGGAATTGAGTCCTACTTTAGCAAGCTTTTCTGCGACTTTAGCACCGACGCCAGTCAGTGAAGTCAGGGGAATGGCAGATAAGAGTTGGGACATAACTAAGCTCGCTAAGTTATTCAATCAGTTAGTAGGGCTATCAGCATCAATAGTTAACCATTGGACTGTGTTTTTGTACAGGAAAAAATAGTATCCCCTTTGGCGAGAACGCTTCGCCTCTCGCTACTTCTTCTGCATTTCCTTCCACCACTCTTCATCTGCGACAATTTGCCCTTGGTCATCAAGAGGCGGGTAAGGCAATTTCTTTCGTTTGGCTACTTTCGCGAGCACAGGGTGGCCGCGCTCAAATAACAGGCGGTTGATGGTTTCTTCAGGAACGGAACTGATTTCATTGTCATACATACCCGCTGCTTGGCGTTGACGTTGTGCTTCATAGAGAATGACGGCACTAGCGACAGATACGTTGAGTGACTGAACCATACCAACCATAGGGATGATGATGTCTTGGTCGGCCATTTCCTTAGCTTGCTCAGAAGCGCCTACTTTCTCACTGCCCAGAATGATGGCAGTTGGCTTGGTGTAATCAATGTCACGGAAGTCGACCGCTGTTTCGGACAGATTGGTAACCAGAACCTGCATTCCTTGAGATTTAAGTTCACCGATTGCTTGTTCGATTGAATCATGAGTTTCGACATCTACCCAGTTACGAGCACCTGCTGAAGTGTGGCTAAGTGTTCGCATTTTGTTTGGCCAGACAGCATGAATCTTATGAATGCCAGTTGCATCTGCGGTCCGAATAATCGCTGAGACGTTATTGGGCTTATGGACTTCTTCAAGGCACAGAGTCAGATCAGACTGACGAGCTTTAAGTACTTGTTGGATTCGGTTGTAGCGTTCTAAATTCATAATCTTATACAAAACAAAAGCCCTTGAAACGGTGATTTCAAGGGCAGTGGTTAATCAAATCGGAGTCTTAGTTCTTACGTCGACGAACTTTAAGCGTCTGCGGCATCGCTTTTATCTTACGCATGATTCCTGCAAGATGGACGCGATCTTTGGTCGTGAGCAATACCGTGACGGTATACAAGCGACCATCTCGTTCTTCGGTCGATAGACCATGAATGTTCGAGCCGGTCTTAGAGATAACGTTAGTCAGCTCTGCCAATGCGCCTTGACGATTTTGTACGTCTACCGTCACTTCCGTAATGAACTCTTTATCGTAATCTTTCGACCACTCAACAGCCATGTACTTGTCAGGCTCTTTTTGATATCCACGTACGTTAGGACACATTTCACGGTGAACCACGAGGCCGCGACCAGGTGATACGTGAGCAATAATGTGATCATCTGGGATCGGGTGACAACAGTTGGCAAAGGTGAGCAAGATGCCTTCAGCTCCACGGATTGGCAGCTTTTTCTTGTTACCATTATTGCCATTGTCAACTTCAGTCAGTTCATCGGCATCACCTAGTAGTCGACGGGCAATAACGATACTCATCAGTTCACCCAGACCAATATCAGCAAGCAAATCTTCAATCGTTGCGATTTTTAGGTCACCGAGCACATGAGCGATGTTCTCTTCGCTTACATCCGATAGAGAGCGTTCACCAAGAGCGTGGTTTAGTAGACGACGACCAAGCGTAATCGACTCTTCACGGCGCATGGTTTTGAGAACCTGACGAATCTTAGTTCTTGCGCGAGAAGTTACTACATAGTTTAGCCATGCAGCATTCGGACGAGCACCTGGAGCGCTAATGATTTCAATCGTCTGACCGTTTTTCAGAGATTTACTAAGCGGGTATGGATTACGATCGACACGTGCACCAACACAGGTATTACCCACGTCAGTGTGTACAGCGTAAGCAAAGTCTACCGCAGTTGCGCCGACAGGAAGTTCGACAATACGGCCTTTTGGCGTAAAGACGTAAATCTCGTCAGGGAAAAGGTCTGATTTTACGTTTTCGATAAATTCGAAAGAGTTACCGGCACTTTGCTGGAGTTCTAATAGGCTTTGCATCCATCGTTGTGCTTTGACCTGTGCGGTTGTGCCAGTTCGCTCACCATTGCCTTTGTAAGACCAGTGCGCAGCGACACCTTTATCAGCCATTTGATCCATATCTTCAGTACGGATCTGCACTTCCACGGGAACCCCATGAGGGCCAACCATTGATGTGTGAATGGATTGATAGCCATTAGCCTTTGGCACAGCGATGTAGTCTTTCATACGTCCTGGACGAGGCTTGTAAAGGCTATGCACTTGACCTAGCACTCGGTAGCAAGTGTCTGCATCTTCAACGACCACACGAAACGCGTAAATATCCATAATGGTATGGAAGCGCTGCTCTTTGGTCTTCATCTTGTTGTAGATCGAGAAGAGGTTCTTCTCACGACCAAAAACGCGTGCATGCAGACCCACTTCTTCGAGGCGACCTTCAATCTCGTCATGAATACGCTGAATCATCTCTTTACGGTTACCGCGCGCTGACTTTACTACCTCTTTTAATACGCGATAGCGATTTGGGTAGAGCGCTTCAAAGCCTAGTTCTTCGAGTTCGGTTTTGATGTTGTGGATACCAAGGCGATGCGCCAGAGGAGAGTAGATTTCTAGAGTTTCACGAGCGATGCGGCGTTTTTTGTCTGGGCGAAGTGCGCCCAAAGTGCGCATATTGTGTGTGCGGTCAGCGAGTTTGATTAGAATAACGCGAATGTCTTGCACCATGGCAAGTACCATCTTGCGGAAGTTTTCAGCCTGAGCTTCCTTGCGATCGCGAAACTTGAGCTTATCAAGCTTAGAAACGCCATCCACGAGCTCCGCAACCGTAGTACCAAATTGAGACTCTAACTCTTCTTTGGTGACTTCAGTGTCTTCAATGACATCATGTAGTAGAGCGGCTTGTAGGGTCTCGATGTCTAGGCGCATTTCAGCCAGAATACGAGCAACAGCAACAGGGTGGATGATATATGGTTCACCGCTAGAGCGGGTTTGCCCTTCATGGGCGTCTTTCGCTACCACATAAGATTGACGCAGAGCCTCAATTTGAGGCTCTGTTAGGTATTCTTGGGCAACGTCTTTGAGGCTATCAAATAGATACAAATTTTAGGCCCGGAAGATAGTTGTTATAGAGAAGCGTTAATTAACGGCTGTGAGCGATGCTGCTAACAGCTGCTAGTTCAGCGGCTTCTTGCTCTTGCTGCTCTTGACGCTCGCGTGCATCAAGGATCTCTTTAGTGATAAGACCTTCTTCGATCTCGCGCAGAGCGATAACCGTTTGCTTATCATTCTCTTCTGGCACTAGTGAATCTTTGCCACCAGTTTGCATTTGACGAGCGCGGCGTGCCGCAATTAGAACTAGGTCGAAACGGTTGCCTACTTTTTCAACAGCGTCTTGAACAGTTACGCGTGCCATGAGAACTCCAAATTAGTTAACTTAAATTTTGAATGACGAGAAATTATACAGGGTGTAAGTTCCTAGTGTCTAGGACTTACTCCGCTAAAAGAGCATCCAGCATGCCTTTATATTTATCAGCTTGCTTGTCTTGCTTCAATCTTTCTGCGCGAATGATGGCCTTAAAATCCATTAGTGCGTTGTCGAAATCGTCATTAACGATCACGTAGTCGTACTCACTATAATGTGAAATTTCAGACTTCGCTTCTGCCATACGCTTCGCAATCACAGCATCGCTGTCTTGACCACGCGCGTTAAGGCGACGCTCTAATTCACCATTTGATGGTGGGAGGATAAATAGGCTTTTTGCCAATGGCATTTGTTCACGGATCTGACGAGCACCTTGCCAGTCAATATCTAGAAAAACATCGATGCCTTTTTTTAGGTTGTCTTCAATCCAAACGCGAGAGGTGCCGTAGTAGTTACCGAATACTTCTGCATATTCTAGAAACTCACCTTTTTCAATCAGTTCTTCAAAGAGCTCTTTTTGCACAAAGTGATAGTGGACACCATCTTGCTCACCTGGACGCATACCTCGAGTGGTATGTGATACCGACACTTTCATCGCGTAGGTTGGGTTGGTTTCTAGCATGGCCGAAATCAGACTAGATTTTCCCGCACCGCTTGGTGCGGATACGATATAGAGAGTGCCTTTACCCATAGGGACGATTCCATATTTGGTTTGATGACCGTCAGTATCTAATTACTGACATATTAAAGATAGCACTGACCCATTAAAACACCGAAGTGGTTAAATTTAGGCCAGAAAAATGGAGGCGAAGAGTAGCACAATCTGGTCATTAGAAACAAGTAGCAGACCTTAATACAGCCCTTATAAACCCCAAGGCTTCATGCTCGTTTTAGGCTTTTGGATATATTGATTTTTGGCTTAAGTATGGCGTTAATCTGGGTTGTTAGAAATCGACTAAAGGATGAACACGATCAGGCACAATTTATTAACCGTCGTGATAAACTGCTTGTTACTTAGTGCCTTATTGTGGAAAGAGGTTATGCCTTCCAATCTACCTAAATCTTTCAGTAAACCATTTCTCAAGAGTTTTCATGTTTTAGAAGCTGTCCTCTTGATTGCGATAACGTTAGCGACCTTGTTTGCGATGGTGGAAGAGTTTGTTCATGTCTTTACTGAGAAACGTGTTTTACTGACAGACATTCTACTGATGTTCATCTATCTAGAAGTACTGGCTATGGTGAAACAGTTCGTGATGAACGGTAAGATCCCTGTACGCTATCCTATATACATCGCTATGATGGCAATAGCTCGTTACATCACATTAGGTATGAAGGAACTTGATGCGACTCTAGTTGTTTGGCTTTCTATTGCTGCATTTATTCTAGCTGCTGCCACTTTAGTGATTCGAGTTGGTCATCACTATTGGCCTTATGTTGATCACACGACTGAAGAGAAGGATGAGTAGACACTCATTTCGGCTAACGATATAAAGCCCCTGTGATAAAGGGGCTTTATATTTTATGCTCAATGGTAAATTAACCTGTTATTAAATGTTTTTCTCTAAATTAATTTATTAATATTTAATTGTTTACTAAAGATTAATATAATTTAAAGTAAGTAGAAATTACATTAATTGGTTGTTTCTTACATATCCCATAGATAACTGCTGACTTTAATTATTTCTCAAATAAATAATATTAAAAACTACATTTCTTATTCTTTTAAATGAATGGTAGTTAATATGAATGTTATATGTTTGAGTGTAGTCTCTTCACTTTCACTAATATTGTTAGGGTGTGGTGGTGATAGTGGTGTCACTGAAAAGAGCGTGGATGACAGTAAAGTTAGCGGTTCATCATCTGTCCCTATTGAAGTTCCTGATAAAGAAATTGACGTATCCATTGTCGACGGTTCAATCATCCCAGATATTCCAGATGTTCCAGATGTTCCAGATGTTCCAGAACAAAGTTACGTGAATTTTATCACCCCTTGGATTAACAACCCGTCTAAGGAATACCTAAGTGAAAACTATGTAACATATAACCCAGTAACCTCTGTTACTGAGATTAATGGAAACATTATCTATACAATAAACTTCGAAAAAAGTGATAGTAGCGGCAATAAGACCTTTGGATTTGATGATGTGACGTTTGAAGTGATTGGACCGAATGATTATTTCATCGTTAATAATACTCCCGACAAGATTTTAAAATTATTAGTAAGTACAAACAACTATAATACGCCGGTATTAATCACTTTAAATAGCATGCTTTCGCCATTTAGTCGTACTAGAGTTTCATTCCAAGAAAATCTTGAGAATATCCGATTAGTAAATACGATGGGTATGTTCTTACCTGAAATTACTTTGAATGGTGATTTCTCTGCACAAGAAGGAAGCCAGTGCGGTGATACTTGCTTTAGTAAGCCAACTGAGCAACAAGCAGAAGTGTACGGGATCTTGACGAGTAATTTGCATAAGGCAATGAACCACAAAAGATTTCTGAACGAAATGTTAGATTTCTACGGTGAAGAGTGGTGTGTTCCAAATTATTCTGGCTGTAACTCTGATATGGCTAATATTTTCTATATGAGGCTGGGAGCCAGAGGTCACAAACTTGGCCTGAGTGTACTTTCGGGACCGTATTCCGTTGATGGAACAGGCTCGGGAACCATTCCTTCTCTGGTTGATGTAACTGCTGAAAGCTCTGGAACAGCAGCAATCTGGAGAAACTATATCACTGAAGGAGCGACAAATTCGAGACCGTTTGCTAGTCGAACGCAAGAGGCTTTGTTTCGTGAAGTTGCGCATGGGTATGGATTTATTGATGCGTTTGGAATGACTGAAAACGGTTTTTCAGTGCGTTATGGATCAGAGGTTATTGAAAGTGACCAATACTTTACCAATCAGGAAATGACCAGTGCGAGTGAGTTAAAACCGTCCTCTATTGTTCCAGTGCTCGTCGATGCTGGTGATAAATATATTAAATATCGATTGCTAAAGCTTGAGGAAGAGGATGACATCTCAGCGGTGTACTCTCGGGTTATTACTCAGGAGAGACTATCTCGACGAGATCGATTCATTGTTGAAAATAATGAATTATTTTATGAACTTGAACTTAGTGATTTTCCTCAACAAGCCATCGTAATCCAGTTTTTTGATAATGTGACAAACAGGCTATTTACTACACGGGAGTTTGCAAACTTTTATAAGCAAGAAGGGATAAACGTAGCCGGCAATCCTCTAACGTACTTTGAATTACCAAGATCTGCTATTGAAGGTGAAATGTACGGTAGCATCAATAGTATTTGTAATAATTATATCTCAGGGAGCTCAGGAGCAACTAAGGAACAATATCAATCACTCTGGAGTGCGAGTGATTTCAACCCCCTTATTCTAAATAGCACCTATTATGCTTCTTCAAATTTGATTGCGTTAACGGACATTCCTATATTGAATATGCACTATAGGATCAATATGAAAAACACCACTTCGTTCACGATGACTTTACCAAAGAATACATCGGATATTTTTGATGTCGATGATGGCGTTTTATGTGTTAAATAGATCTTATTAGACCCTCTGTGAGGGTCTTTTTTTTGTTTGGATATGAACTTCAGATTTTAGTTGTCTGTTTTTTATCCTGATTTATTTAAAAAGGAATTAACCTACAATAAATTAGTCTGTTCCTTTCAAGTGTTCAGCCGTAGTTTTTAGAATTCACGAGTACCATAGCGCCACTATTATTAATTCTGTAATTTATTGGTACTAATTGTATGGCAATGAAATATAGTCATATGTTTTTTCTAGGTTTGCTACTGGTGAGTGGGTGTAGTGAAGATAGTGAGTTTTCCGCTGCTGAATCTGACGAAAAGGATTCAATTCCTGAATTGGTCTATCCAGAAGTTATCGATCCTGATGACACTCGTATTCCTGAGACATCCCTAGTCAGCTTTTCGTCTCCTTGGATTGCTAATAGTGGCCAGACCTACCTTAGTGAAAATACGATCACTTATAGCCCAACAGAGTCCGTTGTTCAGATAGATGTGAATGTTGTTTATACCGAATCGTTCGAGAGGCGTAATGCTCAAGGTGAGAAAACGTACGGCTTTGATGATATTACTTTTGAACGTTTAGGGCTGAATGAATATTTTATCGTCAACAATACTCCCGATAAGATCACTACGCTTCTGGTCCGAGTTTCAGGTAGTCATGATCCAACTGCTTTTGTAATGGATACGGAATTGTCTCCCTTTAGTCGCAGTAAGGTTGTATTTCAGCAAAATATCGATGAGATAAGGCTGATTAATACCAATGGTATGTATTTGCCGCAGATAACTATGACAGGCAGTCTTTCTGCTCAAGAAGGGTTGCAGTGTACTTCTGTATGCTACAGCAGCCCCGATGCTCAGCAAGCAGGAGTGTATGAAATTCTTTCCAGCAATGTTCATAAGACAATGAATAATAAATACTTTCTTCCTGAAATGTATCAATATTATCGCGATGTTTGGTGTGCAAGTTCGAATAGAAATTGCAACCCATTGGTTGCCAATTTCAATTACATGAGACTAGGGGTAAAAGGCCATAATTTAGACTTGAAGGTGCTTTCCGGACCATATTCTAATGAGGGTGTCGGTGGAGGGAGTGGTCCTGCATTGACTGAAATGAGAACAAACAGTGGTGGCTGGCTTTCGATTTGGAGGCCTTATATTACCGAGGGAAACTCTGAAGCGCGACCTTATGATGGTCGGACTCAAAAAACTTTTTTCCATGAAGGTGCACATGGATATGGGTTTAATCATGATTCAGGAATGACTTACGGCATCGCAAACTTCTATGGTTTACAATTTTTAGATAAGTATTTTTCGTCTGAAGATATTGAAGGAGTTAGCGAACTCAAACCATCGTCTATCGTTCCAGTATTGATTGAAAGCAACAATAAGTATTTGAAGTATAAGTTGTTAAAGTTGGAAGACGGTGATGATATTCAAACAGTGTTTTCAAGAGTACTTTCACCACAAAGAATTGCAAGGAGAGATAGATTTGTCGTTGAAAATGGCACTCTGTTTTATGAACTGGAGTTTGAACAATATCCTACCCAAGCCGTTGTTATTCAGTTTTATGACGACGTGACGAGTCGAGTGTCGAAAACTCGAGAAATTGCAAATTTTTATCAACCTGATGAGATCACTGTAAGTGGCAGTTCACTTAAGTTTTTCGAGTTACCACCAATCGCTCTTCAAGGTAGAATTTATAGTGATGTAAATAGAGTTTGTAGAAAGTTTCTTCCTGGAACTGTTGGGGCTACGGAAGGTCAGTACCGAGGGCTATGGAGCTCTAATGACTATGATAGTAGCCGTTTGGTTGGTCACTTTTTTATTTCCAGCAATATGTCGCAAACTGATCGTCGCTGGAAAATCAATATGAAGGACACTGCCAGTTACAGCAGATCGAGTTTGTCGCGATATGCAAATTTTGGTGATCAAGACAGTGTGTTGTGTGTGAAGTGATTCGTTGAATTAAAAAGGCCCTAAAACAAGGGCCTTAAAGATACGGATTGAGATCTGTCGATATTACTCAATATTCTGGATCTGTTCGTCGAGCAATAAGTTTTATTACTTAAAAATCATAAACTTAGTGGTTTTGTATTGTCTGATTTAGAATTTTACTACCCAATATACTACCCAGTTGGTTTAAGTTGCTATGTTTCTTACGTTGACAATAGTTCTGTTTTTGATGAAATAATCTTCACTCAGTCACTCTAAGTTGTGACAGTATCCTGTAGTTCAACTATCGATTACTATGTCGCCAGAATATTAGTGATAATGATGTTCATTTGCATGTGTTCTGTTTGACTAATCGAAGCACCAAGCTGTCAGAGTGAGTTATATTTGTATACTGAGGTACTACACATAGTGTCATGTAATTCTGCCGTAAACAACTGTGCCTTTGTTTTAGGTGTTGCTACACCAGAGCATCTAGAGCAGAGCTCGATAGGCGTGAGCTTTAACCACCTCCTCCACCTTTGGCTTTCTTACTAAGTTCAAAAGTCTCACTTTAAGAGTGTATATTTTATTTTGATACCAGAAGAAGCCTTCCTTACCATGTAGATAATAATCTGGCTTTTTGGCAGTTAAGTTTTCCTCTGTGTCATCATAGATGCTTTCTTGAGCGGCAATGCTTTTTATGAAGTTGTCATAATCTTGTTCAGGGGCAGTCTGAATCTTAGGTGTACCTGCTTCTGGCTCTTCTTTTGGTATTGTTTTCCCTTTTCTAAATAGAGACGTAAATTTCAGTACAAATGTGCTGGTAGGTTCAATAAAACAAGGAAGAGTCACCTTGTCGATATCTGCCCGTCTTTGGTGAAAAACGATTAATCCCATTTCTTCGAGTGATTTGATACTGACGGTTATCTTACGGCTGTTAGTTCCAAGTCTAGTGGCCAGCATTTTTATCCCCATTGGGATTCCGCCTAGTTTCTCATCATAATTTTTTGCTAGCAACATACACAAACAAATGAGAGTAGCTTTTGGCTGTTGCCTGATGCTCTTTTCTTCGAAATAACGATAGATGTTTTGATACTCAACGAATTCATCAGCTATGGGTTTATTTCGAAATCTTGATTCGCTTAACGGACTGAATGGCATCAGGTAAGCGTCATCAAAAGGGGTGAACCCCGGCCATATTGACTTTAGTTGTTCCCAGTTTTTTATTCCCAAATAACGTGTGGGAGAGTGACGATTTTTATCAATAACTAGCGTCTTTGAATACCCTCCTGAAAGCAAAATATAACTATCTTGCCTATCAAACGGGTTGATGAAATTGTGGAGCTGGTAGGTTGTATCTGTTATCTGATTTGGGGTCATAGTGATCTACTTATTGGTAGCTGTTTTTAGCTGATTATTTATGTTCATAAAGTGTAGTCCGATTGATCTATCTAAATAAATTATTTATTGGATTGTCACTTTTTATGTGAGTGAACTCCAGAAGTAAAAATGCATGAGCCGTGATTTTTGATAAAAAATGAAGGTTAGCTGGTTGGATTTAGCCGATGTGAAGGCTCAGTAATCACCTAAAAACAGAGTGGGAGTGAATCGAGGGGGATCGGTAATTAATAATATATATACCTCTCCATCTACTCATCTAATCCCACACCTCAACCAACGACCTCATCACTCGATATCTTGGTAGGGGATGGGTTCCCCTACCCAAAGAGAGACTTAGAAAATAACGTCACTATCAGTACCTATGTCATTAACAAAACATAGGTCTCTATCATGTCTAAAAATCTAACCATCACACACGAATCCACTTTCAACGGAAACAAGATATACATCGACAAGGAGGGGTTGATCATTGAATACCTAGAAGGGATAGAGTCAGTCCTTGAGAAAGCTCTAGAGCAATATGCGAGAGTTTTTATCGTTCGAGTGGACCTTAACTTACCAACAGACTTTAGAGGGGATGATTCAGCAGTGATGACTCGTTTCTTCCGCTCTTTAAAATCTCAGGTAGCGGCATATCGAAGACGTAGTGCTCGCCTAAATCGCAAACTCTATCGAGAGACCACTATTCGTTATGTGTGGGCTAAAGAATGTGATACCTCAACGAGCAGTCATTACCACGTTGCACTTATCTTTGACCGGAACATATTTCGCTCTCTGGGGGATTTTGGAGAGTATCAGCAAAGTTTGGCTAACCGTATTCGTAATGCATGGAAGCGTTCAGTGGAAGCCATGTACTCAGGTAAAGAGAAACCAGCTATCCATTTCTCCAAACAAGGCCAGTATCACTTGCTACGTAACTCTGAGGAGTTTGAGGAGGTGTTTCAATCTGTCTTTTATCGACTGAGCTATCTAGCGAAACGAAGAACGAAGCATTTTGGAAAGCGTATGAATAATTTCGGTCATAGTCATAAGTAGCTTAAAAATTACGTTGGAAACAGTTCCTGTGGGAATCACAACAAACCACAGGAACCAATCATGACTCATCAACTTAACGTTACTCATAGTCGTTCAGATGCTCTTAACCACCACACCATCACTTATGACCGAACCTTTAATGGAAAGCCACTCTACTACCACAAGGATGGTCTCGTTCTCGAATACCTAGAGGAGATAGACCGAGTGCTGACTGAAGCACTAAACCAATACCCAAGAATCTTTGCTGTTCACATCAACCTAAATCTACCGAGTGACTTTGAGGGAGATTACCTAGCGGTGTTTGCCCATTTCTTTCGTATTTTAGCATCGGAGACTAATGAGCTCTGTAGAGACAAATACACCGACAGAACTTATCAATACCAGCAAATGGTCATTCGCTATATCTGGGCGAAGGCCAGTGAATCCACCAGCCAGCATCATCATCTTATCTTGCTCTTTGATAGGGATCTCTTTCAAAACTTCGGCACTGGACGAGAGGGTTGGGGGCGTTTTCTCTACAAAAAAGTGAGGAAGACATGGGATAGGGTGGTTGAAGCTTATTACAGCCAACCATGCTCTGGATTAGCCTACTCTCCTACGAATGAAGGTTTTGAGCTGTTGTCTGACGCTGAAGTGTTCCCGTTACAGTTAAACGAGTTCTTCTATCGAATCAGTCGTCTCGCGAAGCCCATTGCCAACCGGAACGATCACTTCAACAAGAGCTTTGGTTGCAGTCACGACTCACCTAAAAAATACAGCGCGAGTAATGCCTATGTCATTCACACACAAAAAGGCATTACTCATGGCGAATAGAACCTACCTCCCAAGCATTACCCTTGATAGAACTTTTGAAGATTACCCGCTGTATTACAGCGACAAGGGGTTATACGAATCAGCACTGACCTCGATGGTCGATGTCTTTGAACAGGCACTCAGTCAGTTTGACATCGCTCTTGCTACACGTTTGGACTTGTTTTTGCCAGAAGACCATCAAGATACCGACCTGAGTATCCTCAACGATTACTTTAAGCTGCTTAAAGAAAAACTTAATACGGAGTCTCTGTTTTATGTATGGCGTAAGCGGGAAGACAAGGTTCCATCCCACAACTATCGCGTGATGCTGTTTAGTGACTATAGCCAGCACTTTGGTCCCGCTATTTGTTGGGACAAGCG